>JAEEIG010000034.1 GCA_016281255.1 Bacteroidales bacterium
GGTCACAGGAGTGTAGGTGCCGCCTGCGGTGGCCTTCCACTCGAAGCCCTTGGCCGTGATGGTCACGCCGTCGGGGTTGGTGATGGTGCCGTTCAGGGTGGCAGTGGTCTGCTGGACGCCCGTGGCGGCCGTGGTGGTCACAGTAGGATTGGTGATGACAGGGCCGCTGCCGGCATACTCTACCACAATATCGTCAACATACCAAGAGCTGAGTGACGAGCTGGTCGGACGAACATAACGGAAAGCGATACGTGTGGTGTTCGGCAAGCTCAAACCAGCCAGATCAGAGAAAGTTCTCGTCGTCTGTGCGTAGGTCGATCCTGACAACGTTTCTAATGAGACGAAAGTCGTGATATCATAAGGATCTGTCATATAACCCAGTTCCATTGTGGGGTTGTCACTACTGTAGTTGTTGGTCTTGGCCCAGAAGGAGACCTGCAGGTCGCTGAGGTTTTCCACGAAGAGCGGCAGGGCAGTCACAATGTCGCCGAAGGCCACTTCCAAAGCGCTGGAACCGGTGTGGGCGATAATGGAAGCGTTTGTAATATGCGGGAAGGTGTTGCCATTATAGTAACCTGTGGCCACAGAAACCCAACAGTTGAGCAGTTCCGCGTCAGTGCCTTCGAAGCCACTGGTCCACGGCGCCGTGGCCACGGAAATCGCGCCGCAAGCGGTGGTGAAGCTGTACGTCTGGGAGGCCATTGAGGAGTCTGCGCCGCAGTAGGCTCTGACCGTCACCTGGTAGGTGGTGCTGGGAGTCAGTCCCGTCAATGTCAAGGAGTTTGAAGAAGTGGTCTGGTAATCCGTACCCGTCGGGGAGGTGACGGTGACACCGTAGGTGTCGGCGTTGCCGATCCAGGACACAGTGGCGTCGTTCTCGCCCACATTGCTCGCGCTGAGAGCCGTCGGGGTTGCGCATGTGATGGCGTGCAGCTCAATGTTATCGACTGCGGCGGGCGGTTGGCTGTTGTAGCTGGTGTTTCTCCAATGGAATACCAGACGGTAGATTCTGTCGCCAGTGCCCATCTCCGGGAACTGGTCGGAGGTGATGACCATCTCCTGGTGTTGCCAGGTGTTTTGCTGTGAAAGCCAGTGCTCAGTGGCATTGGGACCGTAGTTGCCGGGCTGGCCGGCGGCGTCGTAGTTGACCCCGTTGACCGTCGGCGGATTGTTGCCGGCAGTGAGGCTCACCACAGTGGGATCCAGCCAGTAAACGCGGAGGAATTCGTAGTTGTAAAGGCCACCTTGCGCCTTCCAATCGAAGGAGAGCACCAGTTCGGTGGTGCCGTCGGGAACGAGGATGTCCCTGTAGGCATATACGCGGCTTTCGGTGCCTTGGTAGGTGTTCGAGACACCGCCGTCCTTGGAGATGTAGAGGCCGTTCGTGCCGCCGATGGTGGTGTTCACATCGCTGATGCCGTCAGTGGGCTCGCCGATGTGCCATTTGTTGGCCTGTGTGCCGTTGAGAATGCCCCACTGCAGATTGTCGGTGGCATCTTCGAAGTCGGTGGTGTAAGGCAGGGAAGCCGGGACCGTGGTTGTGGTGAAGTTCACGGTGTTGGTTTGGTCATCGCCAGGTACACCGCCGCACAACGTCATTACATACACCGAATAGTTCGTGTTGGAGTTGAGGCCGGTGAGGATGTTGCCAAAATTGGTGGTGACATTCATGCTGCTCCAAGTGTCGGTGGAGGTACCCGTCTCACCGTAGTAGATGACCCAATCGTTGTGGTTGACATCGTCGTCAAGGAAAGAGACCTCGGCGCTGTTGGCGGTCACGTTGCTGACCGTGAGAGAGGTGTGTACAGGAGCGGAACATGACGGAATGAGTTCCACGGTGAAGTCGTCGAGGTTCCATCCGGCATCGCTGGCGGTTGTTCCGGTGAAGAGGATGGCAATACGGCCAGAGGTGGCCTGAACGCCGTTGAAGTCGAACGGACCCATGAAGGCGCCGTTGCCGCCGCCAGAGCCGCCGCGCGGTCCGGGAGTGCCGGCGTCACCCAACACTACGAAGGAGGCCGGGTCATTGAGGTCAGTGATCACACCGACCGTCGCAGTGGTGGTCACACCCCAACTGGTAGCCCAGAAGGACATGCGCAGGTCGTGGATGTCGTTGGTGAATTCAGGAAGCACCAACATGTTGCTTGTGCCCTTGAATTCGATGGTGTAGGGCGCGGAGTGGGCGGCATCGCCATAACTTAACGTCTTGGGATAGGTGTTGCTGCCATTCGTATAGGTGACCGGAATATCGAAGCAGGCCATCGTGGTGTTGTTCTCGAGATTCTCGAACCACGGGTTGTCCTGGGTGACCGTGATGGCACCGCAGGCCGTGGTGAAGTTGGTCTCAGCCCAATAGCTGTATTCGCCGCCGTCGCAGACAGAACGCATACGCACTTTGTAGGCGGTGTTGGGGGTCAAGCCGGTGATGATTTCCGTCATGGAGGTCACCGTGCCCATGCTGACCCAGTTGGTGTCGGAAACAGGTCTGTATTCCATCTCCCAGGCGGATTCCTGATAGCCGGGCACCCAGGTCACAGTCGCGCCGTCGCTGGTGATGTCGCTGACGGAAACGACCGGGACCGCGCAGGTGGAAGTGCCGCAAGCCGCACCGAAGACGACGTTGTTCCGGCTGGTGGTGCCGGTGCCGCCGGAAGCCGGCACAGAAGAGATGCTGTAAGCACTGCCGTCTTGATAGACATAGCGGGAAGCATTGGAGAATGCCGTGTGCGTGCGCCAGCTGTTGTAAGGACTGCTTTGGTAGCTGCCCGTCACATCCAACGTGATCAACAACAGGTTGTCGGCACCATTGTATTCGAAAGGCTGGGAGAACGTGAAGGTGTTCAAACCGGCATGCAACGGTTGCACGGAGTCGAATACAAGTTGCGCATTGGTGGCATCAATCCAGCTGGAAACGGAAGTCTCGGTGGTATGCATCAGGTAAATCTGATAAGTGCGGTTAGCCGCATAGTTCGCCAAGTCGAACGTCACAGATTCTATGCTTCTCGGAGAGCCGATTTCGGAAGCGAGGAACAATTGTTGGCTGTAAGAATATTTGTAATAGCTGTATGACGGCAGGTAGTTATTGGTGGTCGTGCCGTCGCCAATCGTGACATCGCCGCCCACCAAACATTGGGTGTGGAAAGAGACTGTCGTCCAATCGCCGGAGGAAAGGTCGTCGCAGTTCGGCTTCACACGCAGGTCGTAATCCGTGGAGTAGTCCAGACCGCTCAGCAGATAGGAGGTTCCGGTGATGTTGTCGATCGACATCCAGTTCTCCATGTCGGCTTCGGAGTATTCGAGCGTGTAGCTATCGACAGTGCCGAAATGTCCGGGCGTCCAAGTCACTTGCGCGGTAGTGCCGGTGATGTCGGAAACGGCCAGGCTGTTGACAGGCGAGCAGTCGGGCGCATAGTCGATGACCACATCGTCAACGTAGTAACCGCAGCTGGCGGCGTTGGAGACGCGGAAGGCGATGTACTTGCCCGTTCCTTGGTAGTTGCCGAAGCTCACGAACTGCTCGGCGTAGGCGTAGGTGTTCATGGCGGAGAGGTCGATGGTGTCCATCGGCACGAAGGTGGAGTCCACATCTTTGTCGGTCATAACGCCCACTTCCAATGTGCCGCTCGAACCGGTTCTGCAAGCCCAGAAGTTCACCATCAGCTGGCTCACGTCAAAGCTTTGGTCCAACTCTGGCGTGATGGCGATGTTGTAGCAGTTGGTGGTGTGATGGAAGTCGAGGAAATGTGTGCCGCTGTGGGCGTAACTGTTGCTGGGAACATAGACGTAGTGTGCCGGATCGGAAGCGAAACGGCTCCAACAGAGGATGTAGTTGTTTTGTGAAGTGGCGTAAATGCCGGTCTCGAAATCCTCGTTATAAGGAAGTGCCACGATCGGGCCGCAGTCGGTGCGGAAGGAGGCGTCGATGCTCGTGCTTTCCATGCCGCCGCAGTCGGACCAGACATAGACGTCATATTCGGTGTTCGGTGTCAAACCGTAAAGGGTGTAGGAAGTGTCGAAAGCCGTTTCCACGGAACCTTCGCCGGGAGTGAAGCCGGCAGGGCCGTATTCCACATACCAGGAGGTGGCGTAACCGGTTTCAGTCCAATGGATGTCCGCCGACTCGGAAGTCGTTGCATCCACCACAAGGCCAACCGGGTGCTGGCACATCGGGATGTAGTCCAACGTCACGTCGTCCAGACGGAGGTTGTTGCCGCCGTTGCCGTTGCTGGCGCGGAAAGCGATGTACTGACCGTAACCCGTGTAGTTCGCCAGAGAATATTCAATAAGGTTGTATTGGTTGACGACCTGGGGATGGATGGTGTCGAGGGTCTCGAACGTGGTGGGGTCCGTTTTGTCGGTCATCACACCGAGTTCGAGGACGGCCGGGGAGGAGGCGGAAGTGTTTTTCACCCAGAAGGAGACCTGCAGCTCGCTCACGCTGATGCTCTCATCGACTTTCGGCATGATGGCGATGTTGGTGACACTGGAGCCGTCGTCGAATCTCAACATGCCCGACAAAGAGTGGGCGGACGAACTGGTGCTGTAATAGACAGGGCTGCTCGGGTTGTTGGTGTAGCGGTCCCAGCAAAAGACGTAGGCATCCTCGCCGGATCCATAGTGGTCGTTGCCGTCGAAGTTCTGGGTGTAAGGCAGCTCCCAAATCGCTTCGCATTCGGTGCGGAAAGTGACGGGGTCGGTCCAAAGGCTCGTCTCGTTGCCGCCGCAGAGGGCGCGCACGCGGACCTGGTAAACCGTGTTGGCATCCAAACCGTAAAGGGTGTAAGCGGAACCGTTGAAAGAACCCGTGGAGGTCCAGTCTTCATCGCTGTCGGACTTGTATTCGATCTCGGCACTTTGCGAGGAGTTGGGGTTGAACCATGAAATCTCGGCGGACGAAGCGTCCAGATTGCCCACAGCCAAGGTGTTCGGACGAATGCAGCTGCTCATGTCGCAATAGATGAAACGGATGTTGTTGACATTGCTGGAGAGTGTGCCGGCCTGGTCGGGTGCTAACGGGTCGTAGGAAGAGGCGTCGCGGTACACGTAACGTGACATGTTGACCGTGTTGGCGTCGCTGTGCGTGTAGAATTTGCTGCTACTGTTGGAATAGCTGCCCGTATGGTCCAACACGGCGACAAGGATGTTGTCGCTGCCGTTGTAGGTGAAGCTCTGGCTGAACGGGAATTCGAACCAGTAGTCGGTCCCGGAATTGTTCAGCGCCACTTGTCCGGAAAATACCTGCGTGAAGGTGATGTTGTTGTCGGCGGAAGGAAGTACCCATCCGTCGGAGAGGTCCAAAGTGTCGGGCACATGAGCCAGATAGATGTCCAGATTGCGGGTCAGCGAGCTGGAAAGGAAGTATTGGAAAGCCAACGAGCTGAACTCCTGGGCTTCGTTGTTCAGTTGAGAAGCAGGGATGATCTGCTGTGTGTAAGAGTAGTTGTAGTAGGTCTGGGTCGGGAAATAGTTGCCCTGGGTGCTGGAGGTCCCTCCTCCCACGGTTACGGAGACCGGCGAGTTGCACGGCGTGACGAAGTTCTTGTACACCGTGTCGCTGCCGTAACCGTCTGTGCAGAAGGTGTATATGCCGACAGTGTAGGCGGTGTGCTCCGATAATCCCGTCAGCAGGTAGCTGAGCTCGACGGTGGTGAATTCCGTTTCGGTTCCAGTGACGTTCTCACGCAAGATGACATGGTATTCGGAAAGCTCGCCGTTGTCTTGGGGAGTCCAGGTGACGGTGGCGTTGGTGCCGTTGATGTTGGAGACGGAGAGGTTGTGGACATGGGTGCAGGTGAGCGCATCCGTGAGGTTGACCACCACGTCGGTGATGGTGCCGCCAGGGGTGACCGTGACGGTGGCGGGACCGTAGGAGAACTCCCCATACGCCTGCACTCCATTCACATAGACGCTGGCCACGCGCCAGTGCTCGTCCGGATAAACGGTCAGCGTTACGTCATTGCTGCTGCCGCAAGGCACCGTGGTGGTCTCGGGGGAGACAGTGGCATGTGTCTGCCCGTCCGCGGATGCCGTCACTGTCGTGTTGATCACGGCTTGCGGATAGACGGTGACGGTGACTTCGTGTGTGTGAGTCAAGGACCCGAGCGTGCCCGTGACGCTGTAGGTGGTCGTGGTGGTCGGGAAATCCGTGATGGATTCAGAGGCGGAACCGTTATTCCAAACGTAGGAGTCGTAGCCGAAGGCGGTCAGCGTGACCGATTCGCCCGCGCATAAGATGTCGGAAGAGGGGTTGATGCCGAACATGTAGGAGAGCACGGGGTAGCCGTTGTTCACGCCCGGATCCAAGGTGAAGGCGTCGCCGAGGAGTGTGATCATGCTGTCGGACTGCATCTCGGCTTGCGAGACGGAATTGCCGTCAGAGGAGGCGGTGGATTGGGTGGTGGTGCTCAGCACTTCGGTGTAAGAGTAGCAGTTTGAGCGGTTGCCGCCGTGTGCGGTCATGCCGCCGTAGTTCGTGCTGTAGGCGAAGAGTGTGCCTGCGTAATAGGCGTTGGAGATGTAGGCCCGATCGGCGTTGCCTGCCATGCCGGCGGGGTAGTGGCCGGTGATCGCGCCCGTCACACCGCAGTTCTCGACATAGGTGTTGCCGCTGTTCGGATAGGTGGCACCGCAGATGCCGCCGATGTTGTTGCTGCCCGTGCTGTTCTCACCCTCCATGCGGATGTTCACCACCAGACAGTGACGGATATAAACCGAGCTGCTGCCTCGGGTGAAGCCCGTGATGCAGCCCATCATGCCGCGCGACTTCAGCACAGGGTTGTAAAGCACCAAAGAGTCGATCTTGCAGGGGTTTTCCAGTGCACAGAAAAGTCCGGCGTGGAAGGTGCTCCCCTTGTCGCAGTAGAGGTTGTGGATGGCGTGGCCGTGGCCGTTGAAGTTGCCTTTGAAGGCGTTGCCGGTGCTCGGCGACTCGGCCGTGGGTGAACCGCCGCCGATGGGTGTCCAGTTGTTGGTGGAGTCGCCCGTGCTGTTCAGCCAGAGGTCATTCGCCAGATTCAACGTCTTGCCGCTGAAAGAGGTGGTGCCGTTGTTCACCAACTGCGCCACGCCAGCCAACTGCTCCGGCGTGTAGATGTCGAAAGAGGTCTCGGAGGCGTCATACCACGAAACGTCCGCGGTGCCGTCCCAAATGGTCTGCGCCGACAATGGCACTGCTGTGAAACAGAGTGCAAACAAAGCCAGCATAAAAAATAAATGCTTTTTCATACTTGGTGATTATTTGAATAAATATTAAAGTCTGAAATCGAATTCTAAAACGCGAAACAGCCGCAAAAATACGATTTAAATTTCTTTAAATCCCGATGTTCATAACTTTTAATAAGTGCTCTCTCAAAGTCATGGTCAAAGTCATATTCACATTAGGCCGCGGCTTATTAGGATGCCTTATGCATCCCCAAACGCTTCGTCGCAAAAATTCAGCAAATAGAGATTTTGTGTACTTCTGGTGACGGCAGTGTACATCCAGCGGAGGTATTCTTTGTCGATGGTGTTGTCGGGAAGGAAGCCTTGGTCGATGAGCACGTGCGCCCACTGGCCGCCCTGCGTCTTGTGGCAGGTCAGCGCGTAGGCGAACTTCACCTGCACGGCGTTCAGGTAGGGGTCTTCCTTGATTTTCATGAATCTCGCCTTCGGATTGACGATGTCCATATAGTCTTCTGCCACAGATTGATAGAGCTTTTGGTCGGCTTCGTGCGACAAAGACGGGCCGTCGCAGTCCAAACACTCCAGGATGATTTTCATATCGACGTAAGGATGCTCGGGATAGTCGCACAGACGCGCGGTGATGTCGGCGAAGTGGAAGCCGTGGAGCTCCTGCTGTTTGTTGATGGACATGATTTCCATGATGTCGCCGTTGGCTAAGAAACCGGCCTCCGAAAGTTCGTCGAGCCAGTAGTAATTGTTCTTCACGGCCATGATGTAATCGCCTGTGGCAATGACGTTTTCGCGGAACAGCACCCGGCTGCGCACGGCGTTGTTGAAAAGGAACGCCCGCTTGTTGGAGCGTGTCACCAACACGATTTCGTCGCTGTCGTGGTCGTTGTAGAGCCGGTTGAGCATCTCCTCCATCTCGCCGCCGTCAATCCGCCGGAAATCCTCGAACTTGCGTCCGCTGAACAACGGGAAACTGTAGTCGCCGGCGTTGAGTTTGTCGCGCACCAGCGTGGCGTTGAAAAGGATGCCGGAGTCGAGCGACTGCCGCACCACGTCGGTAAGCCGCGCTCCGAAGACCTGCACGTCGTAGGCGTTGCGGAGGTAGTCGGCGTCGAGGGCGGGACTCTCGTCCGCATGCACGGGCGGCAGCTGCGCGTCGTCGCCCACAAAGAGCATCCGGTTGCTGTCTCCGAGATAGACGAACTCCATCAGGTCGTCCAACAAGCTGTTGCCAATCAAGTCGTTAAGACTCCCCTGAGCGGAAATCATCGAGGCTTCGTCCACGATGAAGAGGGTGTGGCTGTCTTTGTTCTCTCGTCGCACAAACCGGCGGACGCCCTCCTTGCTCGACACGCGGTAAATCCATTTGTGGATGGTGTAGGCTTTGCGCCCGGCGTATTGCGAAAGCACCTTGGCGGCGCGGCCTGTGGGCGCGAGCATCACGATGTGCACGCCGATGTCGGTCAGCGCCTTCACGAGGGCACTCACCAAGCTGGTTTTGCCGGTGCCGGCATAACCAGTGAGCTGGAACAGGAAGTGGTCGCCTTTGCCGTAGATGAAATCGGCGAGCTGGTCCATGGCTTCCGCCTGGCTGCCGGTCGGCTCAAAGCCAAAATGCCGGCGCAAGTTCTCCTGAAAGCTCTTTCTGCTTCTGTCCATAAATTGTTTTCTTTGGAGAGGGATTGCCGGGGAGGTGTTTATGCCTAAATCTTGACGACTTTTTTGGTGATGACGCTCGTTTCAGTGCGCGCGGTCAGCAGATAGATGCCGGCGGGCAGCTGCCCGATACGGATTTCGGCGCGGTCAGCCTCGGGTGTGCCTGCATAGACGATGCGACCCTCCGCGTTGCGGATCTCCACACTCCGGATCGGCTCGGCACAGTCGAGCACCACGCGGTCGTTAGCGGGATTGGGGTAGAGGCTCAGCGCATTGTCGTGGCCGTCAATCCCTACCTGCCCGCCTTCGTAGTCCAGACTGAATCCGTCACCGGTGACCGACTCGTTCGTCTCCAAATAGATCAACAACCGTCTGGTGTCGAACACGATATCGGTGTCGGTGAGTTGACCTGTCAGGGTGAGATAATGGTTGGCCTCGCTGATGGAGTTGTCATAGAAACTCAGGAAATCTTGGCCTTCTTCAAGGTCAAGGGAGTTGATATGAACGGAAATGGCGGTGAATTGACCTAAAATAATCTTGAATTTGCAGAATGAGAGGTCGTTGTAGTCGGCGGAACCGCTGCCGTCCTCAATATGCCCTGTAACACTGCTGAAAGTCTTTGTTTTCGAACAGAAAGTCTCCTGATAGGCGGTGTAATGTGCCCTGAATCCGGCGCTTTCCGCCGAATGAGTAATGAGGTTTACCGTCAGTTCAGAGGTGCCCCAATTGACATTCAGCGTGCCCGTGTCGGCAGTGCGCATCTGGAAAGTGTTCACGTTGGGGTTGGTGATCCACAGCGTGTCACCTGCGGCAAGGTCATAGTGGAGAGTGAGGGTGACGTGGGTGAGGTTGCTCACAGCGGGTGCGATG
Organism: Bacteroidales bacterium; assembly: GCA_016281255.1. Classification (GTDB taxonomy): domain Bacteria; phylum Bacteroidota; class Bacteroidia; order Bacteroidales; family WCHB1-69; genus F23-D06. Next base: position 9,697 of record JAEEIG010000034.1, read on the forward strand.
TGCCAGGTGTAGTTCATTCCGGCCGGACAGTTCTCGTAGTCCAGACCGCCGTCGGTGAAGGTGCCCTCGCGTGCGGTCAGGGTCGTGCTGCCGGTCAGCGGCTGCGGGGTGGGGTAGGTGTATTGCGTGGTGTCGGGGTAGGCGTTGATGATGAGCTCCTGCGCCAGGTTGAAGTTCGAGGAGCCGACATAGAGCGAGTTGGTGTAGAAATAGCCGTCCATATAGCCACTCCAGCCGAAGTTGAAGTGGAAGTAGTAGGCGTCGTTCACCGTCTTGTAACCGTCGCAGATGAAACCGTGTCCGTTGATGTTGGGAAGACTCCAGCCAGCGTAGTACATCGGGATGCGGCGTTGCAAGTGGCTGACAATCACGCTGTCCCAGTTGAGGTCGGTGGAATCGCGGAAGAGGTATTCAGTTTCGGGGGAGTATTTGAAGTAGGTGCGCATAACCTGTGCCGCACTGTGGTTGGTCATACCGGAACCGTTGGGACCGTAGTGCATATCGACGCCCACACCGCAATGGTAGATGAGCTTCGAAATCTCGGGGTTGAGGCAGGTGGGCACGTCGCACATGGCGTTGTAGTCGTAGTGGGCGTTGCCGTAGTCGACCGATTGCACCCCGTAGTTCTCGTCGGTGTAGGAGTAGCTTCCAACGCCGGATTCAGGGAAGCGGAAGTAGTACATAAGCTGCGCCATTGCTGTGGCCACGCAGCCGGTCACCACACGACCGTTTTGTCCTGCTGGGTCGCGCGGACAGTAGTAGTTGTAATAGCTGCCCTGGTCCCATCTCGACAGCATCAGCGGTGCGATACTGTCACCCGTGCGGAACGAGGAGCCGTCTGTGAGAATGGCCTCCCACTGGGCTGCCGGCTGCGGTTGCACGACGTGCTCCCGTTTGAGCTGCGCGATCTGGTTGGCGTAGTGGTCGATCCACATCTGGAACGGCGCCACCACATCGCTCTCATTGTAGAGTTGATGGTCGATATAGGCCAGCACGGGTTGTGCGCTTCGGTCGCCGGAAACCACCACGAAGGCGTTTTCCGCGTTGAAGATGTAGAGCAGGTTGTCCCGCCCGTTGTCCATCACTTTGGCGCAGCGCACCAATGTTTTCCCTTGGCTTTCGAGGAAGCGTTGCGCCACGGTAGCGGCTTCCTGCGGGGTCACATTCTGGGCGGCGGCCATCCCGCAAATGATGGTGCAGAGCACAAAAGCGTATAATTTCTTCATATTTGACGTTTTAATATATCCGCCGCGAAGATAGGATTTTTCTTCTTTTGCGCCCGTCAAAATTAATTTTTATTTTTTCAAGCATACCTTAGGGAAAAGTTAGAGTTAGGTTAGAGTTGGAAATTTCGGTTTTTTGATTGGAGAAAGGCGTTTTGCGGTGTTCTGCGGGGTCAGCGGGCTATATGCGAGGGTGGTGGGCATAGCGGGTTTGTTGGCGCGAAAGTACGAAAAAAAGCAATTGACCTTTACAAGATAGAATTTTCGCTTTTAGTATCGCTGTTCTGTTTCCTTCTCCATTTTCTCATGAACCTATATGTACTCCAACCAAGGGCTTTTCTTTCACCACGTTTCTGGTTTTTGAAAACTCTCCCTTTTGTGTCATAATAGACTGTTTTGGTCAGTTTGCCCGCCTGATAATAATGGATGCTTTGAAGACCGTTGTAATTCTTTTTCGTATAGAAAGTGTACACTGTGTCTTTCAGACCATTGGAATATATTGTTGTAGTTTCGAGTATCCTTTGATGGTTGTAAAAGTTTTCTTTGTACAAGGTGTTGTTTTTATAGTATTGGACCAAGCTGTCTGCCAGGCAATAAGCGGAGTCTATTAAGGTGTCGTATTTTGCATAATACTTCCAAATGGGCTGGTTAAAGCCCACGTAGGAGGTGTCATATTCAACTGTGTTCGAGAGATACCTGTCCGGATAGTTCAGGTCTTCTTCGCCTTTCACGTAGAGAAGTCGTGTTAACAGTTCTCCTCCTGCAGAATAGCTTCTAACCACCCCATCCACAACGCCCTGTCTGTAGGAGACCTCTCCGCGCAATCGGCCGTTAGGCCAATATTCTTTTGAAACTCCCTCCTCCAAACCATCTCTGTAGCTGATGGTTTGAACGAGCTTACCTGTCTTGAAATGATAGCTGGTATCGGACAGCTTGTAACCCATCTCGTACACCGTCTTTTTCACCAAAATAGTATCATTATCAACCTTCTTGGAGATCACGAACCAACTCCCATGCGGTAACCCGCCCACAAGTTGGTTGTGGGCATCCTGCAGTCCAGTCACAGGTTGCCCGAACAACAGAGTTGGGAAGCATACCAAAACAAACAATAATTTCTTCATATTCTGTTTGCTTTTCTCCAATTGATTCATCTCTTGCGAACAATTTTTTTGCGAGTACGACAATTAGAAACCCTCAACTCAGGTCTTATATCTAATCTTCTTGATCGCAATGTTACTGAAAAACTCCAATTATCTTGTCTTTTATCGGCGAGTCTGTTTTGTATGCAATACGTCATTGAACTTGCACCATCAACTTCCAAATCATAAGAGAAAGAATTTCCTTCAGAGGAACTAATCCATCCTGTTTCTACTTTATTTGCGGCAATGAATGTGGCGTAATTTTCTACACCATACGGATTAAAATCAATTTCGGCGGCATAGACATTTGCACCAATAGGGAGTTCTCCACATACTATCATTTCTTGATTGTCAGGTCGACTCTCAATTTCGATTTTTTCTTCTGTTTCACTAAACACTTTAACATCTATCTTTTCTATGCGTCCCATACCGGTTACAGTACGGCATCCCCTTAGAAGTCTTTTTTGATATTTATTGCACAAGTAATCGGCTGCGGCCTCCAACTCGTCAAAACTAGCACCATCTTCAAACATTTTTATCAATGGCGTTCTTATTTTTTTATCAAAAAAATTATTAAATCTTTTGGATGGCTCTCCACCATCACACACTTCCTCCCCATTCGGATCCACCAACTTCACCGGGTTATCCGCGCAATACGTGTAAGGCGAAAGCGAAGGATATTTGTCACTCTGCGGATCCACGCTCAGCCAAACGCTCAGGTCGCTGCTGTAATACCGTGAGCCAAAGTAAGATAGGCCGGTTTCAACGTCCTTTTCTTTTGCGGAGAAGGTGAAAGATTCGTCACGGTGTGGGTGTCGTCCGGGATTCCGCCACACGGGTGCGGTGTGCCGTGGCCGGGGACGGAAGGGGGTGGGGCGGAATGGCGGTGGGGTTGCCGGGGCGGATCCCTTGCCGGA
>JAEEIG010000035.1 GCA_016281255.1 Bacteroidales bacterium
TAATGCGCTGCGACTCACCGCCGGAAAGCGTGGCGCAGTTGCGGTCGAGGGTCAGGTAACCGAGCCCCACCTCGTCGAGCAGTCCGATACGGGTGGTGATTTCCCGCATCAGGATTTTGGCAATCTCGCGTTCGTTATCGTTTTGATACTCGAAGTTTTCAAAGAATTTCTTCAACTCCGAAACCGGCATATTCTGCAGTTCGGAGATGGACTTGCCGTTCACCTTCACATACTGGGCGTCCTTGCGCAGACGGGTTCCGTGGCATTCGGGACAGAGCTCGCGCCCGCGATAGCGCGCCTGCATCACCCGGAACTGTATCTTGTAGGTGTTGGCCGCCACGAAGTCGAAAAACTGGGTGATGCCGTGTACGTCGTGCTTCACATCGCCGTACCAGAGCAGGTTGTACTCCTCTTGGGTGAGGTCGTCGATGGCGCGATAGACGGGAAAATCGAGTTTGGAGGCGAAACGGATGAAGTGGCGTTTCCACTCGCCCATCACCTCGCCGTGCCAGCAGGCCACCGCGTCCTCCGCCACCGACAAGGAACGGTCGGGGAAGACGAGGTCGGGATTCACGCCCTCGATCATGCCGGTGCCGGAGCACGTCGGGCACGCACCGTAAGGGTTGTTGAAGCTGAACATGTTCACCGACGGCTCCACGAAGGTCATCCCGTCGGCTTCGAAAAAGTTGCTGAACGACCGCTGGGTGATCTCCGCGCCCTCGCGCTGCACCACGCAAGTACCCTTGCCCTCCGAAAAGGCCACATTCACAGCATCAGTCACGCGGACCTGATGCGCGGCGGTGCTCTCCGACTTGAAACGGTCCACCATAATGAAGAGTTTCGACTGATCCAGCGTGCCGGACATGTCGATAATCTCTTCAATATCCATAAGCTTTTGACCGTACACCATCCTGTTGAAGCCCTGTTGCCGCAGAATGAGCAGCTGGTCGTTGAGACTACGGCCCTCGGGAATGATCACCGGCGACAGCACATAGACCTTTTCGCCTTCGGGGATTCCCTGGATATAACGCAGCACGTCATTCACATCCTGCCGCTTCACCTCCTGGCCGCTGACGGGCGAGTAGGTGTGGCCGATCCGGGCGAACAGCAGCTTGAGATATTCGTAGATCTCGGTCACGGTGCCGACCGTGGAGCGCGGGTTCCTGGAGAGGATCTGCTGCTCGATGGCGATGGCCGGGGGGATGCCCGTGATGGACTTCACATCGGGTTTGCGCATGCGCCCCATGAACTGCCGGGCGTAGGAGCTGAGGCTCTCCACATAGCGCCGCTGCCCTTCGGCATAGAGCGTGTCGAAGGCTAACGAGGACTTGCCGGAGCCGGACAACCCTGTGATTACTACAAACTTATTGCGAGGAATATCCAGATCGATATTCTTCAGATTGTTGACTTTCGCACCGCGTATGGATATCTTTTTCTCTCTCATAATTCAGGGCGCGAAAATACTATTTTTTTCGTATTTTTGCGGCCTATTTGAGCTTACGGGCTTACACGATTACACGCTTACGCGCTCAGTGGCTTAATTGACAATGAATCATCACGAAAAATGACAAATATCACAATCGAAGACCACATTTGGCATATCATCCTCAATGCCAACGCCAATGAGAAGAAATCGGTGCTGCACTGGCAAGAGGTGGAGAATCTGCTGCTGAAATATGGTATCCGGCACGAAGTGCACCGAGTGACTCGTCCCGGAGAGGGCATCGCCACTTCCAAAGCATTGTGCGACAGTGGAGTACGCCACATCGTGGCGGCGGGGGGCGACGGCACTGTCAACGAGGTAGTGAACGGCATCCTCGACTCCGGATGCAACACCCGGGAGGTCTATCTGGCCGCGTTGCCCTTGGGTCGAGGCAACGACTGGGTGCGCACCCACCACTACCCGAAGGGCATCGAGGAGGTGATCCAACGCTGGAAACAGGGGCGTTTCATACAACACGACGTAGGCAAAGTGACCACACAAGCACCTGACAGTCAGCGACACAGCCGTTACTTCATCAATATCGCCGGCTTCGGCTTCGATGCCGACGTCATCTACGACGTCACCTACCACAAGCCCCGATTCGGCGGCTCTGCCGTCTATGTGCTGTCGCTGCTGAAGACCCTCTTCTCCCACAAGCCCACCCCCGTGGCGGTCACCGCCGACAACGGATTCCGCTTCGACGGGGAGGTCTTCATGGTCATCGCAGCCATCTGCAAATACAACGGCGGCGGCATCTGCGAAGCCAAATACGCCGTGCCCGACGACGGCCGCATCGACCTCATTGTCATCCCGAAAATGGGCATCCCAAAGGTCGTCGCCCACCTCAAGGAGATGTTCTCCGGCGACCATATCGACAAAATCAAGAGCATCCGGAAAACACTCGCCACCGACATCGCCATCACCTCCCCGCAGTTGTTCCGCGCCGAAGTCGAAGGCGAGCTGCTCACCTTCGGAAACTACCGTGTCGAAGTGATTCCCAACGCAATCAACACGTTAATATAAAGAGGGTTAGCGTTTCATCTCCGCATCAACGGGGTCTCCAGACCATCCTCAATCCTTCACACAGCGCACCGATTGGGCATCGCCATCGGTGTCCGCAAAAACATTATGCATGACGGCTTCATAGTTCGAATGAAGTCCCCAGTAATACACATTGTAATCGCCGTAAGCGTTCAGCGAGCCCGTGCAAGTCCAGTAGAACGTGACATACCCCAAACCTCCTGCGGCGCTCCCGAAAGGAGATACAACAGGAACACTGTGGAATCCTGCGGGCACGGCGCCAAAGCCCGTGGCATTGTTGGTCGTATAATCGGGATTACCCACTGTGCAGGGGTCGAGGCCGCTCAAATCCCAGCCTGCCGTGGCGGCCAGCGCTTTGCCGATTTTGGTGCTGTCGCCCCCACACCAATAGTGGGTCTGGCTGCTCACATAGTCAAGCAGCTGCGTGCATTCGGCATCGCTCGGCACATGCCAACCGTTCGGACACACTCCCTGCACACCGCTCGGATTGAGATTGGAGGGGGTGGCACCGTGCATCACGGCCAGCCAGTTATACAGCAGTCCATAGGTGGACATATATTCGGCCTGGTCCATCGGATAATACCAATACCCCACCGAGGTCGAGTGACCTTCCCCTTCTAAAATGGGACTCCCGTCAGCATACCTCTTCGTGCGCAAGTTTTCGCGCATCCAGCACTGCTGGCCGATTTGCACCGTATTGTACCGGTTGCCGTCAATGTCCACAACCACAGGGATTCCCTGACAGGACAATGCGTCGCCGTCGGGATTGATGGGTATGGTGAACGTCTTCTCCTCCCCATACACGGTGCCCAAATGGTTGGTGGCGTAGGCCCGCACATAGTGGGTGATGTTGGAGGACAATCCACTCAGCTGGCTTGTGAAAGGGCCCATACCGTTGCCATCGACCGTATGCCGCCCTGCCACCGTCGGATTCGGCAAAATGCCTATGCAAACGCCCCGGACGGTCGTACTGTCACCGCCGTCATCGGTCACTTGCCCGCCACCCAAGGCCGAAAAGTCTGTCACCACTGTGACATCTGCAGTGACAACGACAGGAGTGTCCACCTGCGTGGCGGAGAACGACAACACAAAAGTCTGCGAATCCGCGAGCGGCTGCTCGATGCACTGGCTCTCTTCCTCTTCGTAATTGATGATGGCATACCCCTGATATTGCATCTGGTCGCCGGGATCAAACGGTCTGGTGACCAAGCCGCGGGTATGGGACCTGGCGCTTCCGGCTTCACGGATGTCCGTCCCGGCAAGCCCCGCATAATCAACCGCATTGGCACTTCCACCCTTTTGGCACACCAGTTTGAGAGACGACATACGCCCGCCATGGCGGGCGGTCAGCACGTAGATGCCGGCATGGGCAAGGGCAACCCTGAACTGGTGGACGCCAGGCTGCAGAGCCGTTTTCTGAAACGTCTCGACCACCGCACGCCCGTTCATGTCCACCATTTCCAATTCCACCGCCCCGGCCTCCGCAAACGTCAAGGTCACGTCGGTGGAGCCGTCAAACGGATTGGGACTGCAAGGCGAGACCTGCAAGGAGAAGCCAGAAACGGTTTGCGCATCCGGTATGCCGTTTTCGCCTTGTATCGTCAACACCGTATCGGGCCAGAAAAGATATTCCTGCCACCCTTTGGTGACATTGGTGACAGAGACATAACTGAGCTCTATATGGTGGTTGCCGCCGTCACGACCCGTGAAGGCGATCGTGACCGTCTGCGCGATGCCGGCGGAGGCGTACAGCACGGCGACGCTAAACAAGAGGATTGTTTTTTTCATAACACGATGATTTTGGGTCAGGATTCAGTCATCCAAAAAGAGACTGCAAAAATAGAAAAAAAAGACATTTTTCCTGAATTCCTTTACATTTTCACAGAAAACAGCCAAAATTGACAAATATATAGCCAAAAGTGTATAAATACATAGGTTTGCCGAAAAAATGTAATAAATGTTTTTTATACTTTTGGCCCCTTAAAAAATTGGAGATGTTCAGATTTTCACAGATTCGTAACCCCTTGAAAAGAAGCATCATATCGCTGCTATTTCTTTTTGCCGTCGGGCTGCTGCACGCGCAGGCGCCCGCGACGGCAAGCGCCATCGCCTCGGGCTTCACGGCCCTGCCCGCGGGCAAGTTCAACGCCGCCGCCAACCGCTTCGAGGGCCTCGGCACCGAGACCGGCTGGTGGACGGTGGTCCCCTGCGAAACCATCGGCAACGCTGACGCACTGTGCGCCTCCTCCTTCCAACTCGTCTATTACTGCGACACGCCCCAATTGACGACCTACAACCTGAACGACGCGCTGAGTGTGAGGTGTGTGAAGAACCATGAACAACAATAATTCAGAATTAAGAATTAAGAATTGATAATTGACAATTCGGAAAAATAACAGCTCTTTATGAAAAATCGGGTTTTTATACTTTCGTTTTTGATTTCAATGATTAGCGTGAACTTCGTGTTCGCGCAGACAAGCACGAAGAAACTGAGTTACCAGGCGGTGGTGCGTAACGCCGCCAACGAGTTGGTAGTCAACCAGAACCTCTCGGTGGAAATCACCATCCTGAACGCCGAAAACGCTCCCCAATACAGGGAGACGCACCCCTCGGTGCCCACCAACCAGAACGGCCTGCTGTGGCTATGGGTCGGTGAAGGGAACCCCACTTTGGGCACCATGGAGGACGTGGAGTGGAAAGACGCCACTATCCGCAGCGTCTTCACCCTGCCCGACGGCAGCACCGTGACGCAGAACACCCCCGTGACCGCGATGCCGCACGCCTTCTTCGCCGACGAGGTGGACACGGTCTTCCTGCAGAACTACCTGGACACCCACGACGTTGTCCCCGACAACTACGTGACACATCCGCAGCTGAACGACACGCTGGGACACTATTATACCAACAGCGAGGTGAACAGCAAGCTGAACGACTACGAGAAGAAATCCGAGCTTTGCGGCGACGTGAAAGAGTGCATCAAGGACACGCTGGGCAAATACACCACTACCAACCAAATCGACACGCTGTTGGGCGCCTACTTCGACAGCACGCAAGTGAAGAGCGCCATCCACGACACGGCGGACGCCATCCGCGCAGCCATTCCGGCCTCGCAGGTCAACGCCGACTGGAACGCCACCGACGGTCCGGCCGAAATCCTGAACAAGCCCGACCTGAGCGTTTACGCCACCAATGCGCATCTGAACGACACGCTGAACTCCTTTGCGACGAAAGATACGCTGAGTGCCTACGCCACGAAGGACACGCTGGCCAATTTCGCCACCACCAACGCTCTGAAAGACTCGTTAACCCGATATGTCGATAAAGACAAGCTGAACGACACCCTCAACAGCTACTATACGAAAAACAATGTGGACAACATACTGAACGACTACGAGAAGAAATCCGACCTTTGCGGCGACGTGAAAGAGTGCATCAAGGACACGCTGGGCAAATACACCACCACCGACAACATCGACACGTTGTTGGGCGCTTACTACGACACCACGCAAGTGAAAAACGCCATCCACGACACGGCCAACGCCATCCGCGCGGCCATTCCGGCCTCGCAGGTCAACGCCGACTGGAACGCCACCGGCGGTCCGGCCGAGATCCTGAACAAACCCGACCTGAGCGTTTACGCCACCACCAACGCTCTGAAAGACTCGTTAACCCGATATGTCGATAAAGACAAACTCACGGACACCCTCGACAGCTACTACACGAAGAACAACATTGACAACAAGCTGAACGACTACGAGAAGAAATCCGACCTTTGCGGCGACGTGAAGGAATGCATCAAGGACACTCTGGCCGCTTACTATGACACTGCCGATGTCAAACAAATGTTGAAACCTTACCTCAAGGCCAACGAATTGTGCGACAGCATCGTGAAATGCGACGTCATCAAGGACATGCGCGACAGTCTGGGCAACGCTTTCGACACGCTGAAATATTATTACACCAGCAAAAAAATCAACGACACGCTGAAACACTACTACGACACCGCATACGTCAACCAAACCCTGAAACAATACCTCAAATCAGGCGATTTGTGCGACAGCATTGAAAAGAACTGCACCAATGTGGCGCTGAAAAACAAGGACAATCTTTTCACCTACCGGAACCAGTTTGACAGCACCGTGTTTTTCAAAAACGAGACCCAATTCGATTCAATAGCCTACTTTAATGAACGCACCTATTTTGACAAAGATGTCAACATCGATGGTGACGTTATTTTCAATGGTTACAACTATTATTACGATGTCAACAACTTTTACGAGCATGACGCTACCGTGCTGATTGACGAGGCGGTGAATCCAAACACACTCGGTCCCGTCCAATCAACTCAGGACCAAAATCTGAACCGCAGATTGGCGGTGAACTATAACGACCTGATGGTGGTGTACGACACGTTGAAAAAGACGGCTCAGAACGGCAATGCCGCATTGGCGGCCCGGATTGTGACCGACAGCAACCGGCTGGTGGAATTCAAGGGGAAAGTCCACAACGACAGCCTGGCATTGGCAGAGAAAATCCGCAGCGACAGCGTTACGGTGATGGACACGTTGCATACTTATTATGCCACGAAGGACACGCTGAAGAACTTCCTGACCATCAGCGGTCTCTGCGACAGCATCGTGAAATGCGACGTCATCAAGGAAATGCGCGACAGCATCCGAGACAACGCGGCCGCCATCCAAACCAACGCGACGAACATCCAAACCAACGCAACGAACATCGGCCTCAACAAGCAGGCCATCATCGATTCTTCGGCGCATATCCGCAATGATATCAAAAACGGGCAGATCACCATTGCCGTGAATCGCAGCACTGCCACAACTGAGACGACGGTGACAAATCCCACCTTCGGGGTCAACCAGGGGACCGACCAAACGGTGACCATCACCATTCCGCAAGAGACCACCGTCAACAACGGCCAGCTGACCATTGTGGCCGCAGGCGACACCACACGGTTCACCGCCAACCAGGCCGCCAACGACACCATGCGGCTCGACAAATTCGCCACGAAGGAAGCGTTGAAGGACACAGCGAAAACCCTTCGCGGTATCATTTGCGACAGCGCAACCGCCTGCATTACCAAAGCGTTGGCCGACCCCACCTCTGAAATAAATTATGCAATAGATACGATAGCACTTCACCACGTCAGCGACAGTACACGCATGGTGTTCGACACGTTGCACAAGTATTACGCCACAAAGGACACCTTGAAGAACTTTGTGAACAAGTTGGCTATCCGCGACAGTGTGAACAAGGTCGTTACGGATTCTTTGCGCAAAGGTCCCTCCGAGATGACCCGCGCTATTGACTCGATCGCACGTCACCACGTCAGCGACAGCACACGCATGGTATTCGACACGCTGCACAAGTATTACGCCACAAAGGACACCTTGAAGAATTTCGTGAACAAGTTGGCCATCCGCGACAGTGTGAACAAAATCGTTACGGATTCTTTGCGCAAAGGTCCCTCCGAGATGACCCGCGCCATTGACTCCATCGCGCGTCACCACATCAGCGACAGCACACGCATGGTATTCGACACGCTGCACAAGTATTACGCCACAAAGGACACCTTGAAGAACTTCGTGAACAAACTGGCTATCCGCGACAGCGTGAACAATATTGTGAAGGATTCCCTCGCGGCCCCGAACTCTGCCATCAACATAGCTATTGACACGATTGCGCGTCACAACATCAGCGACAGCACACGGATGGTGTTCGACACACTGCATAAGTATTATGCCACGAAGGACACGTTGAAGAACTTCGTGAACAAACTGGCCATCCGCGACAGTGTGAACAAGGTCGTTACGGATTCTTTGCGCAAAGGTCCCTCCGAGATAACCCGCGCTATTGACTCCATCGCGCGTCACCACATCAGCGACAGCACACGCATGGTGTTCGACACGCTGCACAAGTATTACGCCACAAAGGACACGTTGAAAAACTTCGTGAACAAGTTGGCCATCCGCGACAGTGTGAACAAAATCGTTACGGATTCTTTGCGCAATGGTCCCTCCGAGATGACCCGCGCCATTGACTCCATCGCGCGTCACCACATCAGCGACAGCACACGCATGGTATTCGACACACTGCATAAGTATTATGCCACAAAGAAAGCGCTAAAAGACACAGCTACCGCTATCCGAAACGACATCTGTGACAGCGCGACCACATGCATAACCAAAGCGTTGGCCGATGCGGCCTCCGAAATCAACCACGCCATCGACACGATTGCACGCCATAACATCCATGACACGGCGGTGGCCATCCGCGCGGCCATCCCTGACGCGCAAGTGCAGTCGGATTGGACGGAGACGGATGCCAATAAGAAATCCTATATCCAGCACAAGCCGGACCTGAGCGTGTATGCGACAAAAGCGAGCGTGAATACGTTGCGCGACAGTGTGAAAGCGAATATTACAGCGATAGAGACCAAGGCCAATGCGGCAGATGTTTACACCAAAACAGAAGTGGACGGCAAGCTGGCCGACACGGCGAAGTATGCGCTGAAGGCTGGCAACAACACGTTCACGGGAAACAACACCTTCAATGGCACCAATACCGTACCCAACGGCTATGTGCTTAAAGGTGACAACGCCACCAACGGAACTAACTGCGGCAACATCGTGGTGAACGCCTGCGACCTGTGGGCCGTGTTCGACAGCTTGAACCGCAAGATAATAGCACTGGAAAACACGATTGATTCCATGAGAAATGCGGCACCACCTGTGTTTAACAGCCTTAATCTGAGTGAGGTTACAGCTACTTCCATGAAGGTAACCTCTTCATTTACCAGCCAGGGATTTAACATCTCTTCTTATAACTTCTGCTATTCTACGAATTCTGATATGAGCGGGAGTGTCTGTGTTCCGAGCACGAACCCGGTTATCACGCTCGAAGGTTTGGACCCTTACACCACCTACTACGTAACTGCTTCTGCCACCAATGTGGTGGGAACTACGCAATCAAACATCGTCAATGCGAGAACCCCTGCCAGCAAACCGACGGCAACTATTACGGCAACGACCTCAACGCCCAAGGGTATTACTGTCTCATTGAGTAATCTTGACTTTAAGCAGCCTGGGGAAGGTACCGTACAAATATTCTACAAGAAAAAGACAGATGAGACTTGCGGCACCAATATTGCAGACTACAACTCACTTCCAGAATCCGGAACGATTTCAAATGGAGCACCTTACAGCCAAACTATCTCGAGTTTGGAACAGGAAACGGTCTATTGTGTAATCGTGAAGTTACAAAATGCTGACAGCACTGTCTATACAAGTCCTGTTGAGGCAACAAGTGGGGCCACAAACAAACTTGTAATATCGTCAGATTATTTCGATCTTATTGAAAGTGACCGTGTCTGGCTTTGTGATCACAGTGGCTCAACCACTACTACCGTAACATTCTCCGCAGCTCTATTATTAGGGGACTCCATCGACAAATACGATAATTTCACATGGAGTTATTCGCAAACAGATAACATACACCCTCTCCCGGGAATAGCTCCGTCGCCTATCTCCGATGGCAACACTTATACGATAACTTTTACTTCAACTTCTAGTTATGGTGACCGAATGAATATTGAATGTACGGCACAGCATAAGATCACTGGAGAATGGATAAGTGGTGTCTTAGAAAGTGTGCGTGTAGATAATGATCCTCAGCAAGATAATCCTGTACACAACTTAGTTGTAAATTATTGTATTGTGACCGTCAATAATCCTCCTGGCCATTACGATATTAGTTATTCTAAGGTAATTTGGGGTGACGGTGAAGTAGAAACTAATGTTGGGTATGGAATGTCTCATGATTACGAACCAACAGGTGCCGGTACTTATAACGTTACACTAATTAACCTCTACCCCGAACTTCATGGTTCCACCCCTGGTTGTATTACTACAACTACGGTTACGGTTGTGGAACCGCCTGCCAGTATTTACAAATGCACGGTGACTACACCGCATCAAAGCACCGAGTATCAAAGTGATGGCTTAACCCATAGGGACGGATATGAGGAAGTTTCCAATGGTAAGATCACTTCCGTTACAGATTACGAAGGCAATGTATATCCTGTCGTGCAGATTGGTTCTCAGTGCTGGCTTGCAGAGAATATGAGATGTCAATATAGCCCTAATACAACACACAATATTGTCACTCATAATGGCAACTATAATCCTATAAACAATTCAAATACATATTATAGAGCGGGGATGGGCAAATCCGCACATTGGTACCATAACAATCCTGACACTTATGCCCCATTACACTATGGCCTGTTGTACAACTTTTGTGCAGCAATGGATATTTATCCTGAAGGACAAAATGAATTTAATAATTACGCATATAATAGCTCCACCTGGAATTATAGTGACAACGTCGGCACACCTCATCATCGCGGAATTTGTCCGAAGGGGTGGCATATTCCAACGCATGAAGAATGGACAACATTAAAAAATAATGAAAAGGCAAATCAAGCTGTGAAGTTGGCGGGAGACGGATGGCCTGACTCGCAGTCTGGCTATTGCCTTCAAACTTGTCCTTGTGGATCGGCAAATCGTAATCTAAGTGGTTTTACTGCGCTGCCAGCGGGACATGTGGAAGGTAGTTTCTTTAGTACTCCGGCGTTTCCACAAGAATATTCTGAAGACGTATATTTTTGGAATACTACTGGTGGTTACGCAGATATGAGTAAAGCAAGTGCAAGTTTAAGTACAATGGGATCAGATGATAAATTCCATCGTCTTTATTCCGTCCGCTGCGTCCGCGATGCAGAACAGCAACCTTGATGCGTCAGCAGAATAACCCACAGCAAAGAGGCCGCCCCGTTTCGGGCGGCCTTTTTTTTAAGGCGAAATAGTGGATTCCGCGCGGACCGGCAACCGACACCATAACGAAAGACCCACCGCCATTCCGTTTTGCCGGAAAAAGGAGGCGCTGAATCGCGAGGGCAGGAAGAACCGTAAAGGCAAGGAGTCGCCCGCCAGGGCGGTCATGCAAAACGGAACCCCGGACTCGCCAGGGAACTGCCCTGGCGGGAGAGTCGCTTTTTCGTTATGGGGTGCCCTGGCGAAAAAAGTCCGCTCTTTCGATATGGGGTGCCCTGGCGAAAGAGTCCGCTCTGGCGATATAGTGTGCCCTGGCGAAAGAGACCGCTCTTTCGATATGGTGTGCCCTTGCGAAAGAGTCCGCTCTTGCGACACAGCGTGCCCTTGCGAGTCCGGGGTTCCGTTTGGCCGGCAAATGTCTTGCTTTGACGATACGTTTGTCGGGTTCGGAAATGCGTGGGGGTTTCGTTGTCGGAGGGCGGCCAAACGGAATGGTGGTGGGTTGAGCGGGGTTGAGTGCGGGCGCGAGGAACCGGCAACCGACACCATAACGAAAAAAAACACCGCCATTCCGTTTTGCCGGAAAAGGGAGGCGCTGAATCGCGAGGGCAGGAAGAACCGTAAAGGCAGGAAGTCGCCCGCCAGTGAAGTCTTGCAAAACGGAAACTGGAACTCGCCAGTGAACTGCCCTGGCGGGAGAGTCGCTTTTTCGTTATGGGGTGCCCTGGCGAAAGAGTCCGCTTTGTCGATATAGTTTGCCCTTGCGAAAGAGTCCGCTTTTCCGATATAGTTTGCCCTAGCGAAAGAGACCGCTTTTTCGATACAGCGTGCTCTTGCGAGTCCGGGGTTCCGTTTGGCCGGTTCTGGTTGGGCTGTTTCGTTAATGCTTGGGGGCCGTAGTTGTTTGTCTTTTTCGGAAAAGTGTGGTGGCCAAACGGAATCCCGAGCCCGCAAGGGTGTGATAGAACTTAAAATCGTAACGCGCTGTAAATCAGCGCATGCTTCAGTGGCGAAAAATGCATTTACATTGAAATTGACCGTTGACCGATGGAGATTCCGCCGCTCACTCCGTTCGCTGCGGAATGGTGGTTTGCACGTCGCACAGGAGGGGAAACAAGGGCGGCATCGGACAACCTCCGGCAACGGCAGACACTCCCCCCGCCCTTGTTTCCCTTTTCATCCCGAATGCGGCGCACCATTCCGCCGCCGCCGACAGGAGGTGGCGGAATCTCCTCCCTACCCCGTTCGCCGCAGGCGAAACTTTCTGTGATTTCAAAAAAGCAACATTTTGCAACCATACAATTATATTCGTAAAACAAAAAATCATTGTCGTTTAAAAATAAATTGTATTTTTGCAGCCTTGAAATCATAGTGTTCATTAAATCTTTTTAATCATGAAATTTGATAAAATATTAAACAACAACAAATTATGGGCAGTACGATATGAAAATGAGACGGACAATGTACTGCGACAACTATTTTCACAATGGAGCGACCCGGAATGGCTGATGAACTTTTTTTGCGACAACATGTCTGATTTAGAGGCCTACTTCAAAATAACTGATGTCAACCAAGCTATCTATGACACCATTGACGACAGCAACGAACTACAATGCCTTATCCTGGACCTCTCGCCAGACTCTAACCTCGACAAGCTGTTCCGTCCTTTGGAAAACAGTCGAACTCAAGAAATGCTTTTAGGCAGAGAAAAAGCACGTCTTGCCAAAAATCGGACTCACGCATCGTGGCTTCGATTATATGCCATCAAACTAGAACAGGGTTGCTACATCATCACTGGCGGGGCAATCAAGTTAACCAAGACGATGCAGGAGAGGGAACACACACTGCGAGAGCTAAACAATATGGAACGTGTGCGCAATTTACTACTAGAAGAAGGGGCAATTGATGCCGATGGTTTTGCGGATTATATGTCAGAAATAAACGGTGATTACCTATATGAAACAGAAAACAGTTGATTATTTGTCAAGAAATCAAAGCGAAACGCCATCCTTATGGAGAGAAGAGGCCATTTGGAGACGTGACAATGCGGCTTGGTTGCGCTATTCCCAACACATAGCCGTGCTGTTGCTGTCTTACATGAAAAAAGAGAACCTCACCCAACAAGGTATGGCCGACAGACTGCATTGCACGCAACAGTATGTCTCCAAAATCTTAAAGGGGAAAGAGAACTTGACGCTTGAGCTGGTTGCAAATATCGAGCAGGCACTGAATATTAAACTGATAAACTTGTGACCCCCCCAAAAAAAATCTGCGGAATCCGTGGAATCTGTGTGACATTTTTTTCGCCGGTTGAATTTTTAATTTTATTTCCAACCCTAAAAGCAAAAATATTATGGAAAAGAACGATCCTATTGAAGAAGCCAGACGGTATGTGGCGAATGCGAAGGAAGTCATCAAGAAAGCCTATTTTTATCCCGAATTGAACATCTACACTGATGGAAATTCTTAACTGACAAACTTCTTAACATAATCCACAAAGCAATCTCCTATCTTTGCAGGAAAAAAAAACCATGAAATCAGGTTACACCTACATCATGACAAACAAACGTCGCACAGTACTCTATGTGGGCTGCACCGTTGACCTCGTCAACAGGGTGTCCCAACACAAGAGACACCGCTACAAAGGGTCCTTCACGGACCGGTACAATTGCGAATATTGCGTTTATTACGAGTCCTTCCCGGACTACCCGTCTGCCATCCGGAGGGAGAACCAAATGAAGAACATGAAACGGGAGACGAAACTGGCGTTGATCAACGCCTTTAACCCCGAATGGCGGGAATTGGTCACAGAACAGGGGTTCCACACAACCCGACAACCGACACCATAACGAAAGACCCACCACCATTCCGTTTGGCCGGAAAAGAGAGGCGCTGAATCGCGAGGGCAGGAAGAACCGTAAAGGCAAGGGGGTCGCCCGCCAGGGAAGTCATGCAAAACGGAACCTGGAACTCGCCAGGGAACTGCCCTGGCGAAAGAGACCGCTTTGTCGATATAGTTTGCCCTTGCGAAAGAGTCCGCTCTTGCGATACAGCGTGCCCTTGCGAGTCCGAGGTTCCGTTTGGCCAGTAAATGTCTTGCTTTGACGTTACGGTTGTCGGGGTCGGAAATGCGTGGGGGTTTCGATAGTGCAGGGCGGCCAAACGGAATGGTGGTGGGTTGGGCGGGGTTGAGTGCGGGCGCGGGGGACCGGCAACCGACACCATAACGAAAGACCCACCGCCATTCCGTTTTGCCGGAAAAAGGAGGCGCTGAATCGCGAGGGCAGGAAGAACCGTAAAGGCAGGAAGTCGCCCGCCAGGGCGGTCATGCAAAACGGAACCCCGGACTCGCCAGGGAACTGCCCTGGCGGGAGAGTCGCTTTTTCGTTATGGGGTGCCCTGGCGAAA
>JAEEIG010000036.1 GCA_016281255.1 Bacteroidales bacterium
TCTTCTTCCGCCATTTCCCCAAGGGCACCTTCGCTGTGGAATACGACGTGTTCGCCACCCAAACCGGCGAGTTCACCACCGGCATCCCCGAAGCGGAGTGCCTCTACGCCCCGGAATGGCGCGGACACTCCGACAATGCGAAAGTCATTATTCGTTAAGTTGTCCAAGTTGTCCGAGTTGTCTTCAAATCTAACGACAACTCGGACAACTGGGACAACATTTGATGCTGCAATTATACCATATTATTTAATGTATTTTAATATTTATATAGATTTTTTAAGCCATTAATATTCAAACGATTATAATTAAACTTTAACTATTAAAACTAAACTATTTTATTGATTAAGATGATTTTTACGCAGAAAAAAATAAACTCTGAAAAGTCAAAAATTGTATTTTTGCCAGTGAAATAAATGCCAAAAGACAATAGCCTGTAACATGTTCGGACTCGCCGACTGCAACAACTTCTTCGTCTCCTGTGAGCGCGTCTTCAACCCGGCGCTCAACGGGCGGCCCGTCATTATCCTCTCCAACAATGACGGTTGTGTGATTGCGCGGTCGAACGAAGCAAAGCGGCTCGGCATCAAGATGGGGCACCCCTACTTCCAGCTCGAAGACCTCATCAAGCGGCACAACGTGGCGGTCTATTCCAGCAACTACACCCTCTACAGCGACATGTCGCAGCGTGTGCAGCAGACCCTGCGCGGCCTCTGTCCCGCCACCGAGGTCTATTCCATCGACGAATCCTTCCTCAACCTCCGCGGCATCAGGGAGGAAGAACTCGACGCTTTCGGGCATTACGTTTCCCGCAAAGTGCTGAAAGACACCGGCATCCCCATCAGCGTGGGCATTTCGCACACCAAGACATTGGCCAAGATCGCCTCGAAACTCTGCAAGCAGTACCCGAAACTCAAGGGCAGCTGCTATATGCACCGGCCGCAAGACATCGAAAAAGTGCTGAAAAAATTCCCCATCGAGGATGTTTGGGGCATCGGGCGGCGGTTTTCCGCCATGCTGAAGAGCCGGAACATCAACACCGCCTACGACTTCGCGCAGCAACCGCTGGATTTTGTACGCAGCAAGATGCATCTCGGCGGCGCGAAGACCTGGTATGAGCTGCACGGCCGCCCCTGCATCGAATTCGAGGCTCACATCCCTGACAAACAGCAGATTATGGTATCAAGAAGCTTCAGCAAGGAACTTCGCGACGTGGAAGACATCAAGGAGCAGGTGGCGTTGTTCACCTCGATGGCCGCCGAAAAGCTACGAAAACAGGGGAGCGTCTGCCACGCCATGTTCGTCTTCCTGCTCACCAACCGCTTCCGTCACGAACAGGAGCAGCACTACGACAACCGGCTCGTGACGCTGCCCGCCGCCTCCGACAGCACCGTGGAGCTGGCCGACATTGCCGTGAAGACCGCAGCCCAGCTCTTCCGACAGGGCACCTTCTACAAGAAGGCGGGGGTCGCGCTGACACAGATCTCCCCGAAAGAGAGCGTGCAGACCGTGCTCTTCGACGAGGTAGATCGCGAAAAACACGACCGGCTGATGCAAGCTTTGGACCACATCAACGAGAAGCAAGGCCATCGGACCGTGGTGGTGGCCACTGCAGGTTTCGAGGGAATCAGGATGAACCGTAACCACCTGTCGCAGAACTACACCACCGACTGGAACGAAATCCTGGAGATTCATTGCTGAACCGAAAAATGATTATCTTTGCACCCCAATTTTCAAATATTGTCATGAACCGTTTGCACCTTTTCGCAAGCACATTATTCCGGAGGCTTCGCAACTACACGCCGCCTGCTCTGGTCATCACTCTTTTCACGCTCATATTTATCTTCTCCTTGCTCCTGTTTTTGGCCATTGCATTAGACGGTTGCCAACGCAAGGAAAAAGTGCAAGCCCAGCCGCACTGGTTCAAGCACTATCGGCATTTCAATGAGAAAGAGTATGTGCAATTTATTGAAGGACAAATCCATAAAGAGACCGACACGCTACTCATGCCCTCGTTGGTGCGCGACTTCTACCGCGAACGGAACTTCCATCCGTTCTGGACACAAAAGGGGTTGCAGGAGGCGATGACCGACTCGCTGATCTCCTCTTTGACCAACGCTTACCCCAACCACGGCATTCCCGGCGAGTATTTCCACCTTGACAGTATCCAACAGATTATCAAACAGTTGATGGAGCACACGGTACCCGACAACGAAGCGCTATACCCGCATCTCTACCGTATCGAGCGGCTACTCACCGACCAATACCTGCGATACGCCTGCGCCCTGGAGTTCGGCGCGGTGAGCCCGAAGAGAGTGCACGGCAGCAAATGGTACTACGAAACGCTCGATCCCGACTCCGCCTTCCTTCTGAACGCCCTCGACAGCATCGCGCTATTCTCCGAATATCTTTCCGCCCATACCCCACAAACTCCTGAATACCAAATACTTCAGAAAGAGTTAAAGCGCTGGTGCACGGTATCGGACACAACCCCGGTGACGATTCCCGACTTCCGCGTGCGCAAGGACGGCCGGAATGCGAACATCGCTCCGTTATGCGAGCGGCTCAACCAATTGGGAATCAACGTCAAGAACAGCGACAACACCCTGAACGAAAATGTTTTGTCGGCCATCAACACCTTCCGCAGGCAGAACGGAATCCCCGAAAGCGACTCCCTCGACACCGAGACGATTGAAAAGCTGAACCGGCCAATACACTATTACAGGGATGCGTTGTCGGCCAATTTGGAGCGGCTGCGCTGGAAAAAGCTGCACCGAAAGAGCGACGACACGCTCCACATCGCCGTCAACATTCCCGACTACACACTCTGCGTGGTGCAGAACGACGAGGTGGTGATGCGCAACCGCATCTGTTGCGGCAAGACACAGAACCCCGAGAAGGTCCCGGCGCGGCACAAAGGCGGCATCATCACCCCCTACAAAGCCGAGACTCCGCTGATGTACAGCAAGATACGCACGTTGGTGCTCAATCCCGAATGGAACATTCCATACGACATCATCAAGGACGAGTACTACCACAAACTCGTGAAGAGCAACACGGCGGTGGTGAAACGCGAGCGCCTCTACATCCGCGACAGCCGCAACGGGCAGCACGTCGTGCCCGACTCCATTGATTGGAAGAGGGTGAACCGGGGCAACATCCCCTACCGGCTGCACCAGACTTCCGGGCGCCACAACGCACTGGGGCTCTACAAATTCGTGTTCGCCAACTCAGAGTCTGTCTATTTGCACGACACCAACAACAAGGGGGCCTTCAAGCGCCGGAAGCGGGCGCTGAGCCATGGCTGCGTGCGCGTGCAGAATCCCGACAGCGTGGCCGAATGGGTTTACCGCGTCAACAACTTCGACACCAACTACATCGAGCAGCTGCACATCATCTCCGGCGCGGAGCCCACCACCGAAAAGGGCGAGGAGTACTTGGAGAAACTGCACGAGAAGGACTCCATATATTACGCAAAGCTCAGCGACTGGGACAAGCAGTTCTACCGTAAGTTGCGCCCCACGAGCGTCGCCCTGCGCAAATCCATCCCGCTCTTCATCGAATACTACACCTGTTTCGTCGGCGAGGACGGCACCGTGCAATACCGCGAGGATGTCTATTACAAAGATGGGAACATCCTGTATTTGATGAAAAATCCGGAATAAAGAACTTTTGTCATTTCAACATCAACCATCCATTTCAAGGTAAAAATAGTATCTTTGCCGCATCTGAATCCTTGACTATGACTTTACCCTATAATCACCCATCATCCATCATGAATTATCCCCCCAAAGGCGCTCATCTCCTGATCGATGCGGGCGGCACCAAGACGGCCTTCGCATGGCTATACGACGGGAAACTCTTCCGTTGCCAGGGGGCGGGCATCAACGCCAACTACACCCCGGAGGCGGACATCCTGCGCATCCTGGCGGAAGCGGTGCCGCAGTTTCCGAAAGAGGCAACCATCAGAGGAATAGACTATTACGGGGCAGGATGCGCCACCCCGCAGAACGCCATGCGCATGGAGAGTTACTTGCGCATGTTCTTCCCGACGGCCGAAATCCGGGTCTGGTCGGACCTGATGGCCGCCTGCCACGCGCTGGCGGGCGCGCGCGAGGCCATCGTCTGTATCCTCGGCACCGGCGCGGCCTCCTGTCATTACGACGGTCGGGAGATGGTTGGCCGCGCACCCTCCCTCGGCTGGATGTTGGGCGACGAAGGCAGCGGCACCGACCTCGGCAAACAACTGATCACCGGATACTTGTCCGACACACTCCCCCACCCTGTCCGCACGGCCTTCGAGGAGCGCTACCGTCTCAACCGTGAACTCGTGCTGCACAAGCTCTACCAGGAGCCGAAACCGAATCTCTTCCTGTCGCAGTTCGCGCCGTTCCTGAAAGAGAACATCGCAGAACCCACTATCCGACAAATCGTCACGGAGGCCTTCGCCCTCTTCTTCTTGAAACAGAAAAGCTTTTATCCAGGCTGCGACGGACTTCCGTGGCATTTCACCGGCTCCGTCGCCGCGCACTTCGAAGAGGTGCTGCGCGAGGCGGCGAAGTCGGCGGGGTGCGAGACCGGGGAGATCGCGGGGGACCCGATGGAGAGACTGATCGCCAAACAGAACCGACAATAGTTAACAGCCGACAACCAACAGCAAAAAAATCGTATTTTTGCCGCCCTAAAAAAAACTCGGAAAAAACGAACCTTCATGACGTGAAAATCACCCCCTCTAACCCTTAACCCTTAAAGAATTGACCTCCACCCACCTCATATTATTCGCCGCCAACCTGACCCTCATCGTCACCCATCTCTACGGATGGCTGCTGAAGTGGTTCTATCGTCCCAAGGCCTACGGGGAGCACTTCCACGAGCTGTTCCCGGCGCAACGGGTCGTGGGGACCACCTACCTCCTGCAGATTTTCGAACTCCCCTACCTGCTGCAGATCGGCGATAGCGACGCGCTGATCTTCGTCAATGCCTTCTCGCTGCTCTTCCTCTCCATCCAGTTGATCGTCATGAGCGAAATCTATTTCTTCCCAAAGCAGAAACATAGGCGACAATACCCCTTGCTTTATCTGCCGGCATTGATCGTGCTACTGCCCATGTTCTTACAGGCCGTTAAACTCATCTCCCTCCCCGAGGGCTGGCGTACTTGGGTCGTAGTAGCTGTGAGCCTCCTCTTTGCCTTCTACTTCGGGCTTAATATCCACATGCTATGGAGAATAGAAAGGGCCGTGCAGCGTGCCAACGAGGAACAGTACGCCGACAGCGATGACTTCCCCGTACGCTTCGCAAATATCATCAAATGGATGCCCACTTTCGTCATCATATTGTTAGCCATCAACTTCTATGCCGACGATCCGTGGATGAAGTTTGCCCATGACATCTTCTTCATCTTCGCCAACGTCTGGTTCTGTATCTTAACCCTTAACCCTTGGCGAAAAGTCAATTCGGAATTCTCCATCCTGCATTCAGAATTGGAGACTCAAGAGTCGGAATTAGAAGAAGAAGATGATGATGACGATGATAACAACAATGAAAATGATAATGAAGAAGATGATGTCATTCCGGAATTGACGGAGCGAAACAGCGAAAGTATCCATCTTTTGAGCGATGCCAAGTACGACGAACTGGCGCGCCGCCTCGAGAAGTTGCTCTCCGAGGACCACATCTTCACCGAGCCGCACATCACCATCGACACGCTCATCCAGCACCTCGGCACCAACACCAAGTACCTCGCCGAAGTGATTCGTCGCAGCGGCTACCAATCCTTCTACGACATGATCAGCCAGCACCGCGTGCGCTACGCCATCGCCCTCATCCACCAACATCCCGACGAGCGCCTGGCCGACATCTCCGACTGCTGCGGCTTCTCCTCCCAAGCCTCCATGGCCAAAGCCTTCAAAGCCCAAGGAAAGGAACCGCCATCACGGTACAGGGTTAATGGTTTTTAATGGTTATTGGTTATTGGTTATTGAGTTTAGTGTCATCGTAAAATCCTGAATCCTGAATCCTGAAATCTGAAACCTGAATCCTGAATCCTGAATCCTGAAACCTTCTTTCCACCGCTTTTCCTCTAATGGGAAATATTTTCCTCTGAACGGAAAAAGCCGTTCCTCTGGCGGAAATTTCCGGACAAGGAAAATCCGTTTGGCGCA
>JAEEIG010000037.1 GCA_016281255.1 Bacteroidales bacterium
CCCATCTTTTCGTTGGTCTTGGCCTTCACCGCCACGCGGTCGGGGTCGATGCGCAACAATTCAGCCAGCCGGTGGATAATCTGCTCAACATGCGGTTTCATTTTGGGCTTTTCCAAAACCAATGTGCAATCCAAGTTGTTGACCTTCCAGCCTTTTTCTGCGACGAGTTCCACCACTTTGGCTAACAGTTTGGTGCTATCTGCATTTTTCCAGGCGGGATCGTTGTCGGGGAAATAGGTGCCTATGTCGCGCAATCCGGCGGCACCCAACAGGGCGTCGCACACGGCGTGAATCAGCACGTCGCCGTCGGAGTGGGCCGCCAACCCCAACTCGTAAGGAATGACAATGCCCCCAATGACCAAGGGTCTGTCGGGGGCAAATCTATGGGAATCGTAGCCGAAGCCTACGCGAAAATCAGTCATCATTATTTCAATCGGCCTTGTTGTTTGAGTTCGTTCTTGTTGGTGGAAACGAAGTCGAAGTTCAACGTGAAACGCAACGTATTGGCCAGCGGGTGATATTGCTGAGTGGCAATCAGGTAGGAGACGTCAATGCCGAAAACGCTGTACTTGATACCGGCACCGAGGGAGATAAACTGACGGTTGCCTTTGTAGGGGCTTTCGTGGAAATATCCGGTGCGGAAGAAGAACAGGTTACGGTAGCTGTACTCAAGCCCCAGGGCCCACATGACCTCTTGCATCTCTTCTTTGAATCCGCCAGGGGCGTCATAGAAAGACTGGATCATGCCTTTCGGCACGGAGACATCGGGGTTCATACCATATTCAATGACAGGATCGCCGGCCTCGTTATAGACAATGCGTCCGTCTTCGTCCACTAAATAGACAGGGTTGGTGGGAACCAGCAGCTTGTTGATTTCGCCATTGACCGTCAAAGTGTTGTAACCGTCGAAATCCATCTCGTAGCCGATGCCTAACTTGAGGTTCGTGGGCAGGAAGTCGCGGCGCAAAGTACCGGAAGAATAGGACATTTTGTTACCCATGTTGGAGATGCTCAAACCGGCACGCAACGTGCTGTTGTTGAAGGCTCTCACGTCAAAATCCTGTTCGTAGAACAAGGAGATGTCGGCGGCACCTGCCAAACCGGCCTTGGTCTCTTCACCACCCACATACTGGCCGGCGGTCAGGTTGGAGTAGATGAAGCGCGGGGTGATGGCGATGGACAATTGGTCGATCAACTTACGGGAGTAGGTGAAGTCGATGGCGAATTCGTTGGGGTTCTGGCTGCTGATGAAGTAGCCATATTCGTCCATGAAATCGATGCTGCCCAACGAGAAATAACGGAAGGAAGCAGCAATGGCGTCCATTTCTGTGATTTTCCAATAACCAGACAGATAAGCCAAGTTGATGTCCTTTACCAAATGGGCAAGCCAAGGGCTGTAGGAGACGCTGAAGCCAAACATGTTGTCGCTGAAAACATATTTGGCAGGGTTGTAGCTCTGGGAGTTGATGTCAGCCGAGGTGGCGCAGCCGATGTCACCCATACCGCCCGCACGGGAATCGGGAGCGATAGAGAGAAAAGGAACAGCGGTTGTGATGGCGTTCAAGGATTGACCAATGGGATTCACGCCCTTACCGCTTTGTGCATGGATTTGTGTCGTGAAGATAAGAATGATTAAGGATAAAACAGATAATGTTTTTTTCATTGCTTGTTTGTTCATTAGTAGTTTTGCTTTTTTATAATTGTTACTATTTTAAATATTTCAAAAAAAATCTCTCCCCTTAACGGCCAATTGCCCCATTTATTTTATTCAGGCGAAAAAAAATTCATATAACCCAAAGTGTTTGTTGTAATACTTTGGATTACAGATATTTGTGTCGTAAATATTTTTTTTGTTTCAGTGCTGGGGACTGATGGAAGATTGCTATAAGGATTACAAAATCACTAACTTTTCGATGGCTTCCGCCGTTTGGCCGTCCTGGTTCCTGACCCGGAGACGGTAGAGATAGGTTCCCTTTGCCAGCTTGTCGCCGAAGTCGTCCAAACCGTCCCAGGAAATGGCGCGGCAGCGGCTCCCGTCCATGAACTGCGTGTCGTAAAGGGTCTTCACCAGCTTGCCGGAGATGGTGTAGATGTTGACTTGGATGTCGAAGGTGCCGCCCGGCTGGTTGTGCTCGAAGAAGAAGTCTGTGTGGGTGGTGAAGGGGTTCGGGTAGTTGAGCACGTGGCTCAACGCGAACTTGTCCTCACTGACCACCCGGAAGGTCAGCTCCTGCTCGGTGCTGTTGTTGTTGACGTCCCAAGCACGCACGGAGATGGTGTGGTCGCCGGGTGCCAAATCCTGCAGCTGATAGCGCACCACGCCGCAGTTGAAACTGTCCTTTTCGGTCTGGTAGTAGTCGTTGAGGACGATTTTGCCGCCCGTGTTGTGGTCCAGAACGCCCGTCAGGTCGTGTCCGATGCCGTTGCCCGTGGTGTTGATGCCGAAATTGTCGGAAATCTTGGCGATCAGCATGGGGCTCGGATGCGTGGTGCCGCCGTTGACGAAGTTTTCGTCGTTCAAGAAGAGCTCGACGCGCGGACTCTCGTCGTCGTGGATGCCGGTCGTGTCCATGCCGCCGATGATGAAGTCGGTGAAGGCACCGGCCGCATCCTCATTGTCGGTGCGGGCATAGTAGCTGATCCGTCCGTTGCCGAAGTTGTAGTCAATGTCCTTCGGAACGTAGAACGAGAACCGGAACCGACCCTCTTTCACCGTGACATTGCCCTTGAACAGCAGGCTCTTTTGCGTTTCGAACTCGAAAGGTTCCGGGGATACGTAGGAGGAGGGGTCGTTTAACAACGTGCTGGTCAACACCTTCTTGTCGTAAACCGACGGGAACAACGTTCCGTTGAACCCGCTCAGAGTCTGAAGGTTGGCGTCTGTCACACGGCCACTGACCGTCACTTTCGACAAAGCCCTGACGGTGTCGGCGGACGTGTTCACCGACTGGTGGTTGATGGAGTCGGTGACAATGTTGAACGTGGGGACCGCCAGTTTGACGGAGGGGTCCCCGAGGACAACGAACATGGAGAGGTTGTTCCCATACACGCCTCCTCCTCCAGCGAAACGGTTCTTGGCGATGCGTTCCATGTCGCTGACAGACCGATAGTTGCCGTTTTCGTCTTTCTCGAAGACAAGTTCGTAAAACCTGATTCCGAAACGGTTGTTGGAGAGCGACCAAGCCTCGCGCGAGGCCGCGATGATGGCGAAGGCTCCTCCGTTGTTGTTGAAAATGATCTCATCGGCGGGGGACATGATCAGCCGGTCGTAATAGGCGAACGTACACGATAGCGACAGCATGGCGGGCATGTTGTATTTGTTGTTCCACTTGTTGATGTCCGACATCTCCAAAACGCGTTCGGCCGCCCAGCCGTCTTTTCCGCTGTGACCGATATACATATAGAAGAGGGAACCTCGGTTCATGCGGTTGTTGATGTCCGTCACCGCGTCCGGATAGCGTTGCCCGCCTGCATTGGAGACTTGCTGGTAGGCGTCAAAGTAAATCTTGTCGAAGTTGATGTTCGGATTGCTGCGCGCAATTATTTTGGCAAAACTGTCGGCGTGAAAGACGAAGTCGTTGTTCTCTTCGTCATCCGCCACAAAGGCCATCATGTTCCGCCAATCGGCCAGATTGGAAATCTGGGAGGAGTTTTCGGGCACCAGATTGCGTTTTTCGGTGTATCGGATGCTCTTGTCAACCGCAGTGTTTGCCTGAGAGGCGTTCGTGCAGGGGAACCTGCCCACAGCCAAGTCGAAAAGCCCGTACCTGCTTGCGCCCTCCTCGTCATCCAGCAATCCCAAATCGTCATCGTCGGAGTATTGGCTGTAAAGATCTGAAATATAGTAGTATTGAGGATATTGAGAGTCTCTGTATTCAATGTTGTATTGGTAATTGGGAACGTAGATGGCTGTCCCTTGTGCGCGACCGCGGAAGTCGTAGCTCGGGCGGCCGAAGAGAAGGAGATACTTGGGGTACCCTTTGTTCGTGCGGTCGTAGATCATCTTGGTGTAGCCGCGAATGGCCATCGGGTCTTGCGAGCCGCTCGAGAATTCGTTGTAAATCTGCTGGGTGGTCACCACTTTCACGCTCAAACCGTCGTTTTCGGAGCGGAACTGCGCCAGTCGGTTGGCTTGCGACAGGAAGTCGGGATGAGTGACAATCACCATATCGACGGCGCCGGTGCCGTGCAGGTTTTGGTTGGCCACCGCGGAGAGTGGGGTGACCGATTTGCAGTTGGAACCGTCGAACATGATGAACTCCCGGAGCTCGGAGGTCGGTGCTTTGAAATGCGCCCCCTGATTGTCGGAAGTGAGTGCATAGCGCACTGTTTGCGAAGGGTCGGTGACATCCCAGACGGCGACGGAAGCGGGGATGCCGGAAATGTTGAATTGCGTGATGTTCCCCTCGCCCACGGTGGAGGGGTTGCGGAAGCTTGTCTCCCCGCGATAAAGGGCAAGGCGACAGGGGACCTCTATCTCAATCCAGTCCAAATAGGCGGATGCCGAGGTGGTAGGCTTGGAGTAGGTGAGACCGACATTCAAATTGCTGGATGCGATGTTGAAGGGCAGTGTGCTCGTGGTAAGGCATACCAAGGTGGAGGGCCTTGCAGAACGCATACTGACGTTTCCGAGCTGGGTTTGGTTCATCGTCACCTGCATGGTGGAAGGGGTGGAGGCGGAAGAGGCCCATTTGACCGACAAACGGCCGGCGCCGGTCGGTGTCCCCGGGAGTTGGAAACCGTAGGATCGGCTGAGCGTCACGTCGAAACGGTCCCCGTACCAGGTCCTGCCCGACTCGCACAGATTGATGACATCCTCTTCATGAAAATCAAAAAAGGTGAAGTCCTGTACCGTTAAATTGGCATTAAGACTTTCATTCTCAATGGTTTGTATGCGTTTCTTCTCGCCGACTCCTGCGGTTTGGGTCACGAAATAGAAGGAGGCGTCGCAGTAAACGTTGTAGGCGTGTGTAAAACTCTGGTTGGCAGAATCGTAGGTGATGTTGTGCGGCGACAATCCGTAAAAAAGAAAATAGTCTCCTTCGTCGAATTGTCCGTCACCGCCGTCGTGCATTTCGAGAGGCAGCTCTTGCAGATCGTCGGCCCGTTTGGCGGAATTGTCTTCGGGAAGCATTCTGCCTCCATTGCCGAATACCGCCAGTTGCGAGGAGCTTATGGGGGTGGACATGCCCATTGATTTCAAATCCTGGCAGGTGACTTTGTGGATGCCGGTCTGGGTGATGGAGAATTGGAACCACTGTCCGGATGCCAACACCGATTGTGAGGCGTAACCCCGTGTCCCTTTGTGCGGCGCGGCGTTTTCGCCCACTATTTCCAAGGTTACGGAAACCAGTTTCCGGTACTGTCCCGGAGAGGTTTCCACGATGGGGATGAACGAGAGTTGCGCGTATGGGCGCTTACGATCGTATGCGGAACGGACTTGATAGTCAACAGACTTCTGATGGAATCCGGGAGTCACTAATTGACAATCCGTTGCGGACATTTCAGCGAACTCCTCGGCGACGACATTCACCCGGTAGTCTATGAAAAAGTTATCAACAGCGATGATTTCATAAAATGAAGGGAGCTCCGGGAAATCACCCCCGTAAACTGCGTTTTCAAAAGAGAGAAACGACCGTGTATGACCGTCCGAGAAGGTGTTGGCCGCGGGTTCCGTCCAGTGTAAAGTGATATTTTTTTGCACTCTTTGTGCCTGAATATCAGCGGTTTGAAAAATTATTAGTATAAAAAACAAAAATCGTACCCAAGATTTACCATTCATTATTCGTTTATTTAAAAAGAGAAATACAATTTTCTTAACGAAATGTCGTTAAAAATATTGCAGAAAAAATGTAACAAAAAAGGGGTGGAAGGCGTTAAATAATTTTGTATCTTTGCCCGCTATAAATATAATGATATGAATAAACGTATTGCTATCATAGTCACGATTGTATTGGCATTTGCAGGATTGCGTGTTCAGGCGCAGGATGCCTTGTTTTCGCAATATTATGCCAACCCGCTCTATTTGAACCCGGCGTTTGCGGGCACCAATGTCTGTCCGCGCCTTGCGTTTCATTTTCGCGACCAGTGGCCTTCCGCTCCGGGAACATTCATGACCTATACCGCTTCATATGACGAGCACTTCGACAAGCTCTCCGGCGGTGTGGGGGTGCTCTTGTTCGGCGACCGTGCCGGTGAGGGCGGCATCATCAACACCTACACGGCAAGCCTCATGTACTCTTTCAAGTTGAAAGTGTCAAAAAACTTCAACATGCGTTTTGCTTTGCAGGCCACCTACGAAAACCGCGGGCTTAACTGGGAGAACCTCGTCTTCGGAGACATGATAGACCCCAAATACGGTGTTATCTACCAAACCGCTGAGATCCAACCCAACCAACTGACAATCCATTCCTTCGACATGGCAGCCGGTTTCTTGGGCTACACCCCGCACTTCTACTTCGGCGTGGCCGCCCACCACATCGTCCCTATCCTCGGAGCCAAAGGTTTCATCTCCAACGGTCTGGGACCTTATGACTACCGTCCCGTGAAATGGACGGCGCATGTCGGCGGTTACTTCGACTTGAAACGTAAAAGTAAAAAAGAGACTTCCTTCGGCGACATCTCCATCAGTCCGAACATCATCTACCAACATCAGCAGAATTTCAATTACTTCAGCGAAGGTTTCTACCTGAATTTCTATCCCTTCACCGTCGGCGTGTGGTTGCGTCACGGCTTGACCTACAAGGGCGAACAGTACATGGGCACCGACACCACCGGCGCGCCGATCACCCAGCCGATTTCCTACCACAACATGGATGCCGTCATCTTCATGTTCGGCGTGGAGTACGATTGGTTCAAGGTGGCTTATTCCTACGACGCCACCATCAGCAAGCTCACCAACGCCACCGGCGGCGCCCACGAGGTCTCCCTGCAGTTCCTGCTGCCTTGTCCTAACAAGCGCAAAGCGCTGAAAGACCTCAAGTGCCCTTCATTCTAATCATCAAAACATTCGACATTTTTCACCGTAGATCACTTAAGAAAAATAATAAAAAAACAATGAATACAACGAAAAAATTATTAGGATTATTCACTATCGCAGCTATGCTGTTGGGTATGTCCTCTTGTTCGAAACAGAAATCCGCCACCACCGGTTGGAACTACAATGATGCAAAAAACGGTGGTTTCGAGGTGGCTCCTTTTGAAGAGCAGGCCACGGGTCCCGGTCTCGTCTTCATCGAAGGCGGTACCTTTGTGATGGGACAGATGGAAGAGGATGTGATGAAGGATTGGAACAACACGCCCCGCCGCGTTTCCGTTGCTTCTTTCTACATGGATGAATGCGAAATCGCCAATGTCGATTATCTTGAATACCTCTATTGGCTGGAACGCGTCTTCATCCCGCAAGACCTGAAGGTGGTTTACGACAATGCTGTTCCGGATGAGGCTGTTTGGCGTGACCGTTTGGGTTATAACGAAGCTCAGGTGGAATATTACTTCCGCCACCCTGCTTTCAGATACTATCCAGTGGTGGGTGTGAACTGGCTTCAGGCTACCAACTATGCCGCTTGGCGTACCGACCGTGTCAATGAGCAGATTCTGGTCGATCGCGGTTATATTGAGTTCGCTGAAACTCCTTCCGCAGAAGGTTACTTCAATACCGACGCCTACCTGACCTACGAGTCTTATGAGGCTGAAGGCCAAAAGCGTCTCCGCTACATCTCCAGCGGTGAATATCGCAACGTTAAGATGGAAGACGGTATCCTCCTGCCGAAATATAGACTGCCTACAGAGGCTGAATGGGAATACGCCGCCTACTCCACCGTCGGCAACACCCTCAACGAGCGCGTGTTGGAACGTAAGGTCTATCCCTGGAACGGTCAGCAACTCCGTACAGATGACAAAAAATACTATGGTGACTTCATTAACAATATCCGCCGCGGACGTGGCGACTACATGGGTGTTGCCAGCGCACTCAACGACAATGGCTTCTACACCAAGGAGGTCAAGTCCGACTGGCCGAACGACTATGGCTTGTATCAAATGGGCGGTAACGTTTCCGAATGGGTGATGGATGTTTACAGACAGACTTCCCACGACGATGTGACGGAATACAACCCGTTCCGTGGTAACTACTTCGAAACCAAGAAACTGCTGGAAGACGGTACTGTTGCCGAACGTGACAGCGTGGGTAAGATCCCCATGGTTCCCGTTTCTGACTTCAAGAATGACAGACGCCGTAACTACCGCGCCGCTGACAATAAAAACTATTTGGATGGTGACTGGCAGTCTCTGAAGAGCGTTGATGACTGGAAGAACGCCACCACCAGCACCGAGGCCACTGACTTGATGTACTCTAAGGGTGCGGGTAACTACGATTTCTCACTCGTGAGCGATCAAGCCCGTGTCTATAAGG
The DNA here is from genome assembly GCA_016281255.1 of Bacteroidales bacterium. Classification (GTDB taxonomy): domain Bacteria; phylum Bacteroidota; class Bacteroidia; order Bacteroidales; family WCHB1-69; genus F23-D06. The sequence goes on from JAEEIG010000037.1 coordinate 8,414, forward strand.
GCGGTTCTTGGAAGGACATTCCTTACTGGTCTTCCCCTGGTACCCGCCGTTATTTGGACGAGGATGAGGCTACGGATTATATCGGTTTCCGTTGCGCCATGGCTCGCGTGGGCTCACAAACCCAAGGCAAACGCTAATAACCTCTGATCGTTATTCAATCCCTACAAGACCTCTTTCCTCACCGAAAGAGGTCTGTTTTTTATAATGTAATATATAGAGTATGTTGGATTTTCGTCCTTTGGAGATTATCTGTCGGGACCGTTTCCTGCCCTATATGGCGAAACGTTCACAGACGTGTGACCGTACATTTACCAATCTTTTCTGCTGGCAAGACTATTATCACACGTTATATGCCGAGTATGAGGGCTGGATGGTCGTCAGAGTCAACATCAACGGTGAACGAAGAGTGGCGTATGTTGTGCTGTCGCAAGAGGATGAGCCCTACTATCCGGATATCATTCCTCTTGTTGAGGAGGACGCCGCCCGACTCGAACAGCCTTTGTCTCTGATTGGGCTCGCCGAGTCGGAGTGTGAAATGCTGCAACGTCAGCTGCCCGGTGAGTTTCTTTTCGACAAAAACCGCGATTTTGCCGACTATATCTACAGGGTGGAGGATTTGCGCCTGTTGAAAGGCCGTAAATATGCGCAAAAGCGTAATCATGTCAACAAGTTCAAGTCCCTCTATTCCTATCACTACGAGCCGCTCACGGTTGATCATATCGAGGATTGTATGCGTCTGGAACGCTCGTGGACATCCCAACATACAGACCTTGAATCCGCCCAAGCTGAGTTTGAGACCATTCAGAGGGCCTTCCGCCATTTCGAGGAGCTGCAATTGAGAGGCGGCGTACTCTATGTCGATAACCGGATTGTGGCATTCACCTATGGTTCGGCCATCAACCCAGAGATGTTCTGTACCCATGTGGAGAAAGCCGATATCCGGTATGAAGGGGTCTATCAGATGATTAACCACCAGTTTGCCCTGCATCTTCCTGAAAACTTCCTCTATATCAATCGCGAAGAGGATTTGGGCGTGCCGGGTCTCCGTAAGTCGAAAATGTCATACGAGCCCTTTCGGTTAGCCTACAAAGCGCAGGCGATGAAGTTGACTTCGGATATGCATGACATAGTGCGGATATGGCATCGCTGTTTCGGCGAGGATGATTCGGTCTATCCGTTTCTCGCCCGGTATTATTTCAACGATTTCACGGAGGTGGAACGGTTGGATGGGCAGGTGGTCTCGATGGTCTCGATGATTCCTTGTCACACGGATTGCGGTTTTGGGGTCTATCTTTACGGTGTTGCCACTGATCCGGAATATCAGCATCGGGGAATCTCTTCTAAGCTGATCCTTAGGTCGTTGGAAAAATGCAAGAAGCTGGATGCCGCGTTTATATTCCTCATTCCCAGCGAGGACCGTCTTGTCCCGTTTTATGACCGGTTCGGATTCAAGCCCGCGGAAACACGGGCATTGTTTCACAGAGACATGGATTTGGGAACCGGAGATACCAAAAAAGACAGGATTCTTGTCCTGTCTTTGATTGATTCGTGGAAAAGGGAGTCCCTTCCCGAATTGTTGAACTGCACGCCAATGCTGTAGCGTTATTCCACTTTGCCGAGGTCCACGCCGGTGAAACGCATGATTTCGAGGTCATCTGCCGCCAGGAGAATGAGTTCGTTGCCGTGGATTTTATATCGGACGATATCTTGTTTCAGTGCTTTGATGAAACGGCGTTCAACGCTCATCTGTTGGCACAGTCGTTTGGTGGAACCTTGGAATTCGAGGGTCATTTTCTGCTTTTTGTTCGCGCTGTAGGTGCCGAAAAAGGTGTTGCAGCCGAGGTTTCCCGTGATGTTGCCAACGGAGTCGAAGGTGATGAAGGGGCGGAGGGCGAAATCAGCGCCGATCTCCTCGCCTTCCAGGGCTGAGAGGTTCCATTGGGTGCCTATCAGGGGATAATTGCCGTTGGAGACGCTTTTTTTGGAGGTCTTGCAACAGCAGCAAGCCAGGATAAGCAGAACTGCCACCAGAGGATAGATGGTTTTTTTCATCATAATGCGGTATTTGAATGATATTGGTCGTTGATTTCTTCGATAAAACACAGGATTTCCTCCTTGCCTGTGCCGGAGACGGCGGAGGATTTCAGCATGGAGGGCAGCTCTTCCCAGCTTTCCGCCAGCACGTTTTTCATCTTCTGTACATTGCTCATCGTTTTGCTTGTTGAGTTTTTGTCGGTTTTGGTGAAGATGATGGCGAAAGGTATGCCTTTCTCGCCTAAATTGTTGATGAAGGCGATGTCGATTTGCTGAGGTTCGAGGCGGGCATCCACCAGAACGAAGACCAGTTGCAGGTTTTCGCGGAACATCAGGTAGTCGGAAATCATCTTTTGCCATTTCTCCCGGTTCGTTTTGGAAGTTTTGGCAAAACCGTACCCGGGCAGGTCCACAAGATACCAGTTTTTGTTGATGAGGAAGTGGTTGATAGTCTGTGTTTTGCCTGGCTTTGAGGAGGTTTTGGCCAGACTTTTGTTGTTCACCAACATATTGATGAGTGAGGATTTTCCCACGTTGGAGCGCCCGATGAAGGCGTATTCGGGGAGGTTGGGCGCGGGACATTTGCGCCAGTCTGCCTCGCTTTGCAGGTATATGGCGGTTTTGATGATCATAGGGACGTTATCTTCTTGCCAACCATTCGTTGGGGTTCACATATCGGTCGTTTTTCCAAATCTCGAAGTGCAGTTCATAGGTGTTGGAGGTCTGACTTTGGGCCACCATGCCGATGGTTTGCTTTGTTGTCACTTTGTCTCCTTTCTTCACTCTTGCAGATGAAAGGTTTTGATAAACAGTGAGATATTCTCCATGTCGGATCATCACAACGGTGGTTCCCATGATATTCATGACGCCGGTGACCACGCCGTCGAACACCGCCCGTGCGGGAGTGCCGGCCTCCACCATGATGTCGATGCCGTGGTTTTCAATCTGTACGGAGGGCACGTCAGGGTGGGGATAGTTGCCGAAGTCGCTCACTTTGGCTCCTTTTGCCACGGGCCATGGCAGTTTTCCTTTGTTATTGATGAAGGAGGTGTTCAGGGTGGCCTCTTCGGGCGTCAGCGTGATGGCGGTGGTTGCTCTTGAGGATGTTGACGAACTGGTTGACGAAGAGGCAGATGAAGCAGAGGAGCTTCCTGACGAGGCTTTTCCGCCAGACGATTTGCCGCTCTTTTTGGAACGTTCCGCGTTGGCTTTCGCGATTTCCGCCTTCACGGCACGTTGGATAGCCGCGTCAAGCTCCTTGCGCTGTTGCTGTTTTTTCTTCAGGTCCGCATTCAGCTTCTGCGACTCCTTCCTGAGCTTTTCAGCGTTCTGTGTCTTCTTCCGCCGGTCGTTTTCCAGATTCTTGATTTCCTTTTCTTTGGAGGAGAGTGTGACCAGCTTGTCGTTTTTCAGCATCACAATCTCCTCGTTTTTTTTCGTCAACTCTTGGGTGGTCTTGTGGATGCGTTCCGACTGTTCCCGGACGTTTCTGGAGAAGATGGCGAAATAGCGCATACGGCGGAACATTTGGGAGAAATCTTCGGCGGCTAAGATGAAGGTCACTTTGTCGAGTAGTCGGCGGTTCCGGTAGGCGTTATACACCATCTGCGCGTAATCTGCTTTCATGTAGGCCAGACGCTTTTCCAATTGCTTGATTTCTTGTGTGTTCTGCTCTTGCTCGTCCTCCATTTGGATGATTTGTGAGTTCAGATTGGTGATCATCTTCTCGCGGTTCTGGATTTGCTGACGGAGGAGAGCTGCCTGCTGCACGGCCGCTTTTTGGTTCGATTCGTTCTTTTTCAGCAGTTTTTGCGTGTTGGCAATCTCATTTTCAATCTTCTGCTTGTCCTTTTTGAGCTGCGTGCTGCTCTTGCCGTTCTGCGCAAAGACGGGCGACGAGAGCAGCAGCACTGCCATCAGGGTGAGTGTGCAAAGGACTTTGGGACAATATGTGGATGTAAACTTCTTCATCTGAAAAACACAACCTGCAAAAATAACAGATATTTGCCAAATATCCAATTGGTTTGGCATATTTTATGAACAACCTCCCGTTGATGAGGTGTAACGGCGAATCGGTGAATATTGTATTTTTGCCGCCGAATTTTTTTTTGACGAGTTATGTCCATGGATCAGATTATCGAGATTATCGCAGCGGTCATCGGGTTGACCTATCTTTTTCTGGAATACAAGGCCAGTGTCTGGCTCTGGCCGGTCGGCATCCTGATGTCGCTGTTTTACGTGACGGTCTATATAACAGGCAAATTCTATGCGGATGCCGCGTTGCAAGTCTATTACATCGGGGCAAATGTCTATGGTCTGCTGAAATGGACGGTTTCGCGCAGGCGTGGGAGCGGGAGACCGGGATTGGAGAAGGGGGAACTGGAAATCTGCCGCACACCCAAGCGGCTTTGGCTGCCGTTGTCGCTCGTTTCCGCTCTCCTTTGGCTGCTTCTTTACCTGATATTACGTACCTGTACCGACAGTCCGGTACCGGTCGGCGATGCGTTCACCACCGCCCTCAGCATCGTCGCCATGTGGATGCTCTCCAGAAAGTATATCGAGCAGTGGTTCTTTTGGGTGGCCGTCAATGTGGTTTGCGTGGCACTCTACTTCTGGAAGGGACTCTATCCCACGGGGATTCTCTACTGTGTGTATGTGATTGTGGCAGTCCTCGGTTATTTCCGTTGGAAAAAAGAGATGGCATAACAAAAGTAGAGACGTGCCATGGCGCGTCCCTACAAATGGAAATCATGGTGGCGATATGGGCTACAGTGCCTGCCAGCCGATGTCGTTGCGGAAGAAGAGGTCGGGATGTGCCATCCTGGCAACGCCTTGATAGGCATCTTGCTGCGCCTCTTTGAGGGTTGTGCCTTTGCCCACCACGAACAGCACGCGGCCGCCGTTGGAGAGCAGTTGTCCGTTTTCCTCTTTTACACCCATGCAGAAGACCTGTTGCGGAATGCCGGCGGGATTGTTCAGCGGGATGTTTTTGGAATAGCTCCCGGGGTAGCCTTTGGCCGCCAACACCACACCCAAGAATGCCTCTTCATGAAATTCGGGCTTGACCTCTTTGTTGTCCAGCACATCCAGGATCATCTGGGTGAGGTCGCTTTTGAGCTTGGGCAGTACCACCTCCGTTTCGGGGTCGCCGAAGCGGGCGTTGAATTCGATCACTTTCGGACCCTCTTTCGTGAGCATCAAGCCGCCGTAGAGGACTCCGCAGAAGGGACAACCCTCTGTCATCAAGGCTTTTGCGGTCGGTTTCATGATGTGCTCCACTGCCCAGTCGATTTGCGCCTGCGGGATGACGGGAACGGGCGCGTAAGCCCCCATTCCGCCGGTGTTCGGACCCTTGTCGCCGTCATAGGCGCGTTTGTGGTCCTGTGCAATGACGAGCGGCACGACCTGTTCGCCGTTGACCAATGTGAGCAGCGAGAATTCGGGGCCTTGCAGGAACTCTTCCATCACCACCTTGCCTTTGCCGAAACGGTTGTCCAATAGCATGTCTTTCAATGCGTTGTCGGCTTCTTCCGTGGACATAGCGACCACCACGCCCTTGCCGGCAGCCAATCCATCGTACTTGATGACGATGGGAGCGCCCTGCTCGTCAAGATACTGCTTGGCGGCCTCGTAATCCTCGAACGTGCGGTAGGCGGCGGTGGGAATGTGGTACTTCCGCATCAAATCTTTGGCAAATTCCTTGCTGCTTTCGATGCGGGCAGCGGCGGCTGTCGGGGCGAAGATGCGCAGCCCGGCGGTGCGGAACACCGTGGCGATGTCGTTGGCAAGCGCGGCTTCCGGTCCAACCACGGTCAGGTCAATATGGTTCTCTATGGCGAAATCGCGCAACGCTTCGGTCGCGTTTTCGTCGATGTTCACCAGCGTCACTTGTGCGCCGGTCTGTCCGGTGATGAGCCGCATTCCGACATTGCCCGGGGCGACAAAAATCTCAGGTTTCAGAGCCGATTGGGCCATTTTCCAAGCGATGGCGTGTTCGCGGCCACCGCGTCCGATTACTAATACTTTCATTGTTCCTTTGTTATGGCGAACCCGTTGTAACGCGTCATCACCTCTTCCACGTAGTTGACAGTGTGCTTTCCAGGATAATACCCGCATTTTACCACAGGGTCGCGGTAATACTCTTTATGTGATTTCTTGATCAGATATTCCGATACTTTTGACCATTTGGTGTGGTCGTCTTCATATTTCTTGCATAGTTCAATGGCGTCGAGGATGTGTCCGGGACCGGAGTTGTAGGCACCCGCCACAAAATAATAGAGGTCCGCGGTATCCACTTTGTCTTTGAAAATGTTGCACAGGAACGAGATGTATCTCGCACCGGCCCAGATTTGCTCTTCCACGGACGAAGAGTCGGTGATGCCGTAGCGTTCGCAGGTGACAGGCATCATCTGCATCACGCCATAGCTGCCGCCGAAACCCACCAAGTCGGGAATGAACCGCGACTCCTGGTAGATAATGGCCGAGATCAGCCGCCAGTCGAAATCGTAGCGGGCCGCCGCCTTTTTCAGCACCCCGTCATAGTGCGACGTGCTGTTCTTGCTCTTGCCGAACGAGCGTGAGATGATGTAGGAGTGGGGCGACAAATATTTTTCGCAAAGAGACTGGTATTTGTTGGTCTCCTTGAAATTGGCAAGCCATTGATTGATGGAGTCGTTGAATGCTTTGTTGTGGTTGTTCAGAATCCAGGTGCGGGGGAAGTTCTCGCCCACCCGCGGTCCGATGGTCAGCTGTGTGTAGAACGGCATCAGGGTGATGGCCACATTGTAGTTGCACACGGCGTAATCGATGCTCTTGTCCACCAGCATGTCCATCAAATCCTCGATGGCCAAGTCGGGGTTGTGTTGCACTTTCCAAGATTTCGGGTTTTCCAATGAGCCGAAATCCAGTTGATTGTAATACTTTGCGGAGGTGTGGACCAAATGCGGAAGCGTGTCGTAGGCGGAATCTTTCTTCCGCATGATCAGCACAGGATAGGTATATACAATCGGCTCGGAAACGGTGATGTAGTAGGGTTCGAAGTTGGACTTGTCGAAGTCGAAGCAGACGATATCGTATTTGTTGGAAAGGGCGGTGAGGAACATGCTTTCAGCGTCGGCCTCGATGGTGATGTCCACGGGCCGGTGGAAATCTTTTTCCAATTGTTTCAGAATATCGTATTGGAAACCGATGACAGACCCTTGATATACAAAGTAATCGGCAGCATGGTAAAACAGGCACACGGAAAGCGTGTCGCTACGTTCTGGTTGTTTCCTCTCAAGCTTGGCAATGTGAAGGTTTGGGACTTTCAGCACATGTCCGCGCCACAACACGACGATGGCGAGCAGGAGAGATGCGATTAATAGAAATAGATAACTAAGGTGTTTCCTATTCAAAATCAAGGATTTAGTTAGTCTCAACCATCAAGATGGTCTTGTCGGTCGTCTCACCTTCGTTCACCTGGACTTGCGTGGTGCCGGTGTATTTCTTGGCAATGCCGTCGATGGTGTCATACTTCACTGCGTTGACAATCAGCAAGGCGGGGTATTTGAGGGTGTACGTGAAAACGCCGCTGGCATTGGTCGGAACATCCTGCACACTTGAAATGGCGGGGTCGATGGCCAATCCGGCGTTGTATTTGACAGTGTCGAAGGAGATGAGTGCGAAGGGCACCACCGAGTCGCCGTTCATGCCGTCCTCGGAATAATAGCAGGTGACCCGCATGTTGCAGGAGTGGTCTTTCTTGCATTGAGCGAAAAACAGCACGCCAACCAAGGCCATCATTATCGGCAAAAATACTTTCAACTTTTTCATAAATCTTCATTTTATAAAACGAATCGCAAAAATATAAAATATTTCGTAACGTACCATCAATTCATTTTATTATCCGGCAAAATATTTGTTTTTGCATTTTAATCATCAGGAAAAAATCGAGCGGGCTTTGAACATATTTGATATTTTTATATTTTTGCCGTCCCTTAGGGGGACAAGTCATTATTCAGATTAAAAAACAGATAAATTGAAAAAGAAATACGCGTGGATTGGGGCGGTTGTGGTGCTTTTGCTCATCATCATTGATCAAATCATCAAATTTTGGGTGAAAACACACATGTCGATAGGTCAGACGATTCCGTTGTTGGGCCAATGGTGCAATCTCCATTTTGTGGAAAACGAAGGGATGGCGTTCGGCATCAGTTTCGGGCAGCAAGTGGGTAAATTGTTGCTTTCCCTGCTCCGTGTTGGTTTGGTGGGGCTGCTATGTTGGTACTTCGCCCGGCTGGTGAAACGCGACAAGATGGACGGCGTGGTGCTGACGGTCTTCTGCCTGGTCATTGCCGGTGCGTTCGGGAACATCATCGACAGTATGTTCTACGGTCTCTTTTTCACCGAGAGCAACTTCCTGGAGGTGGCGCAGTGGTCGCCCGGCCACGGCTATGCACCCTTCTTTTTCGGCAAGGTGGTGGATATGTTCTACCTGAAGCTCTTCCTTATTCCCGAAAAGTTCCCGCTCTGGGGCGGCTCCTACTTCTTCCCGGCCATCTTCAACTTCGCGGATGCCTGCATTACCGTGGGCATCGTCCTTGCCATTGTTTTCAACAAGCGGATTTTCAGCGATTTGGAAAATCCTCAAAAAAATAATGTAGCAAATCAGGAGGAGGGAGCATCTATTGGTAAAAGTGAATAGTGAACAGGCTCGCCGGTCGCTAATCAAAAACAAAAATCAAACAATTCAACAAATAAAAAAACAAACAAATGAAGGTATTAACATTTCTGAAAAAACAACTGCTGTTACTGGCAGTGATGGCCATCACGGCACCGGTTTTCGCCGTGAATCCGCCTGATGAAGGCATGTGGTTGCCGATGTTCATCAAAAATTACAACTATGCACAGATGCAGAAGATGGGTCTGAAACTGACCGCTGAGCAACTGTACGACATCAACCACTCCTCCCTGAAGGACGCTATCGTGCAACTCGGCGACGGCTTCTGCACGGGCGAGATTGTCTCCAAAGACGGTCTGATGTTCACCAACCACCACTGCGGTTACTCTTCAGTGGTCGCACTCTCCTCCGTGGAGCATGACTACCTCAACAACGGCTTCTTCGCCATGAGCAAGGAAGAGGAACTTCCCGTGGATTTCCATGTGCATTTTCTTGAAAGAATGGAAGATGTGACCAGCATCGTGTTGGCCAAAGTGGACAACAACACTTCCGAAAACGACCGCGCAAAATACGTGGAAGAGGCCATCAAGAAACTGAAAAAGGACAATTCCGCCGACGGCCGCTACAAAGTGGTGGTGAAACCCTTCTATGAAGGCAACGAGTACTACATGTTCGTGTACACCATGTATGAGGACGTGCGCCTTGTGGTGGCTCCCCCGAGTGCCATCGGTAAATTCGGCGGCGATACCGATAACTGGATGTGGCCTCGTCATACCGGCGACTTCACTGTGTTCCGCATCTACACCGCCCCCGACGGTTCCCCCGCGAAATATTCCAAGGACAATGTCCCGATGAAACCGAAACACTATCTGCCCATCAGCTTGAAGGGTTATCAGCCTGGTGATTACACCATGATTTGGGGTTATCCCGGCACCACCAACCGCTTCATGACCTCTTACGAGGTGCAGAACGAGATCAATATCAACGCTCCGGCAATTTACGAGCCTCTCGATGTGATGCTTCCCGTGATGCACGACGCCATGGAGTCTTCACAAAAGGTGAATCTGCAATATGCTGACAAACACGCTGGCTTGGCTAACTACTGGAAAAACCAGCATGGTGAGGTGAAGAGCTTGATCGCCCTTAAAGTGGTGGAATCCAAGGCAAAACAAGAGGCTGAACTGACCAAATGGATTAACGCTGACAAGGCTCGTAAAGAAAAGTACGGCAAATGTCTGAGCGAAATCGAGAAGATCTGCAAATCTGTTGACGGTGCAAGATATAAATCCGTGATGAATGCCAACCTGCAGTTCAGCGCATCTCCCACGCTGTTGGCTACTTTGCGTCTCCAAGGACAAATGAAACTCGACAAGGGTCAGAAGAAATACGACGACTCCAAAGTGGAGAAATTGCTGAAGAATTTCGACAATTACAACAATGACACCGATCCCGCCACGGAGGCTAAACTCGTGGTGGCCGCTCTGAAGACCTGGAATAATCACGCTGAAAACAATCGTCCCGACCTCACTTTCTTCACGAAGAATTACAAGGGCAATTATGACGCATTTGAAAAAGCGATGTTGAACTCCATCTTTGTCAGCAAGGAGAATTTCGAGAAATTCGTTAACAAACCTTCCAACAAAGTGCTGGAAAGCGATCCCGCTTATCAGTATTATCAGGCTATCTTCCAATACATTATCACAAACACCGCTGTCTTCCAGATTGATGATCAGCTGGAGGTCCCGCGCCGCACTTTCATCGCAGCCTTGAAGGAGATGAACGCTTCCACCCCGATGTATCCGGATGCCAACAGCACCATGCGTACCACCTTCGGTACCATCTGCGACTACTATCCCGCTGACGGTGTGCACTATAACTACTACACCACCACGAAGGGTATTCTCGAAAAAGAGGTTCCCGGAGACTTCGAGTTTGACGTTCCCGCCAAGCTGAAAGACCTCATCCTGAAGAAAGATTTCGGTCAATATTTGGATAAGGACGGCACCATGCACGTCTGCTTCCTCTCTAATAACGACATCACCGGCGGTAACTCCGGAAGCCCGATCATGAACGGCAACGGCGAGCTCATCGGTTTGGCTTTCGACGGCAACTGGGAGGCTTTGAGCAGCGACATCGTCTTCAACACCGAATTGCAACGCTGTATCAACGTTGACGTTCGTTATGTCCTCTTCGTCATCGACAAGTTCGGCGGTGCCGGTTACCTGTTGAAGGAAATGGATATTCGCAAATAATTTTCGGTTTTTGTGAAACCCTGTCGTAGAGACGCGATTCATCGCGTCTCTACGTGTTTTTAAAGGTCAGGTATTAGCTGATTACGCTCCAGTTGGTCTCCTTTTGCACCTGTTTCTCCAATGTTTCCGCGAGACGTTTGTGCTCTGGCAAGGAGAGGTCCGGGTCTTTGTCCAACACTTGCTGTGCGTAGTTGCGGGTGTAGGCCACCAGCTTCTCGTCTTTGGTGAGGTCGGCGATTTTGAAGTCGAGCATGCCGCTTTGGCGCGTGCCTTGCAGGTCGCCGGGACCGCGCAGCTGCAGGTCGAAGTTGGCGATTTCGAAGCCGTCGTTGGTCTCCACCATGGCTTTCAGACGCTTGCGACCTTCGGTGGAGAGCTCGTATTTGGACATGAGGATGCAGTACGATTGGTTGCCGCCCCGGCCCACGCGCCCGCGCAACTGGTGAAGCTGCGAGAGCCCGAACCGTTCGGCGTTTTCGATGACCATCACCGTGGCGTTCGGTACGTCGATGCCCACCTCGATCACGGTGGTGGAGAGCAGAATCTGGATCTGCCCCTTCTTGAAGCAGTTCATGGTGTAATCCTTCTCCTCGGCCTTCATCTTGCCGTGTACCACACCGATGCTGTATTCCGGTGGCGGGAAACTGCGCTCAATGGCCTCGTAGCCTGCTTGTAAGTCCAGCAAGTCCAGCGCTTCCGATTCCTGAATCAGGGGATAGACGATGAAAACTTGCCGTCCTTCCGCAATCTGCTGTTTCAGGAAACCGAACATTTTGAGGCGGTCTTTCTCGTAATAGTGCTGCGTGACGATGGGCTTTCGTCCGGCGGGCAACTCGTCAATGACGGAGACATCCAGGTCGCCGTAGAGGGTCATGGCCAGCGTCCGCGGGATCGGCGTGGCGGTCATTACCAAGATGTGCGGCGGAATGACACCGCTCTTGCGCCACAACTTTGCCCGTTGCTCCACGCCGAAACGGTGTTGCTCGTCAATAATCACAATTCCTAATTTGTTGAAGACCACGTTGTCTTCGATGAGCGCATGGGTGCCGATGAGGATGTTGACCTGCCCGTTCTGCAAGTCTGCGAGCAGCTCTTTGCGTTTGGCTGTCTTGGTGGAGCCTGAGAGGAATTCGACACGCAATCCCAAGGGCTCCAGTTGTTTGCTGATTTTTTCGTAATGTTGCGTGGCAAGGATTTCCGTGGGCGCCATCATGCAGGCTTGGTAACCGTTGTCGATGGCTAACAGCATACTGAAGAGCGCGATGATGGTCTTTCCGCTGCCCACGTCGCCTTGCAGCAGACGGTTCATTTGACGGCCGCTGCCCACGTCGCCGCGAATCTCCCTGAGCACCCGTTTCTGTGCGTTGGTCAGGTCGAACGGCAGGCATTCTTTATAGAATGTGTTGAAGTGGTCTCCTACTTGCGAGAAGACAAATCCCTTGAAGCGGTTGGTGTTTATCAGTTTGAGCTTCAGTAATCTGAGTTGCGTGAAGAAGAGCTCGTCGAATTTCAGCCGCAACGTGGCTTGTGACAGTTTCTGGTTGTCTTCGGGGTAATGGATGTTGACCAGTGCGTCGCGCAGGGTCATCAGGTGCAGCTCCTCCACCATTTCGCGGGGCATCGTTTCTGGGATGATGTCCTTGACCTGTGCCAGCAGGTTGGCTGTCAGTTTGGATATCGCCTTGGAGTCCAGCGATTTCTTCTTGGCGGTTTCGGAGGTGTTGTAGAGCGGTTGGAATCGCAGCGAGACGGGGGAGTTCTGCTGTTGGGCGGGGTCAATGAGTTCAGGATGGGTGATGTTCCATCTGTTGTTGAAGAGGGTCGGTTTGCCGAAAATCACGAACTCCTTGCGCGATTTCAGCACGTCCTGCACCCAGCGGATGCCGTTGAACCAGACTAATTCGACGGAGCCGGTCTCGTCGGTGAATTGCGCGGTGAGCCGTTGCGCGCGCATTTGCCCCACAATGCGGATGTTGCCGATGGTGCCGCGCAAGAGGATGTAACCGCCGTCGTTCACGATGTCGCGGACGTGATACACGTGCGATTTGTCAATGTGGCGGTATGGGAAATAGTAGAGCAGGTCGTTGAAAGTCTGGATGTTGAACTCCTTTCGGAGCACAGCGCCCCGCTTTTCGCCAACTCCTTTCAGGAATTCTATAGGGGTCTGCAACAGGTCGGATTGTAACATGTTCACAGAGATTCCAGACAATGCAGAATAATCCGGCACGAATCATCAATCTCGTCATTCGAGATGGTCAGCGGAGGGGAGATGCGGAAGGCGGTGTCGCAGAAGAGGAACCAGTCGCTCATGATGCAGTTTTCTTTGAAGAGTTCCATCATCTTGAAGAGTTTTTCGGAAGAACCGAGTTCCACGGCCATCAGCAGACCGCTGCGGCGGATCTCCTGCACGTGCGGGGCGTTTTTCAAAGCTTCTTCGTAGCGTTTTCCCTTCTCTTCGACACTGTCAACCAGATGGTTGACAAGGTTATAGTTCAGAGCGGCCAAACCGGCGGCGCAGCACACGGGATGCCCGCCGAAGGTGGTGATATGTCCCAAGACGGGATTGCGCTGCAGGGTGTCCATAATCTCTTTTGAGGAGATGAAGGCGCCGAGCGGCATGCCGCCGCCGAAGGCCTTTGCCAGACATACGATATCGGGGGTCACGCCGTATTTCTGCATGGCGAACATGGCACCGGTGCGCCCCATACCCGTCTGTATCTCATCGAAAACCAGCATCGTGCCGGTTTCATGGCAACGTTCGCGGAGGGCTTGCAGGTAGCCGTCTTTCGGGGGGATAACCCCTGCTTCGCCCTGTACGGGCTCCACCAGCACGCAGGCGGTCTCCTCGTCAATGCGGCCGAGGTCGTCGAAGTTGTTGAACCAGAGGTACTCCACTTCGGGCAGCAACGGCTGGAAAGGCGCTTTCCAAGTGTCGCCCTCCGGGGAGGCCATCATGCTGAGCGAACCGTGGTTGGAACCGTGGTAGGCGCAGTGCATCGACATCATCTTGTGGCGTCCGGTGTATCGTTTCGCCAGCTTCAGCGCCCCTTCGACCGCTTCGCTGCCGGAGTTGACAAAATAGACGCTGTCTAACGGATCGGGCAGCAGTTCGGCGATTTGGCGGGCGTATTGCACTTGCGGGTGCTCCACTAATTCGCCATAGACCATAACGTGCATGTAATCAGCGGCTTGTCTCTGCACGGCTGAAATCACGGCAGGGTTCGCGTGACCGACATTGTTGACCGAGACGCCTGAGACCAAATCGTAGTAGCGTTTCCCTTCAGGGGTATAAAAAAAGACACCCTCCGCCTGCGCTACTTCCAGAAGCAGCGGCTCGGGGGAGGTTTGTCCTATATGTGCCAAAAATTGTTGACGCAGAGTTTTCATCTCCATTTCTTTTTGGCGCAAAGATACGATTTTTATTTATGCAAAGGGGGTCTCCATAAACAGTTCCATTCCGCGCTCCGTCAGTGCGGGATAAAGGATGAATCTGAACACTTCAGGTTTGTTGTAATGCTCTGTGTCAATCAGGAACATGTTGTTCAACAGAAAGGTGATATAGGCTTTTATGTTCAGATTCTCTTGGATATGAAAACATTTCTTCCCTTTCTCCAGTATGGATTGCAATGCGGTGAAGAAAAAGGAGTCAGGATCCAGGTATTTGCGTTGGTCGCGTGTGTATTCGTAATAAAAAGGATTCTCAAACCTGATTTTGTAAAAATTGTACACGATCATGGTCAGCTCTTCTACGCTGTGGTTGCAATTTTTCATAATGGAAGTCCACTTTTCGGCGCAAAGATTCTGCCAATAATTCCAGGCGATTTCTATCGAATTCGCCTTGGTCCCGTATCGGTTGAAAAAAGTCTTATGGCAAATCTCCAGCTTTTCCACAATTGCATCTGTTGAGTGATGGAAACCGTTTTCTGAATAATAGTTATAGATGTCACGCTTTTTTTTCTCGCTTAAAGCCATTGTGGTTGTTTTTGATGAGAAATAATGTTAAAATCCGTATATGTTTGTTAATTCTAATCCAAGTGTTCAATGATCGATTTTTCGGTGAGATGACGCAGGTCCGCTGTCTTCACCACATCGCCGTTCTGAATGTACAGATAGGTGGGGAAATGCCCGTTGGCGACCCGAATGGCCTGCATGCCGGAGATGAAAACGTAGTTGAAAGACTCCGTTTTCGTCTCTTTTTGGTAACCGGGCAGTGCCGTGGTGTCGCCCCAGACGAAATAGACGATACGGCTGGTGTCCAGTTGGTTGTGTGCAACAATCTCAGACACTTTCAAACAGCTGGTCTTGCAGTAGGGACACCCGGTGGAGACGATTCCCACGAGGTAGTTTCCGTTGTCCAGATTCACCTCCTGCATGGTGGAGTCTGCCATGAGTGCATTGTAGGAGGTTTCGTTGAAGTCAAGCTCGTTTTTGGAGAAGAGCGTGTAAACGTCGTCGATGGGGAAGAGGGCGAAAGGCAGCGCGATGGCGGCGATGCAGACGCCCGCAAGAGCGAGTGTCTTGCCCCGGAACTGGTAGTCGTCTTCCTTGCGGACGAACATCATTAACGCAATGATTACGATATTCTTGATGAGTGATGCCACGGGATGGAGTTTGACAATCTCCCCCATGCAGTGGCAGTTGTCGTCGTGGCGGAAGAAGATGACGTATAGGAGCAGTAGCGAAAACCCGATGAGCATCAGCAGGGTGAGCCACCAGACGGGTCTGTATTTCACTTTGATGATCAGTAAGGCACCGACAAGGAGCTCGCATGCGATGACCACGCGCGCCACCACTCCGCACAGGGTAAGGCTCATGAGATTGAAACTGTAGATGTAGAGCTCAAATTGGTCTAAAGAAAGAAGTTTGAAAATCGCGGAGACGATGAAAAGCGCGCCAATACCGATGCGGGTAATGAGCTTTAAAATCTGTGTTGGCGTATGTTTTCTCTCTTTCATCATTTGTTGGTGCATCTAAAAAAAACGTGCAAAAATACATTTTTTTATTTTGCATCCGTAAAAATGGCAAAAAAAGTATACAAAATACAATAGATACGTAACCAGTGTATTTATTGGCGTTGAATTCCTTTCGGAATTGCACTGATTAGTTTTTGAGTGTATTCTGTTTTGGGATTTTTGCAAAGCGTGTCGGCTTCGCCGGTCTCCACAATGACCCCTTGCTGCATCACCGCGATGCGGTCGGCCATAAACTTCACCACCGACAAATCGTGGGAGATGAAGATATAGGTGAAATGGTATTCGGCTTTCAATTCGTTGAGCAGGTTCAGCACTTGTGCCTGTACGGAGACATCGAGGGCCGACACCGACTCGTCGCAGATGATGAACTTCGGGTTGACGGCCAGGGCGCGCGCGATGGAGATGCGCTGTCGCTGTCCGCCGGAGAACTCATGCGGATACCTGTAGAAGTGGGATTCGTTGAGGCTGACGCGCTCCAGGAGTTCGATGACACGTTTTTTCCGCTCTTTGTCGTTGGAGAGAATGCCGTGCACGCGCATCGGCTCCATCAGGGCTTCGCCGATGGTGAGCCTTTGATTGAGGGAAGAGTAGGGGTCTTGCAGGATGATTTGCATCTCTTTTCGCATCTTCCGCATCTCTGAACCGGGCATCTGAACGAGATTTTTCCCGCGATAGATAACGTCGCCGGAGGTGGGCTCGATCAGCCGCAGCATGGAGCGCCCGAGGGTGGTTTTCCCGCAGCCGGATTCGCCGACCAGCCCTAAGGTCTCCCCTTCGTAGATGTCGAGGCTGATATCGTGCAGGGCGTGGAAATAATGCTGTCTCTCGAAGAGCTTGCGTTTCCTCACCTTGTAGATTTTGTTCAGATTCTTGACTCTGACGATTCTGTCTCCGGCATAGAGTGCCTTGTGCGCCGCTTCCCGTTCCTTCGGGGTGACGGTCAGCTTTTGGAAGACCTGCTGCATGTCGATATCGGTGTTGCCGTCGAAATCGGAGACTTGCGGGAGTTTGCTGAGCCGGGTGGTCATGGAGGGACGGCAGGCGATAAGTTGTTTCGTGTAAGCGTTTTTGGGGTTCAGAAAGATGTTCCGGACGCTGTTTTCCTCCACGATGTTCCCTTTGTACATCACGATGGCGCGGTCGGCTATCTCGGCCACCACGCCGAGGTCGTGGGTGATGAAGAGCACCCCCATGCCGTGTTTCTCCTGCAGACTGCGGATGAGTTCGAGAATGTTCTTTTGGATGGTGACGTCCAAAGCGGTGGTCGGCTCGTCCGCGATGAGCAGACGAGGGTTGCAACTCATCGCCATCGCAATCATGATGCGCTGTTTCTGTCCTCCGGAAAGCTCGTGCGGATAGGAGTCGAAGAGTTGCGCGGGACGTGGCAGTTTCACCTCGTCGAACAGATGGAGCACCTGCTCTTTGGCCTCTTTTTCGGAGACTTTCGTGTGCAGGAGAATCTGTTCGGTGATTTGCTCGCCGCAACGGATGACGGGGTTGAGGGAGGTCATCGGTTCCTGGAAAATCATGCCGATTTGGTTCCCCCGAAGCGTCTGCATGACGGATTCCGGGGCTTTCAGGAGATCAAGGGGTTGTTCCTCCTCTCTCTGCGGATGGAAAAGGATGCGGCCGGAAGGGTAGCGGGCGATGTTGGGGTTTAGCAGTCGCATGATGGAGAGTGCTGTGACAGACTTCCCCGATCCTGATTCCCCCACTATCCCTAATGATTCTCCCTCATATAGGGAGAATTGGATGTGGTTTAAAATAGGATTCCATAGAGTGTCGCGACGAAGTTCGAGCGACAAATCATCTATGTTCAAGAGAGGACGCATTGCGGTTGTCCTTGTCTGCGTCAGAAAAGATTATTTCTTCTTCTCTTGTAATTTGGTATCGATGTCCAATGTGGCGTGAGGCACGATTCTCAGGCGTTCCTTGGGAATCAGTTTGCCCGTGATACGGTCCACCCCGTAAGTCTTGTTCTCAATACGTACCAATGCGGCTTCCAGGTTGGAGATGTATTTCACCAGTCGAGCCATCAGACGACCGTTCTCTTCTTTGGAAAGCACTTGGTTGCCCTCTTCAAGGTTCTTGAATGTCGGGGCCGTGTCTTTTGTGTCATTACCGACACCGCTGTAGGCCTCTTGATAGACTTCGAGGTTTTTTCTGGCCTCTTCGATTTTTTTCTCGATCAAGGCTTTGAACTCTTCCAAATCTTCATCGGAATAACGGTTCACAACGACTTCGCTCATAATTCTTTCTTTGATTTATAAATGATGATAAATGACGGCGCAAAGATACATTTTTTTACATAATGTCGGATTCGATTGGTGATTTTTCAGAGAATGTCAATAAGAGACCAGTTTTTTGATGGCTTTTTTACCGTTTTTGTCCTGAAAAACCAGAAGATAAGCCCCTTTGCCATAGGGAAATGGATAGGATAAACGGTTGGTGCCTTCCTCCAGTTTTTCCTGATAGCGGGCAAGGAGCCGTCCGTCTATGGAATAAAGACTGATCATGCAATTATCATTGAAGTCGCTTTGCCATTCAATCTGCAGCTTTTCCCGAACGGGGTTGACGACATTGACAAAAAAGCCGGTGGTGCGCTCGGCCAGGCCCACGTGTGCATCAATGGCCAAGTCCATCACTACCGGCAAATGGTCGGACTGCATGAAGAGGGCGTTGGCCACGTTGTCGGGCACCGAATTGTTGATAGGGGAGAGTACAGAACCGTTGAACCGCATGCCGTCTTGACCTACCACGTGATAAGAGCCTTCCACAACATGCACCCGGTCGCTGCCATAGTAGATATAGGGCGATACCAGGATGATGTCGAAACGGTCGTCCAGTCCGCCGTCCGAGAAACAATCCACCGACTGATTGCGTGTGGATTGGGTGTGCAGAGCGGCGAATTGCGGGTTGTTGTGCCAATCGCCGGGACTGTTCACAGGGTCGTAAAAGCGGTAAAGACTGTTGGAATACTCCGTAAGTTCTTTGTATGCGGGCTCTTCGCTGTAATAGATGTTAAAGTCGCCCGAGAAGGTGTGGTTTCCCGGCATCCCTGAATTGGAGATGCGGTTCATCAATTTCTGGACCTGGGCCAGACGGTAGTTTTCGTTGGCGTTGCCGGAGCCCGCTTTCAAGTGTCCGATCCAAAAGGTCATGAAGATGGTGTCTCCCGAAGCCAGGTTGTCGGCATTGTAGTAGAAAGTGTATCCGTTAATATCTCTGTATGAAGTGGTTATGTTGGTTGATTTGTACAAGGTCAGCTTGCGCGAGTCGTAGTAGATCATGTTGGCGATGGTTCCGCCCGACTGGCTGGTGAGCGGACCGCGACGGTAGTAGTCGATGCCGTCGGTGTTGATGGCGTTGTTGAGCAAACGGTCGGCATATTGGTTCTGGGCGCCCATCTCGCACACGCCCATCACGGTGGGTTGCACGTGCTGGAAGATAGTCTTGATGTGGATATCCTTGTTGTCCAGGTTGTTCGTGACGCTGTTGCAGCCCGAAACCCCGGAGTTGTTGGTGTAGTACATCAGGTTGTACTGCATCATGCGAATCGTGTCCGGTCCCTGCGCAAAAGCGTTCCCTGCCGCTATGAGTAGCAGCAACACTGATATACTGATGCGTTTTGATGACCGATGCATATCCTGTGGATTGTTGGGTTGTTTTGGGTGGTTATGCGATACGTTGGACGTATGCGATACGTCCCTACCGTTTGTGTTTTTGGTAATATTTGACGCCCGCTTTCACGTTGGCTATCACCGCGTTGGAGGAGTAGGTGGCGCCAGACACGGCATCCACTTCGGCGGTGGCGGCTTGCTTGACGGTCATGCCGTTCCACTTGTTCAGCAGGTTCTCTTGTACTCTGGCGAAAAATCCGGGGGTCTCTTCGTTGGGCAGGGCCTCGATTTTCTGGATTTTGTCGTCTTTGATGTAGATTTTCAACGGGGTGGTGCCGTTATAGCCGATGACATCCTGGGTCAAGGTGGTGGTGTTCACGATGTAAACACCCTTCTCTTTGGTCATCACTTTGTCTCCCGTGGTGGCGCAGATGAAAACGATGCCGATGAGAACAGCGATTGCGCATCCAATGGAAATTATGATTCCTTTTTTCATTTGATTTGTTGTTAATTATCTGTTTTTGAATTGATTACGATAACTATGCCTCGTTTTTTTCAAGTGGTGCAAACATACATAAAATACGAATATCTCAGGCGGACGACTGTCCCCCTGTCTCTATAACACCATCAGATTGCAGCCGCGCAGTTGCGAATGGTCGAGACGACCTAACACTTCGAACCCTTGCGGGTGGCGGCGGCCCAGGTCCTCCGTGGCGATGAAACTGCAGCTGTAGAGATTGGCCAAATCGATGACGTTGATGACACCGGTGTTGACGGAGTCGCTGGTGTCTAACGGGTCCTTCTCGTTGCGTAGCGAGAGCCGCATCCAGGGTGGGGTGGTGAAGAGGTTTCCGCTTTTGCTGTAGGCTTGCGACAGCAGTTCGCACATGCCATATTCCGAGTGGATGTCGGGTACGCCGAAAGCCTTTTCCAGAATGCCGTACAGTTCCTCCTTCACCATCTCTTTGCGACGGCCTTTCATTCCGCCGGTCTCGAACACGATCAGCTCCGGGAAATCCAGCTGGTAGTGCTCGGCGAAGTCCAGCAAGGCGAAAGTGACACCCCAGAGGATGGTCTTCTTATGATTGTCCCGCAATTGTGTCAGTTTCCGATATAGGTCTTCGTGATTGTAAAGGTAATAGCCGTTGTCATCAGCTCCGGATTTGTGCATCAGCGTTTCCATCATGTAGATCAGCGAGGAGTGCTGCTGCTCCAAGTAGTTGGGCAGCAGGGCTAAAAAGACGTAGTCGGAGGGTTTGCCGTAGAAATGGCGGAAACTTTCGAGCAGACTGCGGCGGTAGAGCAGCTCGTTTTTGATGAGATGCACGGAGTGCTGCATTCCTGTGGTGCCGCTGCTTTGGAAGGTCAGTTCCGGGATGAATTCCGTGGTCTTCACCTCATGCGTTTTGAAGAAGGAGATGGGCAGAAAAGGGATCTGCGTCAGTGCGCAAACGCTCTCTTTGTCAATGCCAAAACATTGGCAATAAGTGCGATATACGGGATTGTTCTTGTATTGGAATCGGAAAACCCGCAGCGCTGTCGCTTCAAAATCCGCCTGTGACTGCAGATGGAAAATATGGTTGCTCAGGGTTTCCATGCGAAAGAGTTGATGAGGTGCATGGCGTCTTCCTTAAGGTAGTCGATGACTGGCTTGAGGGAGTCGTTGTTGGGCGCGAAGTCGAAGTAGAGGGTGGCGCGCACGAACCGGTGTGCGCTGTCGGTGAGCCAGAACTGGAACGGTGTGGCGACCTGCTTGCCGTAAATCTCGTATGTCTGCCCCCAGATATGTGCTTCCGGATCCCTGATGACGGAATATTGCACATCATCGGCTTTCTGGTAGTGGAATTTCACCATTTTGTCTTCCGAAACCATCAGCTTGCGCAGGCTGTCGGCGTTTTTGACCGTGAAACAGGTGAAACGGAAGGCTGCGCCGAAATCGGGATAAGTCACATTGATCCACAAGGAGTTGTTCGGCTGCGGCTCGATGGTGGTGGTGGCATGGACCGACTGTTCGCAGGTGAAGGGCATGGTGGTGTCGATCCGGCGGTACTGGTGTTCTGGCAGGTCGATCCGGAAATAGCCCATGGGCTTGGGCTCCGGCAGCGGTTTGGGTTTGCATGAGACCGCCAGTGCGGCCCATAATGTCACAACAATAATATATATGTATGATTGTCTTTTCATTTGATTATTTGCCCACGGCTGCAGCCTAACGGCCTTACCTTGGGTTACCGAGCTCTTGCTCCTGACGGGGCTGCTTTAAGGAATATATTTTATAAATAACTTTTCAGGTTTTTGTTTTTGCTGTTTTGGCGTAATCTCTTCAGGGCGCGTTCCTTGATTTGGCGTACGCGTTCACGGGAGAGGTCGAGTTTGTCGCCAATCTCGTCCAGCGTATGCTCGTGCGAGGTGCCGATGCCGAAGAAGAGCTTCAAAACGTCGGCTTCTTTGTCAGGCAAGGTTTCTAACAGGTCGTTGATTTCCGACGAGAGCGACTCCTGCATCAGGGTGGTGTCGGTGTCCTCGTCGTTGTCGTGTACGAAAACATCCACGAAGCGGGTCTCTTCGTTGGGGGCGATGGGCGAGTCGATAGACTGCGGGTGGTTGTTCATCTTCATGATTTCAGCCACCTTATAGACGGGCATGTCCATGGCGTTGGCGATCTCCTCGGTGGTGGGCAGACGGTTGAGAGTCTGTTCCAGCCGGGCGGTCTCTTTTTTGATTTTGTTGATGACACCCACTTGGTTCAGCGGCAGGCGCACGATACGCGACTGGTCGGCGATGGCTTGCAGGATGGCCTGTCGGATCCACCACACGGCGTAGGAGATGAATTTGAAGCCGCGCGTCTCGTCGAAACGTTGCGCGGCTTTGATAAGTCCCAAATTGCCCTCGTTGATGAGGTCCTGTAAGCCGATACCCTGGTTTTGGTACTGCTTTGCCACGGACACGACAAAACGCAAGTTGGTTGTCACCAGCTTGTTCAGCGCGTCCTCGTCGCCCGCTTTGATTTTGCGGGCCAGTTCCACCTCCTCGTCCGCGCCGATCATCTGCACCTTGCTGATGTCCGACAGGAATCGCTCCAGCGACGCGGAGTCGCGGTTGGTGATGGATTTCGATATCTTTAATTGTCTCATTTATTTATTTTTCAACCTTTTCAGTTGTACCTTGACTATTCAATAAAGTTACACTTTTGGTCATTTTTTCTTTGTTTCTGACCAGAATCACTTTCACTTTGTCGCCGGGCGATTTCGTTTTGAGCACTCCGCGCACTTCGGCGAGGCTGTTGACGGGGGTTTCGTCAATATGGGTGATGACGTCGCCCTCCTGGAATCCGTTTTGGGCGGCGGCTCCGTTGTCGGAGACTTCCGCCACGTAGATGCCGTTCACGTCGCTGAGGTTCAGCTCTTTGGCGTTGGAGGCGTTGAGTTCCATGATGGAGACGCCGAGGTAGGCTTGTTGCGTGACGCCGTAGTGCTGCAGGTCGTGGCAGATCTTTTGCACGATGTTGGAGGGGATGGCGAAGGAGTAGCCGGTGTAGTAGCCGTTGCCGGACGCGATGGCGGTGTTGATGCCGACCAGTTTGCCGGCGGCGTTCACGAGGGCGCCGCCGCTGTTGCCGGAGTTGACGGCTGCGTCAGTCTGAAGGTAAACCTCGTCGGAGGTGGTGTTGCGGCCGGTGCTGAGCTGGCGGGCTTTCGCGCTGATGATGCCGGCGGTGACGGTGGAGTTGAGTCCCATGGGGTTGCCGATGGCCAACACCCACTCGCCGATGCGCACGGAGTCGGAGTTCGCAAAGGTCAGGTAGGGCAGGCGCGTCTCGTTGATCTTGATGAGCGCGAGGTCGGAGGCGGGGTCGGTGCCGATGATCTCGCCCTCATATTCGCGCTTGTCGTTCAGCGTGATGGTGATCTTTTCGGCATCCTGTACCACGTGGTTGTTGGTGACAATATAGCCGTCGGAGGAGATGATGACGCCCGAACCGGCCGCCTGGACAGGGTAGGCGCTGGGTGCCGAACCGAAGAAATGCTCCCAGATGGTGCCGCCGAAAAAGTCGTCCCACATGGAGTTTTTTTGCATAAATTCGGTCTTGATATAGACCACTGCGTTGACAGATGACTCTGCCGCGTCGGTCAGATCGACGTATCTTGTGCCTTGGCTCTCCTTCTGCGCACAGCCGGAGTAGGTGCAGGAAAAGAAAGCCAACATTGTGAATAACAATACTTTAGAAATGTTCGATGTCTTCATATTTATATGCTTTTTCATTTGTGAATCTTATATCAAACCGCCCAATAACGCAAAAGTTTAAAAAAAATTGCAGGGAAAATGTTTGTATCGAAAAAAATTATATTTTTGCCGCCCAAAAAATTACAAACTAAAAACCCAAAAAAATGTACGCAATTGTAGAAATAGCCGGGCAACAATTCAAGGTTGAAAAAGACCGCAGAGTCTATGTTCAGCGCCTCAAGGCTGAAGA
The DNA here is from genome assembly GCA_016281255.1 of Bacteroidales bacterium. Lineage (GTDB taxonomy): Bacteria > Bacteroidota > Bacteroidia > Bacteroidales > WCHB1-69 > F23-D06. Next base: position 32,422 of record JAEEIG010000037.1, read on the forward strand.
AGGTGCGCAAGTCACATTTGACCGCGTCATGTTAGTCGATAACGACGGTGCCGTGAAAGTGGGTACGCCGACCGTTTCCGGTGCCAGCGTGACCGCTACCGTCCTGAATCATCTGAAGGGGGACAAAGTGCTTGTCTTCAAGAAGAAAAGAAGAAAAGGTTATCAGAAATTGAATGGTCACCGTCAATGTTTGACCACCATTAAGATTGATAGCATCAACCTGTAAAATTTAGTGTTAACGATTAAAATTTAGACTTATGGCTCATAAAAAAGGTGTCGGTAGTTCACAGAACGGCCGCGAATCAGCTAGTAAAAGATTAGGTTTGAAGATCTTCGGCGGTCAATTTGCCAAGGCTGGCAACATCATCGTTCGCCAAAGAGGTACTGTCCACAATCCCGGCAAGAATGTCGGTATGGGTAAAGACCACACCCTGTTCGCATTGTGCGACGGTATTGTCGAATTCAAGAAAACCTATAAGGACAGATCTTACGTCTCCGTGGTTCCCACGCAGGAGTAAGCGACAAAAAAAATCGCGCGGGAGATAGTGCGTATTGAAAAAAATTGTACTTTTGCCGCGCAAAACCAGCCACTTTAGCTCAGTTGGTAGAGCGACGCATTCGTAATGCGTAGGTCGCGAGTTCAAGTCTCACAAGTGGCTCGAAAAAAAAAAAGAGGAACTTAACGTTCCTCTTTTTTTAGTTTTGCCCACTCCTCATCCGGTAGCTTCGCGCCGACATGTTCAATCATCCGGGAGGAGAGGTAGGAAGCTAAGTTTCCGGCTCTCAGGGCGCTGTAACCATTGACAAGGCCGTAGAGGAAACCGGATGCGTAGATGTCGCCGGCGCCGGTGGTGTCGATACGTTGCGCATCGACGGGGGCGATCGCGGTCACCTCGCCGTCCATCTTGATGTAGGAGCCCTCTTTGCCGACCTTCACGATGGCGATGGCGCACTCTTTAGACAGTGCATGCAGCGCCTCCACCTGTTCCATGCCGGTGTATGCCTTGGCCTCCTCTTCGTTGGCGAAGATGATATCGACAAAGTCGCGCAGTAGCATCTTCACGAAGTCCAGATTGCTTTCTATCAGGTTGTAGCTGGCCATGTCCATGGAGACCTGCAGTCCGTGGGCCTTCGCTTTCCGGCACACGTCCAAGATGAGGTCGTGGTTGAAGATGAGGTATCCCTCGATATGGATGAGGTCGTAGCTGTCGAAGATCTCCGCGTCCACTTCGCAGGGTTGCATGGTGGCGGCGGCCCCGAGGTAGGTGGCGAAGGTGCGTTCGGCGTTCGGTGAGATGAAGGTGATGGCCACGCCCGTGTCTTCGTCAGACCCGATGAGGTGCGGGATCACGCCGAAACGTTCGCACTCCTGGCGGAAAAGCCTGCCCAGTTTGTCGTTGCCCACCTTGCCGATGTATCCGGCGGTGGCGCCCAGACGGGCGAGGCCATGTATGGTGTTCGAGGTGGAGCCGCCGGTGGCCAGGGTCTGCGGCATCCCGGCAATCTCCTCCAGGATTTCGCGCTTCCGCCGGGCGTCTATCATCTCCATTCCGCCCTTGCTCAGATGCAGACGGTCGAGGATCTCGTCATTGTCAATGTGCACTAAGATGTCCACCAGTGCATTTCCGATTCCTAATATTTTCTTCATTTCGTCTCTTTTTTTTGAAAGCGCAAAGATAGCAATTTTGTTAGCCGGTTGTTACCATTAAAATTGTACCTTTGCCGCTTAATTTTTGTGATTATGACATCTAACGAAATACGCTCCGCTTTTCTGGATTTTTTCAAGTCCAAAGGCCATCAGATCGTGCCTTCCGCACCGATGGTGATTAAGAATGACCCGACATTGATGTTCACCAATGCAGGCATGAATCAGTTCAAAGACATATTCCTCGGCAACACCCCGCGCGAATTCCCGCGTGTGGCCGACTCGCAGAAGTGCCTGCGCGTGTCGGGCAAACACAACGACTTGGAGGAGGTTGGTCGCGACACCTACCACCACACCATGTTCGAGATGCTCGGCAACTGGTCGTTCGGCGACTACTTCAAGAAAGAGGCCATCGACTACGCTTGGGAATTCCTGACCGAGGTGATGAAGCTCGACAAGAACCGCCTCTACGCCACCGTTTTCGAGGGCGACGAGAAGGACGGCACCGCCTTCGACCAGGAGGCGTTCGGCTTTTGGAAGGAGCATCTGCCCGAGGATCGTATTCTCAGGGGCAACAAGAAGGATAACTTCTGGGAGATGGGCGACACCGGCCCGTGCGGTCCCTGCTCGGAAATCCATATCGACCTCCGTGACGACGCGGAGCGTGCGAAAGTGCCCGGTGCGGCATTGGTGAACAAGGACAATCCGCTGGTGATTGAGGTTTGGAATCTGGTGTTTATGCAGTATAACCGTGTGGTTTCCGGCGAGTTGCATCCGCTTTCCGCCAAACATGTCGATACGGGCATGGGCTTCGAGCGCCTCTGCATGGCAGTACAGAACAAGAAATCCAACTACGACACGGACGTTTTCCAGCCGATTATCCGAAAGATCGCGCAGAATGCCGGCGTGAAATACGGCGAGAAACACGATGTCGATGTGGCTCTGCGCGTGGTGGCCGACCACTTGCGCGCCGTCACCTTCGCCATTGCCGACGGTCAGCTGCCCTCCAACACGGGCGCCGGCTATGTCATCCGCCGCATCCTGCGTCGCGCCATCCGCTACGGCTTCACTTTCCTCAACTTCAAAGAGCCTTTCATGCATGCGCTTGTCGCTGACCTTGTGGCACAGATGGGCCACCAGTTCCCGGAAATCAAGGCGCAGCAACAGCTCGTTGAGAATGTCATCCGCGAGGAGGAGACCTCCTTCCTCAAAACGCTCGACTCTGGCATCCTCAAATTCGAAAATTACGTCAAGAAGATGGCCGGCAAGACGGTCATCGACGGCGACTTCGCCTTCGAACTGTTCGACACTTACGGTTTCCCGATCGACCTCACCTGCCTGATGGCATCCGAAAAGAGCCTGACGGTGGATATGGACGGTTTCGCCGAGGGCCTGCGCCAGCAGAAGGAGCGTTCCCGCGCCGCCACGTCGGTTTCCGCCGGTGATTGGGTGGAGCTGCAATCCCAAGAGGCTCCCACCGTGTTTCTCGGCTATCACCAGTTGGTGTGCAAGTCCAAGATCGTGAAATACAGACAGGTGACCGCCAAGGGCAAGACCTATTTCCAGGTGGTGCTCGACCAGACACCTTTCTATGCCGAGTCCGGCGGTCAGGTGGGCGACACAGGTGTGCTGACCAACGGCACCGACACCGTTGAGATTTACAACACCACCAAGGAGAACAACCTCACTATCCATCATACCGGCAAGTTGCCGGCAGATGTGAACGCCACTTTCGTGGCTCGTGTTGATGCCGAAAAACGGCAGAAGACGGCCAACAACCACTCTGCCACGCACCTGCTCGACCACGCGCTGCGCGCGGTCTTGGGTACGCACGTGGAGCAGAAAGGCTCTATGGTGGCTTCCGACCGTTTGCGTTTCGACTTCTCCCACTTCGCCAAGGTGACGGACGAGGAGTTGCGTGCGGCCGAGAAGATGGTGAATGCCATGATCCGTCAGAACCTGCCGTTGCAAGAGTTTGTCGATGTGCCGATTGAAGAGGCTCGCGAGCGCGGCGCCATCGCTTTGTTCGGCGAGAAGTACGGCAAAACTGTCCGTGTCATCCAGTTCGGCGACGCGGTGGAGTTGTGCGGTGGTACGCACACTTCCGCGACGGGTAACATCGGGCTCTTCAAGATCGTGTCTGAAGGCGCGGTGGCCGCTGGCGTGCGCCGTATCGAAGCGGTGACCGGCGAGGCTGCCGAGCAGCTGGTCTATGCCGATCAAGACACCTTGGCGCAGCTGAAAGCCATGACGAACGCCACCAATCTGATCCAATCGGTGCAGAAATTACAGGATGATTGCCAGGTGTTGCGTAAGAAGATGGAGGACATCGACCGTCAGATGGCGTTGGAGTTCGGCAAATCCCTGATGGAGAATGCCGAGGAGGTCAACGGTGTGCTGTTCATGTCGAAAGTCACCGACTATTCCGCTGACATGCTGCGGCAGGTTGCCCTGCAGTTGCGCGAGGGCGACAACCATGTGGTGGTGTTGGGCAGCGTGCACGACGGCAAACCGAACCTGGCAGTCGGCATCAGCACGAACCTGACAAGCAAGGTGGATGCCCCGACGTTAGTGCGTGCTGCCGGCAAGCTTATCCAAGGTGGCGGCGGCGGTCACCCGACGCTCGCCATGGCGGGCGGCAAGAATCCCGACGGGGTGGCGGCGGCCGTTAACGAGGCGGTTCAGTTAGCGAAATCGAAATTATAAAAACAACGGCGACCGAAAGGCCGCCGTTGCTTGTCTTAGAAGGGCAGGTCGTCGTCGGAGTAGCTCTCGGGCGCCGGGGTTTCCGGAGGCGTGGGAGGCATGGGCGGCTGTTGCACCACCGTCTGGTTCGGCACTTGCGTGACCGTTTGGCCGCCGCTCTCTCTGGGGGAGAGGAAGAGGAAGGTGTTGGCCTCCACTTCCGTGATGTAGTGCCGCACCCCGTTGGCGTCGTCCCAGTAGCGGGTGCGCAGGCGACCCTCTAAATAGATTTGCCTTCCTTTGGTGAGGTACTTTTCCGCCAGATCGGCCAAGTTGCGCCACATCACAATGTTGTGCCACTCGGTCAGCTCGATGCGGTTGCCCTCCTTGTCCTTGCGGATTTCGGTGGTGGCCAAAGAAAAGCTCGCTTTCTTGCTGCCGTTCTCAAAAGTTCTGATTTCCGGGTCTTTTCCCAAATGACCCACTAAGATTACTTTGTTAATTCCTGACATAGTTTTTTGTTTTTAAGTTCACGGCAAATATACGATAATTTAATCAAAATTTATGTAGTGTTTTGAAATATTTATCAAGTGTTAATTGTTGATAAGTTTATATTTTGTTTGTTGTTAATTAGTTGGGTAGATAAAAGGATCGTTTTTTTGAGACTTGAGACTTGAGACTTAAGACTTGAGACTTAAGACTTGAGACTTAAGACTTTGAACCTGAAACCTGAAACTTTTGGGATAAGTAAACACAACAGTTGTTGTTCATCACTTCCCTCTTCCTTCTTCCCTCTTCCTTCTCACGACGGTTTGTATCCCGATTCTTTCAGGATTTTCTGGCTGTCGGTCATCTTCAGGAGTTCGTTGAGTGTGGTCTCGGGATGCGATTTCATGTAGCTTTGCACGATTTGGAAGCCGATGAAGACGCCGATGCGGCCGGGCGAGTCGTTGCCGAAGTCGCGGGTGAAGGGTGTCTCGTCGATCATGCGGCGGATGACGTCGTCGGAATTGTTATAGACCATGTTCTTTTCGATGAGTTTGTGCCAGATGGCCGACTCGTGCTCGATGGCCCATTTGTACTGCTCTTTGCTGTAGCAGAGGATATCTTCGGGCGGGGTGTTCGGGAACATCGTCTGCGTGAAGAGCATCTTCTTGCCGGCATCCACCATGTTGTCGAGCAACGTGACCAAGGTTTTGTCGGGCAGATGTCTGTAAACCAACGCTTTGGAGAAGCAGTCGGTGGCCATGTACTTCTTGTCGCAGCGGGCGGCGATGTATTTTGGCATTCCGGCTTGTCCGTAGTGCTTGTAGTCTTTGCCGAGGTACATGTCGAGGCAGATGAAGATGGTGTTTTCGTAACCGAAGACCTGCGGCATCTGGAAGTCGATGCCGGAAACCAGTGTGCAGAAGTCGGGGGCGTTCTCGTTGGGGAAGTGGGTGAGGTAGAGGCTCATGGCCGGGGTGACCTGACGTTTGAAGTCCGAGAGGTCGGCAAACTGGGCTTCCGTGTCTTTGTAAATCTCCTGGATGACGGGGTCGTTGATGAATCCTTTGATGGACTGTATCATTTCGGCGTTGTTCCAGGCGCCGTCGGCCACGATGTTGTCAGGATATTTGCCGTAGAGCTTCTTGAATCCCACGGACATGTCGCTCTGGTCCATCATGAACAGGTCCTGTTCGTAACGTGATATTTTGATCTCCACATTTTTGGCTTTCTTCACCTGTTCTGCCGTCAGGGTGGGTTTTGCGACATTGACAGGTGCGTTCTTTTTCTTGCATCCCGTGCATCCCATGCAGATAATCAGCAAGATACAGAGGATGGATAAGAGGTTCTTTCTCATAAGTTTCTTCGTTTTTTGAAAAGGCAAAAGTACGATTTTTTAGTCTTTGAAAAAGATAATTTGTGTATTTTTGCGCTTTCAAATTGAGTAGTCATAAATATTATAGACAAATGGCAAGAGTATTAATCATCGGAGCGGGCGGCGTTGGTTCCGTCGTGGCTCACAAATGCGCTTCCGTACCGGAAGTTTTCACTGAAATCATGTTGGCCTCCCGCACGAAGGCGAAATGCGACGCCATCGCTGCGCAGATCGGCGGCAACCGCATCCAAACCGCTCAGGTCGATGTCGACAACGTGGAAGAAACCATCCGTCTGCTTGAGAGCTATAAGCCTGATCTGCTGATAAATGTGGCGTTACCGTATCAGGACCTTCCGCTGATGGATGCCTGTTTGGCCACCAAGACCAACTACATGGACACCGCCAACTACGAGCCCCGCGACAAGGCGAAGTTCGAATACAGCTGGCAGTGGGCCTACCACGACCGCTTCAAGGAAGCCGGCATCATGGCGCTGCTCGGCTGCGGTTTCGACCCCGGTATGACCAGCATCTACACCGCGTATGCCGCCAAACACTACTTCGACGAGATGCACTATCTCGACATCGTGGACTGCAATGCCGGCGACCACGGCAAGGCATTCGCCACCAACTTCAACCCCGAAATCAACATCCGTGAGATCACCCAACGCGGCAAGTATTGGGAGAACGGTCAGTGGGTGGAGATCGACCCGATGTCAATTCACCGTCCCGTGGAATACCCGAATATCGGCGACCGTGAGTCTTATCTGCTTTATCATGAGGAATTGGAGTCTCTCGTGAAGAGCTATCCGACCATCAAGCGTGCCCGTTTCTGGATGACCTTCGGACAGAAATACCTCACTGTGCTGAACGTTCTGCAGGAGGTCGGCATGACCAGCATCAAGCCCATCCTCTACAAGGGTATGGAAATCGTGCCGTTGCAGTTCCTGAAGGCGGTGCTGCCCGAGCCTTCCTCCCTTGGCGAAGGCTACCACGGACAGACCTCCATCGGCTGCCAGATCAAGGGTGTCAAGGACGGCAAGGAGCGCACCTACTACGTGTGGAACAACTGCGACCATGCCGAGTGCTATAAGGAAGTGGGCGCACAAGCGGTCTCCTATACGACCGGCGTGCCTGCTATGTTGGGCGCGAAGATGATCCTCACCGGCACCTGGAAGGGTCAGGGTGTCTTCAACGTCGAACAGTTCGATCCCGATCCCTTCATGAAGGAAATCGGCGGTTACGGTCTGCCGTGGAACGAGCGGATTGACCAGCCGCTGCCGGTTTATAAACACGAATAGTAAATTCGGAATTCAGAATTAAGACGTGATATAATGAGTAGGGACGTGCCATTGGCACGTCCCTACGTTTTTTATTGTTTGAACCACAGGGGATGATCGCTGTCGTCGATGTAGTACAATTTGTCTTGAAAAAATCGGAATTGTGTGATGTTCGGTATTTTGATATCTATGGTTTCGATGGACATTGGGGAAGATTCGGTGGGAATTCTGTAGCGATACAAGGTGCTGTTTTTCAGATAAATGATTTGATCCTTCGATAATTGCATCGCTTGGATGCCGGGAATGGGAATCATCTTCTCGAAGGTTCCGAAGAAGTCGAAAAGGCAGATGCCGCAAAGGGTGTCGAGGAGGGCGATGCGGTGTTCGGGGACGACCTGCATGTCCGTGGGGTGGAATTCACCGGGGAAGGTGATGTGTGTCTGACTCAACAAGTTGAGACTGAGGTCGGTGATGATGAGGTCTTGGTTGGCTTCGTCGTAGAGCACTATTTTGTTGGGGTTGCCCATAGCGGCTAACGAAACGGTCATCAACCCTTTGTCGAAGAGGCTCAGCGATCCATTGATAGGGGACAATTCGTTGTTCAACAGCAGGATAGTGCCGCTCTCTTGGTAGAAGACGAGGATTTTGGAGGCGATGCCTGCATCCACTCTCGAAATGTTGCCCCATGTGGGATCGCTGTAGTTCAGCCGTTTGATGCCGTCGGCCGTGTAGGTGTCCAACGTCGAACCCATCGAGAGGAAGACGTTGCCTTGCAGGTCAGTGGTGACAGACTCATATAGCTTGTCCGTAAAAAAAAGTCGCTCCTGGGCACTAACGCTCAGGGCGACTGAAAATATTATAATGATGGAGATGAGATGTTTCAAGTTTCAGGTTTCAAGTCTTAGAATTTGCAACCGATGGTGGCCACCACGCTGTGGGATTTGGTGGTGTAGAGTCCCGGTTCGCCTTGCGGGTCATACAACCAGTAGCTGTCTTTGTTCAGACGGAACACGTAAGCCAAGTCGGCGAACATCACTTTTCCTCTGAAACCCAGGCCGCCAGAAATGAAGTGGGTGGTGTTGTTGTAGTCTTGGGGTGCTGATTTGTAGGGAGAGGTCTTCAGACGGTAGCCGGCGCGCAAGGCGAAACCTTGGGTGATGTTCACTTCCGCACCCACGCGGATGTTGTGAGCTACGCCGAACTTGGAGGAAACAGCTTCGTTTTCTCTCACGAAATTGTAATCGTCGGCGTATAAATTGGCCATTCCGTAGTTTTCGAACTCATATTCCGCCGCGATGAAGGCGCGTTTGGCAATCAAGAACGAGGTGTTGACATTGAATTTCAGCGGTGTGGTCAGCGAGTAGCGGTAATTGTTGTTGTAGAAATTGGTGTTGCGCTCGCCGCTACTGTAGCTGGTGGTCATCTCGCGATAGAATTTGTCGCGGATGGTCCAATAGTAGGTAGGCGTGTGGAAGGCGGCGCCGATGCGAACGAAATCAGCGGGTTGGTAGATGAAACCCAATTTGAGGTTCACGCCCGTACCCGAATTGCGCTGTTCGGAGTACCAGTCATAGTAGTTGATGCCGTAAATGTTGCCTCCCGCTGCCGGCTCTTCGGTGTACAAGGTGGTCTCTTTGAAGTCGAGGAAAGGGAAACCGATGGTGGCGCCCAGGAACAACTTGTCGTTGTAGTTGCCGCCCACGCTGATCACCATTTCGTTGATGGCGCCATACCGGTTGACTACGGCCTTCTGGTTGAGATCTTGGTCGTCAAACAGGCTGTAATACTGGTTGTTAGTTCCCGGGAACGTGTCAATCAGCCAGCTGTTCCAAGCTAATTGGCCGTCACCTGTGAGGAGGTTGAAGGGGATTCCGTTCACATTGTCCACCACTTGGTCCATCATGGTGGAGTGGGTGTTGGCGCTGAAACGGAGCGTGTTGTTGAAGTCCATGATGCGGTTGTAGCCGAAGCCGAACTGCCAGGATTTCCAATTGTTGTCTTGCTTGATCTTGTGTACGGAGACAATGCCGGCCTGCGGAACCGTGTATTTGGTTTTGCGGGACTCATTGTGGTTGCCGTAATAATAAGAGTCATTGTAGGCGAAGGTGAGGTTCATCGGGGTGAAAGTCACCTCATGGCGTTTGAAGAGGCCGATGGCGGCAGGGTTGGTGCTGAGCGCCGAGAAGTCGCCGCCCGTAGCCCCGAAGGCACCGCCTGCGCCCATGAAACGCGCCGTGCCCCAATAGTCGGCTTGCGAAAAGGTGAAGGCTTCATAGTCGCCTTGTGCGTTCGCCATTCCGATGATGCCTATAATTGCGATGATGAAGGTTGTTATCTTTTTCATTTTTTTAAGGTTTACAGGTTTATGGGTTTACAGGTTTGACAGGTTTATCGTCTGCCGCCGGAGTGGGAACCGCCGGAGTGTCCGCCGCCGTAAGAACCGCCGCCATAGGAACCGCCGCGCGAGGAGCCGGAGCTGCTGTGGGAGGAACCGCTGTAGGAAGAACGGCTGCTGGAAGAGGGTGCGCTGTAAGAGGAGGGACGGCTGCTGGTGGATGCGGGACGGTTGGTCGCGGGCGTGCTGCTGTTGCTTCTGGAAGGAGTGGCCGTGGCGGGACGGCTGTTGCTGCTTGACGGACGGTTGTAGTTGGAACGAGGGGAGGAGGGAGCGGTGGTCGTCGGTCTGGTTGTGGTGCTCGGAACCGTGCGGGTGGTGGTGCGGGGAGCGGTCGTGGTCGGTGTCGTTGTCGTGCTGGTGCCGGTGCTCGGACGAGTGGCGGTCGGACGGGTTGTCGTCGGACGGGCGGTCGTGCCGGAGGGGGTCACTACCGTGCGGGTCACTGTGGTCGGACGAGTGGTGGTGGTAGTGCTCGGAGTGGCACTGCTGTTTGCGGAAGCGCTTGTTCTGGCGGAAGTTACCGTGGTTGTCGTGACGGGCTTGGCCGTGGTGCCGGAAGTGCCGTTAGTGTTGGAGGGAGCCGTTGAGCCGTTGGCGGGAGATACGGTGGTATAGGTCGAGGCCGCATTGTCTTTGGTGTTGCGGGCGTTGGTGATCTTCTTTTCGGTAGGATTCACAGGGGAGGTGTTGCCGCCGTTGCCACTGTTGTTGAAACTGCTGCCGCCGCCCGTGGTGCCGGCGATTTGGTCGTAGCGTTGGTTGAAGGAGGTTGGCGTGGAGGAGTAGTGATTGTTGGTTGCGCCGTTACCGTAACCGCCTGCTATAGGACCGTTTGAACCCTCATGGTCGGGACGCTCGCCGCGGCCGCCGTTGCCATTGCCACCACCGTTACCCACGGAGGGTCCGATGTTGTTGCGGTGACCATAGTAATAGCTATGGTTCGGGTCGTGGTTGTTGTGGTACCAGTCGATAGGGGCGGGACCGTGAGGGCCGTAAGGGCCAGGATAGTAAGGATCCCAAGCGTAGTAGGGGTAGGGTCTGTACCAGCCCCAACCGTAGTTGAACCCGCAACTGTACCAGCAGGGACCATAGTAGTAGGGACGATAGTAGTAACCCGGCCACCACCAATTGTAACCCAGGTAGATGCTTAAGCCAAAGCTGGCCGGGCAGTAGTCGTACCAGTACATGTTGGTGAAGAAGGGGTCGTAGTAGCCCCAGCCAACGTAAACATCGCTGTGGAAACGGCGGATACGAGACGCGTAGGCGTAGTCGTAATAGTCGTCCGGGTCGTACGCGTAGTTGCTGGCGGCGGCGGTGGAGTCATTCGCCACCTCCATGTAGGTGGTGACCACCGGCTCGCTGCTGCCCGGATAGTAGGTCAGCGTGCGCAACAGATTGCCGTTTTCGTCGGTTTCGTAAATGATGGAATCGGCCTCGACGGCGGCGTTGGCTGCGGCCGGATTGGCGGTCTTCGCCTTCATTTCGTCCGAAGATGAGGTGTATATGTCATCGTAGTAGGCGAAGTTCGCTGTGGAACAAGCTGCTAACAAGCAAGTTATTGCGCTTAGTACGATTAAAATTTGTTTCTTCATAATGTCCTCCTTATCTCTTATTTTGTTATTTTTGCACCTTAATTTTCAATTAGACGGCAAAAGTACTAAAAAGTTAATATATACCGAAAAATTTATGGCTAAAAATTTTTGTTCAAGAGAAGAGAATTATTCACAGTGGTATAATGACATTGTGAAAAAAGCGGATTTGGCTGAGAATTCTTCCGTGCGCGGATGTATGGTGATCAAGCCCTACGGTTATGCCATCTGGGAGAAAATGCAGCGCCAACTGGACCAAATGTTTAAAGATACGGGCCATTCCAACGCCTATTTCCCGATTTTCATCCCGAAATCTTTCTTCAGTCGTGAGGCAAGTCACGTGGAAGGTTTCGCCAAGGAGTGCGCCGTGGTCACCCACTACCGTCTGAAAAACGACCCTGACGGCGGCGGTGTCGTGGTGGATCCTGACGCAAAACTGGAAGAGGAACTCATTGTGCGCCCGACTTCCGAAACCATCATCTGGGATACTTACAAAAACTGGATTCAGTCATACCGTGACCTGCCGATTCTCTGTAACCAGTGGGCCAACGTGGTCCGTTGGGAGATGCGCACCCGCCTCTTCCTCCGCACTGCCGAATTCTTGTGGCAAGAAGGCCACACCGCCCACGCCACTCGCGAAGAGGCATTGGAGGAGACCGACAAGATGATCCACGTCTATGCCGATTTCGCGGAGAAGCACATGGCCATCCCCGTCATCATGGGCGTGAAATCCCCGAACGAACGTTTCGGCGGCGCCCTCGACACCTACTGCATCGAGGCACTGATGCAAGACGGGAAGGCTCTGCAGGCCGGTACCTCCCACTTCCTCGGACAGAACTTCGCCAAAGCTTTCGACGTGAAGTTCCTCAACCAGAAGAATGAACTCGAATATGTGTGGGCTACCTCCTGGGGCGTCTCCACCCGTCTCATCGGTGCGCTCATCATGACCCACTCTGACGACAACGGTCTCGTGCTGCCGCCGGTGCTGGCTCCCATCCAAGTGGTGATTGTCCCCATCTACAAGACCGACGAACAACGCGAACAGATTGCTGCCAAGGCAGATACACTCGTTCAGCAACTCAAAGCCCTCGGCATCTCCGTGAAGTTCGACAACGACGACACCAAGCGCTCCGGTTGGAAGTTCAACGAATACGAACTCAAGGGCGTGCCCGTGCGCGTGGCCATCGGTCCGAAGGATATGGAGAACAACGAAGCGGAGGTTGCCCGCCGCGACACCATGGAGAAATACAACGTCTCCTTCGACACACTGGTGGAGCATATCCAGAAACTTCTGGAGGAAATTCAGCAGAATTTGTTCAACAAAGCGTTGAAATTCAGAGAAGAACACACCTTCAAAGCCGATACTTGGGACGAATTTGTCGATTTGCTCGACAACAAGCCCGGTTTCGTCTATGCGCACTGGGACGGCACCCCCGAAACCGAAGAGAAGATCAAGGATCTCTGCAAGGCGACCATCCGCTGCATCCCGTTCAACAACCCGCAAGAGGAGGGCAAGTGCATCCTCACGGGCAAGCCTTCTCATCAAAGAGTGTTGTTCGCACGTGCTTATTAAACCTCTTCCTTATTAGCCCCGTAGGGGCGCCATATCATAAGCAGGGGTGCGAATCCCTGTGTCAAACGAAGTAAATATGCAACAAACTGATAAATATGCAGAGGCTCTGTCGGCGTTCCGGCATCTGCTGGAAATCATGGACGAGTTGCGTGAGAATTGCCCGTGGGATCGAGAACAGACTTTCGACACATTGCGCAACCTCACTGTAGAAGAGACTTTCGAGCTGGCGGATGCCATCATGGAGAAGGACTATCCCGACATGTGCAAGGAGCTCGGGGATCTGATGCTCCACATTGTCTTCTACTCGAAAATTGCTTCCGAACAGCATCTTTTCGAGGTGAAAGATGTAATTAACCAGCTGTGTGACAAATTAATACGCCGTCACCCGCATATCTACGGCGAGGTCAAGGCCGACTCGGCCAACCAAGTGCACGAGAACTGGGAGAAGATCAAGCTGCAAACCGAAGGGAACCGCTCCGTGCTGGGCGGCATCCCTTCCGGAATGCCGGCGATCACCAAAGCTTACCGCATCCAAGACAAGGTCAGCGGGGTCGGTTTCGACTGGGACAACCGCGACCAAGTGTGGGACAAGGTGCAGGAGGAGCTCGGAGAACTTCAATCCGAGGTCAACAGTCCCGCCCCCGACCAAGCCCACATTGAAGAGGAGCTCGGCGATGTGCTTTTTGCCATCGTCAACTACTCCCGCTTTATCAACGTGCACCCGGAAGACGCCTTGGAAAAAACCAACCGCAAATTCCTTCGCCGTTTTCAACTTCTCGAACAATATGTGAAGGCCGACGGACGTTCTCTTACCGATATGTCGTTGGCTGAGATGGATGTGTATTGGGAAAAGGCGAAGAGAGAGTTGAGACGTTAGACTTGGGACTTGGGACTTGGGACTTGGGACTTGAGATTATAAAATAAAGACATTAATCAAAAACAATGGAAAATATGACAAATTATTATGACTTAACATATAACCCCAAAAGTCCTAAGTCTTACGTCTTAAGTCTTACGTCTCAAGTCTTACGTCTTATAAACCCCACTCGGATGTACCACAAATTAAATATAGTATATATAATATTAATGTGTATCATCGCTCCGATGATTACCAGTGCGCAGAAGAGTTCCAAGGCGGCGCCGTTGTTTGAAAAGGCCAAGCAGTGTATGAAATCCAACGATTTCGACAAGGCGTTGACCTATCTTTACCAAGCGCAAGCCAAAGATGCGAACTTTGCCGACCTCTATATCATGAAGGGCGACATTTTCAACTTCCGTTTGCAGTCCGACTCCGCCATGTGCAACTACCAGCGTGCCATCGAGCTCATCGGCGATCCTGACCCGATGCTCTACTATATTGCCGGAAACGAGGGAGCGAAGTGCGGTGCCTACGAATATGCGCTCAATACCTTGCAACTTTTCCTGCAGAACGGTCTGCAGTATTCCGATGTGCACCCCGATGCGCAGAAAACCATTGCCAATTGTCGGTTTGCCATGGAGGAGATGCGGCATCCCAAGCGTTTTGAGTTGGTTAACATGGGTGCCAACATCAATTCCGAGTGGGACGAAATGCTTGCCGCCATCACTGCGGACGACGAACAACTCATTTTCACCGTTAAGCGCCCCCGCGACAAGGGCACCGTCTGCGCCTTCTGTCTCAATGAAGAGGATCTCTATAGCAGTCGTTTCGTCAATGGCGACTGGCTGCCGCGCGAACCGCTCGGCCCTCCGGTGCGTACCGGCTATAACGAGGGAGCGCAATGTCTCTCCCCCGACGGCAAGTATCTGCTTTACACCATGTGCGATGCCGACTTCGGGATGGGAAGCTGCGATATCTATTGGGCCAAGCTCATGGGTGACAAGTGGTCACGGCCCCGCAATTTCGGTGCGCCGGTGAACACTTCCGCCTGGGAGAGCCAGCCGACCATGTCTTCCGACGGCATGACCGTCTATTTTGCCTCTTCCCGTCCGGGCGGGTACGGCGGTATGGACATCTGGAAGACCACCATGACCGCAGAAGGGGAGTTCACGGTTCCCGAGAATCTCGGTCCGTCGATCAACACCCCCGGCGACGATGCCGCCCCCTTCATCCACAGTGACGGCCGCACACTCTACTTCGCCTCTAACGGTCGCGTAGGCATGGGAGGCTATGATCTCTACTACACTACCCTCCAGCCGGATGGTACGTGGAGCGACCCCAAGAATATGGGTTACCCTATCAACTCCCCTGCTGATGAGATCAATATCTTCATTAACGCCTCTGGTACAATGGCTTACATGGCTTCCGACAAAGACGGGGGCTACGGCGGTCTCGACCTTTACCGTTTCGAGCTCGACGATGAGTTGCGTCCCAACCCTGTCACCTACATCAAGGGTCGTGTGCGCGACGCCTTCACCGGCGATCCGTTGTCGGCCCGCATCGAGATGATCGACCTCTCCACACGTCAGCTTCTCACCTCCACCACTTCGGATCCGCTGACCGGCAGTTATCTTGCCTGTATTCACACCGGGGGCAACGTGCTGCTCAACGTTTCGCATCCCGACTATCCGTTCTATTCCGAGAACTTCCAGCTGGAGCGCACCTACACGGAACTTTCCCCGTATCTGAAAGACATTGCCTTGCAGCCCACGGATGTGGGAACGGTGGTGACATTGAAGAACGTCTTCTTCGACTTCGACAAGACCGAGCTACGGCCCGAGTCGTACGTGGAGCTTGACAAGTTGGTTGAGTATCTCCGAAAGCACAACATCCGGATCGAGATCGGAGGGCACACCGACGACCAGGGTTCCGACGAGTACAACGACCGTTTGTCGGAGAGTCGTGCCAAGTCGGTGTATGACTACTTGGTGAGCAAAGGCATCTCCGCCGACCGGTTGCAGTACAAGGGTTATGGCAAGCGGATGCCGGTTGCCGACAACGCCACCGAGGAGGGGCGTGCGGCGAACCGGCGGACCGAGTTCAAGATCATACGGTGATTAGTGATTTGTGAGTTGTGAGTTGTGATTTGAATTGCTGATAATCAGAAGGTTATGAGATATCGCGCCGAGAATTGAAAATTCCGGCGCGATTTGTGTTCATATACGTGTTGTTCAATTCTCAAAGAGATGTTAAAAATCCTCTTGGAATGGGCTTCTGAGAGGGTTCGGGTGAGATGGGTCGTTCGTGTAACCAAGGAAATCCTCCGCCCGTATAACCAAACAAAGGCCTAAAACGATGTGAAAAGGAGTGTTTATAACGTGTGGATAGGTGTTAATAGCCTGTTGAAATTTTTTTTCGTGTTCCCATTTGTCTGTAATATGTTGATAATAAGCGTAATAAGATTTTTTTTCAAAAAAAACGAAAAAAATTCGACAAATGAACAATCAATGAAAAAAAAATGTATTTTTGCAGGTTAAAAATTATGTATAGTGTAATGTAATGTATAGTATTGACTTAAAGAGAGAAAAGAAAAGAAATTAAGGAAAAATAAATAATATAAATTACAAATTAAACAAAAAACAGTATGAAAAAACTATTATCAATTTGCTTTTTAAGCATTCTGCTGGGGCTTCTGAGCTTCAGCACTCAGGCGCAAAGCAATTGCTACGGTTTCTGGATGGAGAACCTCCAGCCAGACGTTCTGGATCATGTTGCCAATCCTGGTAACGAGACCGGAACCTACGCGTTGAACCATACGTTGGGTCATGCCGTTTTGCGCGGCCAATCCAATCGTTATGTCGGCAACGTGGATTCAAGCGCCATCGGTCAACCCGAGCTTTATGAGTTGCATTTTTGCGACAATGCCTCTGGAAAGAAGCTTTCTTTCGACTGGCAGTTGGAGCGCAGAAATCCTGCAACCGGCAATTGGCAGATCGTGAACGATAACCTGTCTGCTTATGCGGATTTCGGTATCTACACGCTCTACCCGCAACTCAATCAAGCAGGCCAATGCCAGAGCATCAAATGGCTCGGCGGTATTGTCCCGAACGGAATCGGCTACTGCGACAACAGTCAGGTCTATTCCTTGCTGGACACTATCCTTGGCATTCCTCCTTGCACCACCCCGACCAACTATCCCGGTGCTGTGCAAACCCAAGCTGGTACTCTGCCCGGCAGCGTTCTCAACACGCTGGGTCAGGCTATCCCTTCCATTGGTATGACTCCCATCTATACTGAAGGTTTCGATTACTTCTATGCAGACTTCCTTGCTTCCACCCGTACCATTGTTGTCATCAACTGGAAACAGGTGGGTGATTACAGATTGGTGATGCGCGTGCGCGAGCGCGTTGGCGGTACTGATTGGACCAATGCCACCTGGAACAAATACGGCGAAGGCAATGTCATGAACGAAACTGCCTATATCGGCGGTCACATGTCTTGCTGCGGTCCTGTCCTCCTTGTTGATACTTTGCATTATCCTGTTCTTGACACACTCAACATGGAAGTTTGTCAAGGAACCACCACTGAAATGGGTAGCCCTTACACCTACACTTTCGGTGTTGATCAAAGATGCATCCTCGACACGACTGTCTTGGTTGGCGAAATCGTCAATGCAGACTGTCCGAGCGAAAGCCCCTGCCAATATATTGATATTGACACTCTCCGCAATGTGAACTACCTTGTGCGCATGGCTCCTGTTGCGCAAGTTGAAAAACATACTGACACGCTCTGCAAGTGCGACGCATTCACCACCGACATGGTTCGTGCTATGGTGGAATTCGATTCTACTGAAATCGCTACTTTTGTTACCGGAGACGAAACCGTTGAGTATAAACTGCAATGGTTGCACGTGTTCCAAGAAGGTGAACATTTACCTGCAGGTGATGGTGCTCTTTGTCCTAATTGTGATTGGTATGAATCCATCTATCCGCGCTCAATTACGGTTAATCCTGCAACCAATGATACTACCTATATGTACATTGTTCGTCAGGTCAACACCTACAACAATTATGGAGAAGAGGTGGTTTGCGCTGGTCCTGCCGATACCATTTACATCACTTTCCGCGAGATTGTGAAGCCGGTGGTTCCTGCTGACACTGCTTTCTGTCTTGAAACTATTGAGGCAGGTAGCACTTTGACCATTAACGCCACTCATGATCCTGTATGTGCAAACTCAACCCGTTGGTATACAAGCAGAAAGTATAATTATTGGACATATAAATATGATTATTCAGGTTATCTGGGTGATGTTGATGCTCTTGTAATTAACCTCAATGATTACACCCCTTCTGTCAATAAGGACACCACGGTGCGTTTCTATGCATTCTCTATTGATACGACCAATGGTTGCATGTCCTCTCAGGTTTCTGTTTACACGATTGTTTTCCACCAGACTCCTGTGCTTGATACAGTAACGGCTCCTAACCTCTACAATTGTCCTGGTGTTGATGTGCCGATGGAAGTTATTGTGGACAACAATCCTTTGAATACCCCGAGTCCTTATACCTTTGTATGGACTGGTGTAACTGGTGTCGATTTGTTGAATCCGGCTCCTGCTCCGGCTAGCATCGCAACGGTGTCCACTATCTCTACGCAAGCTAATTCATCATACGAATTACCATTGAGTAACAACTTTAATTACACTTATAGCCAGCAAATTTTCACGAAAGACGAAGTGGCTTCTGGTGTGATTAGTACTATTTCTTTCAATTATTCTTCAGCCAATCAGATGACCGCTAAGGACGATGTGAAGATTTATCTTGGTACTACTGATAAAGAATCTTTTACGGGCTATGGCAACTGGGATCTGACATCTGAGTTGACTTTAGTTTATTCAGGCAATCTCAATTGTAAGCAGGGATGGAATGATTTTACACTTACTACTCCTTTTGACTACGATGGACAGAAGAACTTGTTGGTTGTTATTAGCGATGAGTCTGGTGTTTATGATGGTACTTCTTATAAATTTTATACAACTCCTGCAGGTGCATATAGAACATTGGTTGTGATGCAAGATGGCAGTGTTGCTACGCCTACATCCTATAATGGTGCTAGGAAAAACGTCCGTAGTGATATTAAGTTTACGGTTGTTCCTGCCGGTGCTTACACGACCTCTGATGAATTCCAGCAAGCTTACTATCATATTTCCGATACTGATACATGTCATACCGCTTATACTTCTAGCGTTTATGTCATTGATGCCAACAACTGTAAGTCTACTCCTATCGTCTTTAACTACTTCTTGAACGATACTGTTGCTCCTGTAATCACTCCTGCTACTGTTTCTTACGGTATCAATGCTTGTGAAATTACGAGCCAGAACGTTCCTGCATACGACAACCTCGCTGAACTGGTTAACGCATTTAATTTGGATATCTACGACAGCTGTGGTGCTGAGTTTGTCGTTTTGGTTGGCCATAACGATGTTATGACGATCGATTCTTGTCAACAGACCCTCGTGAGAACCTATACCTTTGCTGATCATTGCGGAAATCCTGCTACTTTCACTCAGACGGTTGTTTCTCGTGACTCTGTTGCTCCTTACTATACTTTCGATCGTCCGATCCGTCTCGACCCGATTCCTGCCGGTGACTGTAAGTTCAATGCTCCCAGCAGACAAGTCATGATTGACGCTATCGCTCCTTATGTGGCTGACAACTGCACCGATTCCGCTTTCTTGATGGACAGCATTACCTTCGTTTGGGAGAACACCGACAAGGATCCCGCTTCTGATACCAACATCTTCAGATTGAAGAACCACCTGACCATTACCGCCACTATCACTGACAAGTGCGATAACAGCTTCTCCGAAGTGGTCTTCTTCCTCGATCGTCCTGATGATCTCGAAATCGTCGGTCATCCCGTTTCCCATACCGGTGACCTTTGCGAACAACAGACTGCCACTCTCTTCTTCGATATGAACAGTATCGTTGATGACCAGGAAGTTGGTCCGTTCCCGCCGTACACCCTCACTTGGTATGAGGTGAATGGTAAGGATGTCACCTTCTCTGATATTCACAATGACACCACAGTGGTGACCTTCAATGAGGGTGCTGGCGACTATACCTTCGCTATGCGTGTGGTGAACGGCAACGATTGCGAAGCTGTTTCCGCTCCCGCCACCATCAATGTCAGAGAACTCCCGAGCTTGAGCATTATCCCGATCGTCCAACAACCCGGTGTTGTGGAACCCTACTGCCCGACCTATGGTAATTTGACCATCGAGGCCGTTGTTGCCAATGCCGAGACTTCCGGCGCTACCGGCTACACTTACACTTGGTCTGGTGAGAGTGTGAATATCTACTCCACCACTGAGACCACTTGGATCACGATTATCCCTGAATGGTGTGATACCACCTACACTGCCACTGTTGTTGTTTCTGATGAAAGAGGTTGTACTGCTGAAACGTCCCGTACTTTCGAAGCAGCTGCCCACGATATGATTTTCAATGGCATTATTCCTGATTCTACCGTTGTTATCAACCAAGGTTGTGAACTCCATGTTCCTAACTATATGGATCAGATTGCTGCTGAGAACATCACGGACGATTGTTATACCTTCTCCCAGATTACGCAAAAAGCTGGTTGGTATAAGCAAACTCCTGCTGCCGGTACTGTTTTCTCTACCGATTCAGTCGAGGTTACCATTACCATCACCAATCCTTGCGGCCAGACGGTTTCTACCACGACTTATGCACGCAAACCTGCCAACTATCCTTCTGTGAAGATTGTTCCTGACACTATCGCTGTCTGCTACAATGAGTTCTTCGAAGGTGTTACCTATAATACCGTAAGCGAAAATCTGGATGACAACACCACTTGGCGTTGGACCATCGGCAACGGCATTGTTGGCACTCAAGATTTCGTCACTCTTCCCAACGACGCTTTCAACGCTCCTGTGAACCAAGACACGACCTATGTCGTCAATGTCCAAGCTGTGAACAGCCTCGGTTGTCCTGCTACCGCTACCGCTAATCTTGTCATCTACTACCAGGGTGATTCTGTCCAACTCCGTGTTTGGAACAACAACCTCTGTGGTGAGGATTATTACAATGGCGTGATTGCTGTTGATTTCGTCCCCACGAACTATGTGGTTACCCTGTCTCAAGGCAATGTTGACCTGGAGGTTAAGATTTCCGATAACAACCAACATGAACCTACCCTTTGGAATACGGTGATTTTCGACTCTTTGGCTCCTGGTTACTATACCGTCACGGTTGAGAACCTGCATGGTTGTACCATGTCTGCCGATACCGTTGTCAGAACGGATGATGTCATCATTTCTGAACCTACTGTTACGGTTACCGATGTTACCGTTTGTACTGATAATAACGGTGTCATTTCAGTTGTTCGCGAGAACAATTACGGTTTCACCTTGTTCAATTCCGATTATTCTGTTGAATACACCGGTATTGTGGCAGGTGCGAACATCAACTTCTCCGGTCTCTCCGCAGCTGAGTACAAGTTGGTAAAGACTCATATTCCTACCGGATGTGAATTTGCCTGGACTTACAATGTCCTTGATGCTTCTGAACCTGAAACCCAATTCGATATCAACTATACAAACAATACTCGTTGTGACAATCCTAACGGTACCATTCACTTCACCGTTACCGGTTCTGATCCTTTGACTTTGCATGTTTGGAATGCAAATTATGACTATACTACTGGCGCCATCACCACTGATACTACTATCACGGGTCTTGGTTCTACTCAGGGATATATTTTCTATCTTTGCGAAGTTCAGAATACAGTTACTCAATGTAAGAGCGTCGTTTCACGTGTTCTGATTGAGAATAAAGCTGTTCTTCCTTCCTTTACGGCTACTCCTACTAATAACACCATTTGCCCGAACAACACTGCTTATAACAACAATGTCGAGAATTTGGTCAACGGTAAGATTACGATTGCTCCGGCTAATGCGTACACTTATACTGTAATGGATGCGATTACGCTTGACACTGTTAAGACCTCTCTTGATTCTTTGGCCGAAGGTTCTTATGTCGTTATTGCTGTTAATGAGCAGAATGGTTGTGCTGCTATGAAGGTTGCCAATATTGGCAACACCTATTACCAACCTGTTGTCGAAACCATTTCTCAAACTCCCAACAGCGTTTGTGACACCACTTACGCTCATCAGTATGATGGTTCTCTGACTATCAAGGTCAAATCCAGCACCAATACCATTGCTGATTTCAACAACTACATCCGTCCTTACATGATTGTGCTTGACAACGACACTGTCATTGCTCAATCCAATATCCAGCAAAATACGATTACACACCTCGCAGATGGTGTTCACAACTATTACATCCTCACGGATAACAAATGTTATGTCACTGGTTCATACGAAGTGAAAAAGTATGTGATCGACACGATGAGACTGGCGACCACTCCTGATCACTTCTGTGCTCCTACTTTCGAGAAACCTGGTGACGGTACTATCGTTGTTCTCTCACCTCGTAATTCTGCTGCACACGGTTACAAGTACAAATTCTACGATGCCGACAGCACTGATATGACTGTTCCTTACGAAATGCCTATGACTTACACCAAGTACTGGCTTGCCGATGGTTTATATACCGTATTTGCTATCGATACCATTACCGGTTGTACGTTCACTGAGAACATTTATGTCGAGAAGGAACTCTACACCATCACTATCGCTGCTGACGCTACTCCCAGCACCTATTGCAGCCAAACCTCTGGCGACGGTACGATCACTGTGAATGCTACCAGCACCAATCCTGACGCTGTTTTCAACTACAGCCTTGACAATCAGAACTGGCAGGTGAGCAATCTGTTCAGCAATTTGGCTAACAAGACTTATACCGTCTATGTCAAGGATGTCACCACTCGTTGTGTGGACAGCATTTATGTCGGTATCAGCTACAGCGATTGCAGACCTGAAATCTCCATCGTTGACCAAAACGGCGACACTGCTCCGTTCGAATATTGTATCAACGACGAGAACGTCAAACTTTGCGCTAACGCTTTCTATCCTCTTGGCAGCGAATGCGAAGGTACGTTCACCTATCATTGGGATGCTCCTTGTTCAGATCCTCAGTATTCTGACGACAAGTGTATCGACGTCTTCATTGACCACGTGATGCCGAACGGTTGTAACTACATCCTTACGGTCACCAATCAACTGACGGGTTGTTCTTATGACACGATGGTTTATGTCTATGTCAATCCTAAACCTGTCATCGGTTTCGATGTGAATGGTACAACCTATTATAACGCCGAGCAATCTATTCCTTTCTGCGAGCAAGAGAATCTCCATATTACTGTTGTCTCTAAGAATGGTCAAACTCTGGTTCCTGAACTTACTTACTGGACTCTCGGTCACATTGGTACTGGTTTGAGCTTCGATACCACTGGCGCTGGCTACACGCAAGATTACATTACCATCTGCGCTTACTCTACCAGCGACAAGGGTTGTGTTTCCAACATTGCTTCTCTGCCGTTGAACTTCAACCGCGTGGAAAGAATCACTGTTGACACCACCGTTTGTGGAAGTTTCCAAGTTCCGGACGATATCAGAACTATTACCAGCAATACCTATCCTTACTATGATACTGTTTCTCATACGTATCCTGGTACACATCCTTACTGCGACCGCATTGTGACTTACAATGTCAAGCTCATCTCTGCTCCTGAGGTTACTCCTTTGAACGAGTATGTGGCTGCTTTCTGTGAGGATATGAACTATACGTTGGCTAACTTCGTTGATTCATTCGCCGTTGACACCAATGGTGCTACTACAACTACGAAGTGGCAAGCTGCTTTGCGTCCTTCCTATAATTACGTTGATGTTGAAGCTACTACTGTTGTTGACTATGCATTTGCTACCACTCACAGAGTTAGATATGTTGCCACCAACTGCTGCGGTACTGACTACTCTGATATCTATTTCAATGTTTCCAAGGCTCCTCGTATCGACAGCTTCCAATTGCAATCTAAGTATTGTAGAGCTCAACAGGCTACCTTAACATTTGATTTCACTGTTTATAATCCTGCTATCGCTGTTTTGACACTTGGTGCTGATACTGTTAGAAGTTATTACATGTATTCTAATGGTTCTACCAGTCGTACATTCACGTTTACTCCTAACCATGCTAATTATGATGGTAAGACACTCACTTTGAGCATTAGAAATCTAAACAACCTCTGTGATGTTGTTACTGCAAGCCAAGTGTTCCACGTTGATACTACTTTCATTAATAACTTCACTATTGATACGATTTATTGTGCTGGTAATACTCTCCATCACAGTGATCTCATCGATGGTACTGGTTATACTAATGTTCGTTTGTGGCATCAAATCGCTGGTCAAACTGATCAAAGAATTTATAATAATTCTACGGTTACTTATGCCATGAATGGTTATCTCGTATACTTCACCATGAATGATGGTTGTGGTAACCAGATTACGACCAACATTGATACTATCTTTGTGAAACCTCAACCGAGCGTTACTCTCAATGGTGATGATTATTACAATGTTTGTGAGGATGAATTTGAATTGCCGACTGTTAACATTCCTTCAAATGTTCAATCTCTCGTCTTATCACAAGGTTGGCAAATGTACAATGGTACTACTCAATCATTTGAAGATACCACTGCTGCCGATATTATAGCTCTTGCTGCTGATAGCATTGTAAGAATTCGTTACTTTGTTGAGACTGACTGTAATGTCGCTTATACTCAAGCAATCGAGGCTTACTATAAGTTCGCTCCTGAGATTGCCCAACTTCCTACTCTCACTATTTGCCCGGACAACACTATTGCTGACGTTCTTCCTACTTCATTGGGTATTACTTGGCATAACATTCTTCTTCCCAACACTAATAACTTCCGTACTACTCGTTATTATTTAGTGAAGGGAACGAATACTGTTGAGGTTTATCCTACTTCTGTCTTTAGCAACTATTATTCATACAATGATGGTAAATTACGCATTGTAGTTACCAACGAGTGTGGTTCTGCTTCAACCGAAGCTACTATCCACATCCCGGTTTACAGCCACAACGAAATCGTTGCTGTTGACACATGTAAAGGTCTCACCATTGCAGCCTTCGCAGCTACTCCTCAATGGACCGGTGATCAAGGTGTTGTCACCTCTGAGACTTGGGTGCGTCTTGTCAATAATGAATATGTTGCTACCACCGATGAGTATGTCGTGAACACCAATACCACTATTTCTTATCGTTGGATTACTGTTTGCGAAGACACTCTCTACGCTGCTCCTGTCACGATTCATCCTCTGCTGACTCCCGAAGTTACTATCTTGGCTGACAACCTTGTCAACGATACTATCGCCATCTGTGAGGGTAACACGATCAATCCTACTGCTTTTGTCAGCTATCCTATCTATTCTTCCACCGTTACTGACACTACTTGGTTCTTCAACGGTAATGCTTACGATCCTTCTTATCAGTTCACCGCAGCTGACAATGACAAGGAACTTGTTGTCAAGCTTTCTACCACTTGCGATGATTCCTACGATACTGTCATTGTGAGAGTTTATCCTACTCCGGATCCTACCATCGACGGTCCTCTGACTGCTTGTAGTGGAGAAGAAATTACCATTACTGCACAGGCTGGCTTCAGCAGCTATGTCTTCACCGTAAATGGTCAAGCTTCTCAACCTCAATCCAGCAATGTCTTCGAGACCACTGTCTTCGACAACAATCCTGATGGTGTTGATATCACTACTGTTACTGTCACTGTCACCGACAATCATTCTTGTACCGGTACTTCTTCTGACAAGGTTGAAGTCTCTGTCACCGACCAAGCTGCATTTGTCTTCTTCAATGAAAACGGTACCGAGAACGAAACCCACAATTACACCGTCAACGATGGTGGTGGTTTGAACTACGGTTGGATGATCAGCACGGAGTGCGCTGATTATGACACGTTGGTCTATGTTGAGTATGACATTTACTATGAAGGTCAGCTCATCTCCAACGATGCTATCGGTGAATACTTCCACACTGGCAACTACACTGACCAATGGGGTCATCAAACGCCTTTCATCAGCAGCAATACATTCAGCTGGCTGAGCGGTAATGGTACTCCTTTGACCAATACTACTTACTACAACTTCGCTGTTGCTAATCCTAATGTCGCCACCAATGGCAACCACTTCCCGAACACCAACCTTGGTCTCGGCAACACTAACGTTTACGATGACCTCTGGTTGCGCTTCATCGGTGACCGTGGTGTGAATGCCACTTTGGTTCCGTTCAGATTGGATGGTGAATACAAGATTGTTTACAGACTCTACTCCACCTCTCATGCTGATGACTTCGAGCATTACTACACCGAAGATAATCCTGCTCACGATAATTTCGGTACGCAGTCTCACCTCGGTGGTCAGAACGCTCTCGTCAATGTTGCTATTCGCAAGCTCTTAGCTATCGACTCTATCACCATCAACGTCGAGAACGCTGTTGCTGGTCCTTCTGAGACCACTGCTCCTGTCCTTGCTCCTGCTATCAGCTCTGAGGAGAATGTGATTGTTCCTGAAATGGAAGTTTGGCCGAACCCGGCTCCTTCTATCGTCACCACCTTCAAGGCTCGCGTTTACAACATGAGCGGTGAGGCTACTGTGACCATCACGAACTTCACTGGTAAACAAGTCTATAGTGGCAATATCAATATTGATAGCGATAACTTCTACTTCGAGGCCGACGTTAACAGCCTTGCCGTGGGTGCTTACATCATGACTGTTCGCACCGATGACGCTGTTGTCACCAAGAAACTGGTTGTGACCGTTAGACAATAATCAATAGTTATTCATACATGGAAGGAGTTGTGCGCACTGGCGTGCAACTCCTTTTTTTGATTTGAGATTTGAGATTTGAGATTTAAGACTTAAGACTTAAGACTTATGACTTATGACTTAAGATTTAAGACTAAAATCTAAAATCTAAAATCTAAAGTCTAAGGTCTAAAGTCCCAAGTCTAAAGTCTAAAGTCTAAAATCTAAAGTCCCAATTCTAAAGTCTCTAAAGTCTAAAGTCCCAAGTCCATAAACAAAAATTCTAATGACCAACTACAAACGATATATCCCTTGGTTGTTCGCGGTGTTCTTGTTGAATGCGGTGTATGTTGTATTGACGATATTCGCGTTTTTGATGATCGAGCCGTTCGCGAAGTTGCTGTTTCGCGGCCATTTGGAGGGATTGAGTCCATTGTCATCCTATTTTGTGTCGATTCTTGGCGGATACCTTCCGATGGACAGTCAGGGTGTTTCGTTTGTGACTTTGGTTTCCGCGGCCGTTTTTCTCTTCCTGTTGCGCAATCTTTCGGCGTATGCTTCTCAGTGGTTGATGGCCCATGTGCGTAGTGATTTTCTCTTTACGCTCCGCAATCGTCTCTACGACAAGATGATTTCATTGCCGTTGGGTTATTTCAACAAAGAGAGTCGCGGCGATGCGGTCACCCGTGCGGTGAACGACACCCAGGAGGTGGAATACACGGTTCTCAACTCCATCTATCAGTTCCTTACCGACCCTCTCACCTTGTTTTGCTATCTCGGTTTCCTTTTTTACATCGACTACCAGCTTTCCTTGTGGGCGGTTTTGTTAATGCCGTTGTCCTTCCTGATCATCGGTTTCTTGGCGCACCGGCTCAAGCGTTCTTCGAAAACCTACCGTCAGCGACTTGGTGTCCTGTTGTCGCATGTGGAAGAGACTATTTCGGGGTTGCGGGTGATTTACGGTTTTAACGCCCAGGAGCGTGCCTATCGGCGTTTCAACGAGCGGAATCTGCAGTTCACGCAGAACCAGAAGCGGGTCTATCGACAGAGCTATTTGGCCAACCCGCTGAGTGAGTTCCTCGGGGTAAGTGCTGTTATGGTGGTGTTGGTGATCGGGGGCTCGTTGGTGCTTTCGGAGCGTTCTTCCTTGTCGGCGGAGCTTTTCATCACCTACATTGCCCTTTTCTCGCAGGTCATCACGCCCATTTCGCGCATTTCCTCGGCCTTTTCGGACTACAAGCGCGGGGAGGCGGCGCTGGACCGTATCCGCGATTTTTTGGCGATTCCCGACAATGTGGAGGATAGCGGCGCGGTGTTGACTCTTCCCGGTTTTCACGAGGCTTTGACGTTCCGGGATGTCTCTTTCGCCTACACGGATGCCGAGGTGTTGAGCCATATCGATCTGACCATTCCGAAGGGGAAGACGGTGGCGTTTGTGGGGCAGTCGGGTGCTGGAAAATCCACCCTTGCCGATTTGCTGATGCGGTTCTATGACCCTACCGGCGGCGAGATATTGTTGGACGGGGTGCCCATCCGGCATTACGGGGTGGGGGATTACCGTTCTTTGTTCGCTTTGGTGTCGCAGGATGTGATGCTTTTTCACGACACTATCTACCACAATATCACGATGGGGATGGAGGCCACGCCGGAGCAGGTCGCTGAAGCGGCGAAAACGGCCAATATTTACGACTTTGTGATGTCGCTGCCTGACGGGTTCGGCCATGTCGTCGGCGACCGCGGAACGACGCTTTCCGGCGGCCAGCGGCAACGGGTGAGCATTGCGAGGGCGGTGTTGCGGAAGGCGCCTGTGCTGGTGCTGGACGAAGCCACCTCGGCGATGGACACGGAGAGCGAGCGGCTGGTGCAGCAGTCGATAGAAGCGTTGTCGAAGCAGTGCACGGTGGTGATGATCGCCCACAGGCTCTCCACGGTGCAGCGTGCCGACCTGATCTGTGTGCTGGATGCCGGCCGGCTGGTGGAATCCGGCACGCACGAAGAGCTGATGGCGGCGAAAGGGACTTATTACAAGTTAGTAGTTAGTAGTTGTGATTTGTGATTTGTGATTTGTGATTTGTGATTTGTGATTTGTGATTTGTGATTTGAGATTTGAGATTTGAGATTTGAGATTTGTGATTTGTGACTTGTGTTTTTTTAAGTGATGTTTGTTTTTGTATTATAATATTTTTTATTTTTGCGGAAATTATTGTTTAACAAAATAAATATCCTTATGAAAACTTATTCTTTTGAAAATCTTGATGTTTGGAAATATTCCAGACAATTAGTCAAACAAGTTTACAACATTCAATCTGCATTTCCATCTTTTGAAAGGTATGGCTTGGGAGACCAAATAAGACGTGCCGTTGTTTCTCTTTCGTCGAATATTGCAGAAGGAAATGCAAGAAGTTCAATCAAGGACCAGGTTCATTTCTTAGAAATATCTAAAGGGTCTCTAATGGAAGTCTATTGTCAAATGTTATTAGCCTATGATTTGAATTATATTAATGCAAATCAGCTGTCAAAGTGCAAAGAGAACATTGATGTCATTTTTAAACTGCTCAATGGCCTCATTTATCAAAAAATCAATCTTATATCTAACAATGCTGTCCAAACCCCATATCGAAACAAATACTGTCAGCCCCATAATCATAAATCATAAGTCATAAATCATAAGTCATAAATCCTAAGTCTAAAATCAAACATCAATGTCAAAACATAAATTAGCGAGATTCGCGGAGAACGCGACGTTTGAGAATTTGTTCCAGCATACGGAATACGACAGGGCGGGAAAGGAGTTCCCGTTGCGGGGCCGTTGGAAGGAGGATTATTTCCACAACGACCGTCCCATTGTGCTGGAGTTGGGCTGCGGCAAAGGGGAGTACACCATTGCGATGGCGAAGCGGTTCCCCGGGCGCAACTACATCGGCATCGACCGGAAGGGGGCGCGGTTGTGGCGCGGCTGCAAGGACGCCATCGAGCAGGAGCTGGCGAATGTGGCGTTCCTGCGCATCACCATCGACCACATAGAGCACTATTTCGCCCCCGGCGAGGTGGACGAGATTTGGGTGACCTTCCCGGACCCGCAGATCAAGAAGGAGCGCAAGCGCTTGGTGGGCCCGCATTTCGTGAACGACTACTATCGCCGGATTTGGCCCGCAAACGGCGGTATTTTGCATTTGAAGTCCGATAGCGACTTCTTGTACGATTATCTCCTCGAAACGGCGAAAGAACAGCGCTGGGAGCTTCTGCAGGACATTCCCGACGTGTATGCCGGAGACGTTGATCCGTTGCTCACGGAGGTGCAGACGTTTTACGAGAAGATGTGGTTGGCGGAGGGGAAGACGATACACTATGTGAGACTTAAGACTTAAGACTTGAGACTTGAGACTTGAAACTTAAGACTGTATGGTGGAAAGTTGTTTGGACTTTTGGTATCGCATCCCTTTTAGCAACTTATGTACTTCTTCTATTTTCTCTTTGCAAAGTTTTAGTTGCTTTTCGGTAATGTAGTTTAAATCATAAGCTAATGTCAACTGGCAATAGACTTCCATCAACGATCCAAGGGCAATCTCAATGAAATGAATTTGTTCTTTTATGGAATACCGGGCGTTCCCTTCAACAAAATTTGACGACACGGAAACAACAGCTCTCCTCAACTGATCTCCCAAACCATATTTTTCAAATGAAGGAAATGTGGATTGGATACGGTAAACAAGCAAAACAAGTTCTCTGGATTTTTTCCAAACTTCAAGATTTTCAAACGAATAAGTGTTCATACTATAAAATATTTTGTTAAACAATAATTTTTGCAAATATAATCTTTTTATAATATAAAAAGGGCTTTCTTCAAAAAAAGTCTTAAGTCTCAAGTCTTAAGTCTAAAAATAATCTCAAGTCTCAATTATTTTTGTACTTTTGCGCTCTCAAAAAGTTATTACAATTAAATCCAAAACAATATGAAAGAAACCGTTTACAGAGCGAAACATGAGGCCTTAGGCGCCAAAATGGAAGAGTTTGCCGGCTTTTACATGCCGATTCAGTACGACAGCATCACCAACGAGCACCTGCAGGTGCGTAACAAAGTGGGCGTGTTCGACGTGTCCCACATGGGTGAGTTCACCGTGAAGGGTCCGAAGGCGTTGGCATTGCTGCAACACATCACCACCAACGATGTGGCTGCCTTGTTCCCGGGCAAAGTGCAATACAGCTGCTTCCCGAACGGCAAGGGCGGTATCGTCGATGACCTTTTGGTTTACAATCTCCATGACGAGGATTACCTGCTGGTGGTGAACGCCGCCAACATCGACAAAGACTGGGCATGGGTGGTGGAGCAGAACAAGGCTTTCGGTGCCGAGATCGAGAACATCTCCGACAGCATCTCCCAATTGGCAGTGCAGGGTCCTTTGGCACTCAAGGCTATGCAGAAACTGACCAGCGCGAACGTGGTGGACATGGAGTACTACACCAACCAGATCATCACTTTCGCCGGCATCGACAATATCCTCTTCTCCACGACCGGTTACACTGGCAGCGGCGGATGTGAGATTTATTTCCCGAATGAGGTGGCCATGAAGATTTGGGATGCCGTGTTCGAGGCTGGTGCTGAGTTCGACATCAAACCCATCGGTTTGGGTGCTCGCGACACCTTGCGTTTGGAGATGGGCTTCTGCCTGTATGGTCACGAGATTGACGACACGATCTCTCCGATCGAGGCCGGTTTGGGCTGGATCACGAAGTTCGTGGACGGCAAGGATTTCATCGACCGCAAGTACATGGAAGACCTGAAAGCCAACGGCGTGACCCGCAGAATCGCCGGTTTCGAGCTGATTGACCGCGGAATTCCGAGAAACGGCTACGAAGTGTGCGATGCCGAGGGTAACGTCATCGGCGAAGTGCGTTCCGGCACATTCGGTCCGTCCGTGAACAAGGGCATCGGCACGGCGCTGATCAAGAAAGAGTTCGCGAAATCCGGTACGGAAATTTTCATCAAAGTGCGTAACCGCCTGCTGAAGGCCGTTACGGTGAAGATGCCGTTCTACAAACCCGAATAATTCAATGGCGTATGCTGTTGTTTGATAATAAACGTCCGGGTTTTTCGCCTGGACGTTTTTTTTGGGCTTAGAGGCTTAGAGGTTTAGAGGTTAATAAGTTTAGAGGGGTAAATGGGTAAACGAAAAAAATGTAATTTTGCAGCATCGTTCTGAAAGCTTAAGTCATCAGTCAAAAGTCAAAATATGGAAAACCGAAAATTCATCATCACCATCAACCGCGAAGCAGGGACAGGTGGTCGCGAAATTGCCCAGAAAGTGAGCGAAATGCTCGGCATCAAACTCTATGACAGAACATTCCTGGCTCATATTTTGGAGGAGTTCAAACTCACCCGGGAAGAGGCCGAGAAGATCAAATCCACCAAAGTAAACTGGTGGTCCGAATTTTGCCGTTTCTACAAGCAGTTCGGCACTACTGCCTCCATCGCCTACGAGAACTTCGAGGTGAACTCCAAGCAGCTCTATTACGCGGAGGCCAAGGCCCTGCGCGATCTTGCCGAACATGAGTCCTGCGTCGTCGTCGGCCGCACCGGCTTCCACGTCTTCAAAGACACCCCCGACACCATCCGGATCTTCCTCATCGCCGATATGGATCACCGTGTGAATCGCATGATGCAAAAGTGGAACTTCGACGAGAAGGAGGCACGCGAAAAAATCGAGGAACTCGACAACGCCCGCGAGACCTTCACGAAAACCTTCGCCGGCGTCTCCCGCTACGACGCCCGCAACTACGACCTCGTCATCAACGTCACCCCCTTCACCACTGATCAAGTGGCCCGTTTCCTGGTTGACAACCTCCGCAAGAAATACCCGGCCAACCCCAAAAACGAATAAGCCTGTAAGCCTGTAAACCTGTAAGCCTGTAAACCTGTAAGCCAGTAAACTTATGACCTACGGCAAACTATACCTCATTCCCACCCCCATTGCGGAGGGCGCGTTCGAAACCTTTTTCCCGTCGGTGAACGCGGATGCGATTAACGAGACGGACTATTACATTGTGGAGGCGTTGCGGACGGCGCGGCGTTTCCTGCGTTATGCGGGGATCAAGAAGCGTATCGACGAGCTGACCTTTTTCGAGCTGAACGAGCACACGCAGGGGGTGGAGTTGAACGACTTCCTGCAGCCCTGTCTGGAGGGGAAGAATGTGGGGGTGATGTCGGAGGCTGGCGTGCCGTGTGTGGCGGATCCGGGGCACAAGGCGGGGGAGAAGGCGCACCAGTTGGGCAGCGAGGGGGTGCCGTTGGTTAGTCCGAGTTCGCTGATTCTCGCGTTGATGGGCAGCGGCATGAACGGTCAGAACTTCACGTTTCACGGTTATCTGCCGTCGGAGCAGTATGACCGGGAGAAGCGATTGAAGGAGTTGGAGGCGGTGGCGGTGAAGACGGGTCAGACGCAGATGTTCATCGAGACGCCGTACCGGAACAACCGGATGACAGCTTCGATCTGCAACGTGTTGCAGCCGGCCACGCGGGTGTGCATTGCGGCGAACTTGACGGGTGAGAACGCGCTGTTGAAGACGCAATCGGTGTCGAAATGGCGGAAATATTTCGAGCGAGAGGAGCGTCAGTTGGGCAAGATTCCGTGCATATATCTGATTAACAGGTAGATATTTTTTTTCAACAAGAGTGACGGGGATAAAGAAAAAAGTGTATTTTTGCACCGTCATTTTCGGATGACACGTTCATTGGAAAATGTGCTGCCATGGTGGTGGAATGGTAGACACGAGGGACTTAAAATCCCTTGCCCATTGCGGGCGTGTGGGTTCAAGTCCCACCCGTGGTACGATAAGCGGAAGTAGCTCAGTTGGTAGAGCA
>JAEEIG010000038.1 GCA_016281255.1 Bacteroidales bacterium
CGTCACCGCCTTGGATTTCATGGTGGAGAAGATGACCGCCACGCCCCTGACCGACGAACAACGGAACGAGTTAGCTAAACTGTGCCAGCAGGTAGTGGAAGAACCCACCAAGCGCGGCTTCCGCGTGAAACTTGTCATATAACTACCAATTTTTCATTCCCTTTGCCGCCGAAACAACAATCTAACTTATAATGGGACAAAAAGAAGACAACCTTTTTATGCGAAATGGGTGTCTAAAAATTTACAGTTAATTATTAAATTTTCAAATTAAAATTTTAAGTACCTGGTTTTCAATGGCAAAAAAAAAGTACAAAACTCTTGACAAAAGCGTTTTGTTGTTGTATCTTTGTAGCCTCAATAAAACCAAAATTATGAAGAGAGAAAAGAAGAATCCAATCGACGAAGCCAGAAGATACGTAGCCAATGCAAAGGAGGTTATCGAAAAGGCCAACTACGACAAGGAATGTAAAATATATATGGACAAGAAGTACGTCAAGATGGCGGGAAATACTTTGTGGAATGGTTGTCTTGTTGCATTAGATGCTGTGCTTCCCGTTCGTGAAGGCAAAGGTCGCCCATCCATAGAAAAATACAAGGAGGCTGCGGGCAAGCGCGACCGAAAACTATTGGCTGCCATTTTGGCTGGTTACGACACCCTACATCTATCAATGGGATATGATGGAAATCCAGACAAAAAAGTTTGCGATGCAGCATTCGAAAGAGCAAACGCTATTATTGACCGATGTGCCAAACTTTTGCCGAAAACGGAATGTGCTTGATTTGAGAACCTTATTTGCCGATTAACTTTAAGACAAAACGCCAAAACGTGTTTTTGTACCTGCGGACAAACGGGATGCAGTAAATGATGCCGCCGAATCCCTTATAAAGCCGCGCCACGTTGGGATTTTTCGATCCGTTGAAATCCAAATGGATGCCTGTCCCGGCATGGTCGCGTATGTAATTGTTCAGCAGGAGAAACATCGGCTTGTATCTTGATTGCTCATTATCACGACCGGAAAACCAGAACCAACGACGAATGCCGTCCTTCACGAAAAGGGCGCCCGCAGCCAACTTTCCTTCAGGAGTTCGAATACCGTAAATCTCCAACAACCCTCTGTTTGACAGAATGTTAGCGACAATTTCCAAAATTTCATAATCCTGTTCTTGATAGTGGACAGCCTCTTCATGACCACGATTATGGCGAAACAAATCAATGATATCACCTATTTGCTCCTCACCGACAGTGACCTGGCATTGCCCCTTCTCTCCAGCCTTGATGTTTCGTTTCGTGTTTTCGTGGAAATTACTACAAAGCTCATTATAAGGATTTTGTAAATCAAGAAAATAGGAAACATAGTAATCGTCATAGATTTTCTGAGCGGTTTCCATTTCGTTTAGCAGCACATCAGCCAAAACATATTGCTTGGCAACCTCATTCATGAAACGGTCAATCTCACTGCCTGTAAGTTCGTAATTGGAAAAGATGCCCATCTGTGGCATGAAGAAAGGTGTGTAAACATATTTTAACACTCCTTTTTTGCGAGTAGGGAGCGGCATTACAACTTGATAGTCATCGTCAACGAGTGCATGCCACGTACCATCGCCCGTGAGCAAATCCAACATTTCGTATTCTGCGAAAACCGTGGAGAACAAACTGTTACGTACAGTCTGGTTCCATTTTTCGGGATCGATTTCGGAATGTTTGAGGTAACGGATCATCACACAAAATGTTCGGCGATGCGTTGCATTTCGGAGGAAACGTTGTTGTTTTCGTACAAAATGCCGTAAATAGTCTCCACAATTGGGATTTCCGCACCGATTTTCTTGTTGATTTCGTGCACGCAGCGGCAGGCGGTGTAGCCCTCCGACACCATGCGCAGCTCCAACAGCGACACGCGCACCGACAAACCGTGGCCGATCATGATGCCGAACAGACGGTTGCGACTGAAGGTGGAATAGGCGGTCACGAGAAGGTCGCCGAGATAGACAGAATCGGAAATATGGCGGTTTTCGTTGGGATAGACTTCAGACACGAAATATTTCATCTCCTTCACGCAGTTGGCCACGTAGGCCGCGATGAAGTTGTCGCCATAGCCGAGGCCGCTGTAGATGCCTGCGCCGAGAGCGTAGATGTTTTTCAGTACGATGGAGAGCTCCGCGCCCATCACATCGCTGGAGACAGAGGTTCGGCAGTAGCGCGTAGTGAAGAATTTAGCAACGGTTTCCGCAAGTTCCTGATTGGTGGAGGCAGCGGTCAGGAAGGTGAACTTCTCCTGTGCAATCTCCTCCGCGTGCGAAGGCCCGCTGATGATACATAGCTGATCCAGAGGCACTTTGAACTGCGACTGCATGTAGTCGCTGATGAGCTGCATGGTCTCCGGCACAATACCTTTGACCGCGAGGATGATCTTTTTTTTGGAGAGTTGGGAACGCTTGAGAGGCTCCAATGTCTTGTGGAGATAGGCGGACGGCGTGACGATGATAACATAGTCGGCGCGCGCCACGGTAGTGCGGATATCGGTGCTCACCTTCACGTCTTCGGGGTTAATGAAGACAGAACTGAGGTATTTGGGGTTATGTCCGTATTTGATAATGCTTTCTGCAATGGCTTCCTGGCGGACCCACCAGTGGATGTGTTCCAAGTTGACCGAGATAATCTTCACAATAGCGGTCGCCCAACTGCCGCTGCCAATCACCGCCACCCGATACCGGGCGCGTGACTTCTTGCTGCGAGGCGCTATTGCAGGAGATAGATGTTCATTCGTCATTTTAACTTTTTTTAAGCGTGCAAAGATACAATATTTTTTGGTATTTTTGCTTTTTTAATTCGCTAACAATTCTACTTGTTGATAATGAAGACTTTAGACTTCAGACTTGAGACTTGAAACCCGAAACCCTGTACTTTATGAAAAACATACGACTTTTATGGTTATTCCTCCTGATCTTCGCATTTGCGGGTGTGAACGCACAGGTGGTGCTGGATTTTGACGAAAAATACGCGCAGGAAATGCTGAAACCGGGTACGCCAGCTCCCGATTTCCAACTGCAAACACCAGATGGCAAAACGGTGAAATTCAGCGAATTCGCAAAGGGAAAGTTTGTCGTCATCGATTTCTGGGCCTCCTGGTGCCCCGACTGCCGCAAGGATTTGCCCGAAATCATCCGCCTTTACCACCAGTTCCACAAGAACGGGGTGGAATTTCTCGGGGTCTCCTTCGACACGGACAAGGAGAAATGGACGGACTATATTGCCCAGTCCGGCGTTCCCTACACACAGGTGAGCGAGCTGAAGCGGATGAACAATTCGGAGGTGGCCAAGGCATACGGTGTGAAGTGGATTCCTTCTATTTACCTTATTGGTCAGGACGGCAAAGTGCTGGTTAGTACGGTTTTATCGTACAAGATTGAGAATGTGCTGAACAGACTCGATTCAAGACGCATTAGCAATTATTTTTCTATGTTATATGGAGGCGGTGTGGTTGACACGATTTCCATCGATGGCAGCAAGGGCAAGTTATGGGCTGAATCATACAAGCCATACCTTGATCCCGGTCAGCGTTGTGATTTGGTGATTATGTGCCATGGACTGAACTGCGACCACGATTTTCAATTGATGCGAAGCATTGAAACACGGTTAAGGGAAGAGGGATTTGCCACACTAACGTTCGATTTCAACGGGCACGGCAAGAGCGATGGCCTTTTCTCCGAGATGACCATTCCCAATGAGATAGAAGATCTGGAGCAGGTGCTGGCATACGCGCAGGATTTGCGCTTCGTGCGCAACATCGCGTTAGTGGGCCATTCGCAAGGCGCGATCGTGGCGGCGATGGTGGCAGGCAAGCATCCTGAGGAGATCAAGGCGGTGGTGGCATTGGCACCGGCCTCTTCCGTGCGCGACGACATCGCCCGCGGCAACCTCTTCGGCATCGAATTCAACCCGTTGGATCCGCCCGACAGCCTCGTGCTGAACAATGGCATCGCCATCGGAAGACGCTACCTCAAAACCGCTTTCCGTCTGCCCATTTTCGAAACTTCAGCCAAATACCAAGGTAGCGCGTGCGTCATACAAGGCAACGGTGACCGGCTTGTGCCCTACACTTGCGGAGAGCGCTTCCACCAAATGTGGGAGAATAGCGAATATTACGAATTGGAATACTACGACCACAATTTCACGAACTGCATCTTCCGCCCAGCGGAGATCACAGTCGATTATTTGAAGAGAACTTTACAACCGAAATAGGTCTCTATAGATTGTCACCGCGCAACGCACGATAACGATTACGTGCCTGAACCACGTAGAGGCTGTCGCTGTAGTCTTTGAGGATTTTCTGGTAATACTCCATTGCCTGGGAGATGTCTTTCAGGTAATATTCATACAGTTCGGCCAACTGAAAAACCGCATCGTCGGCCAGAAGCTGATCGCCGTACTTTTCAATCACCTCCTTGAGCAGTCTCTCCGCTTCGAGATAGTTTTTCTGTTTGATGAGGATAAGTGCCTTTTGGTAGAGCGCATCGTCCACCAAAGAGCCGAACGGAGAGAGGATCACCACAGAATCGAGCGCACGCAACGCCTCGTCATCCTTGTTCTGAAAAATCAGGAATTCAGCTTTGGCGTACATCCTCAGAGCCAAATTGCCCTCGGAATTGCTGAAAAGTGCCATCGTGGTGTCGCTTTCATCCTCTTCTTCCTCCTCGTCCAGATTGTCGGAAATCAGCATAGAAGAGTAGATGGCATCGTTGGCAATGAGCTTGGTGGTGGCGGCGGCCAGCACGTCCAACTGACTCTTCGCCCAATTGAACTCCCCGATGTAGAACGACAATTTGGCGTTTTTGAACTTCGCCTCGTTGCCTAACACATCATTGGGCATATCCTTATCCACTTGCGAATAGTTGAGCGAAGCATCCCAAACGTTACCCGTATAGAGCTGAACATCAGCAAGGTCGATCTTGTATTGGTTTTTCTCCTTGGTATCGCGGGTGGCGGCCATCGCTTGGTTGAGCACATCCATCGCTTCCTGGGGCTTGTTGACGTAAAAGGCCAGCAGATGGGCATACTTGCGAATCCAGTCCATCGTACCGGAGTGAATGCCGTTCTCCTCCAGCGCCTTGCGGAAATCCTGCTCCAGATTGACGGCATCCACCATTTTCACGGGAGAAGATTCAATCAGCTGCATATACTTGACATCCAGGATTTTCATCTTGGCCTGCACATAGTTATGCGCATCTTCCCCCTGTTTGATGACGTAGTTCAGCGCATCTATGGCAGTGTTATAATCGTGATTGGCAGCCGCGACAGTGGCCAGTTCGTAGGTGAAAACGCCTTCCGTTTTCAACCGTTTGTCCAATGCCTTGGCCAATATGAAGGCCTCTTCGTAATCTTTATGCAATTGGCTGATCCAATACAACTCTTTGATACAGAGTATATTGTTGGGATATTTCTGTGAAAACTTCTGCAACGCCGTACGAATGTTCATGTACTGCGTGTTGTCCTCGTCATCCATCAGCAAATCCTGAATGGCCGTCTGCACGTCATTCTGGTACTTTTCGTTGTCGGTTTTGACCAACGAGATAATCTCATCAATAATTTTGTCATCCTGATGGAGGAGTTTATAGACGCTTATCAGGTTTTTGGACAGATACTGTTCATTATTGAGCAGTTTCCGGCCTTTGAGGATGGTCTCGGCGGCATATTCGTACTTGCCGCGCGACATGAAGGCGTTGTTCAACTCACTGACAGCAGTCTCCTTCGCCTGCAGGTTTTTCAGACACTCCTGATAGATTTTTTCAGCTTTGGCATTGTCGCCGGCACGCTCATAGACAAACCCCATGTCCACCTTGTAACGTTGCACATTGGGGAAGGCTTTCACCTGTTTTTTCAGCATTTTCTCTGCCGCGTCGTAGCGTTCCAGCTCCAAAAGAGCGTGGTAATAGTAATAGTAGATGTATGAATCGGGCTTTTTGTTGTGAATTTTCTCAAAAAGCTCCGCTGCCTTGTCGTATTCCTTGTCGCGGTAATACTGCAAAGCAAGCTGCTCTTCCTGGCCTTGCTGCGCGATGGCAGCACCGCCGCAGGAGAAGAGCAGCATGATGATAATGAACAGTCTTTTCATCCGGTTTTAGTCGATAATATCGAAACGGGTGTAAGGACGAAGCACTTCGGGGATGACGATGCCCTTTTCCGTCTGGTTATTCTCCAGCAGGGCGGCGAGAACGCGCGGCAGGGCAAGGGCACTACCGTTGAGCGTGTGCGCGAGTTTCGTCTTGCCAGTAGCATCTTTGTATCTCAGTTTCAGACGGTTGGCCTGATACGATTCGAAGTTGGAGACAGAGCTGACCTCCAGCCATTTCTGCTGGGCTTTGGAATAGACTTCCAGATCATAGGTCAGCGCGGAGGTGAAGCTGATGTCGCCGCCACAGAGACGCAGCACGCGGAACGGCAAACCGAGCTTGGTGAGCAGGCTCTTGCCGTGGTTGGTCATTTCCTCAAGAGTCTTGTAAGAGCGGTCGGGATGCTCGATGGTCACAATCTCGATTTTATCGAACTGGTGCAGACGGTTGAGACCGCGCACGTCCTTGCCGTAGGAACCGGCTTCGCGACGGAAACAGGCGGAATAAGCGCAGTTCTTCAAAGGGAAGTCGCTCTCTTTGAGGATGACATCGCGGTAGATGTTGGTGACGGGCACCTCAGCGGTGGGGATCAAATAGAAGTTGTCAACCTGGCAATGGTACATTTGTCCCTCTTTATCAGGCAGTTGACCTGTGCCGTACGCGGAATCTTCGTTCACCATGTAGGGCGGTTGGATTTCCACGAAACCCGCAGCGGTGGCCTCGTCAAGGAAGAAGTCGATAAGGGCGCGTTGCAGACGGGCGCCTTTGCCCTTATAGACGGGGAAGCCGGCACCGGTGATTTTGGTACCGAGTTCGAAGTCGATGATGTCGTATTTCTTCACCAGTTCCCAGTGAGGCAGAGCGCCTTCCGGCAAGTTGGAGGCATCGCCTTCAGTGTAAACGACTTCGTTGTCCTCAGCGCCTTTGCCGGGTTTCACGGCGGCATTAGGCAGGTTGGGCAGCAGCACCATCTTGCTTTGCAGCAGTTCCTCCTGTTCTTGCAGTTTGGCGCGATCCACGCGCTCGCTCTCCTTCAGCGTAGCCATCTCAGCCTTAAGCGTTTCGGCCTCTTCGCGCTTGCCTTCCTTGAAGAGCTGTCCGATTTTCTTCGCACCCTGATTCTGAGCCATCAGATTGTCGTCGATTTTCTTCTTCAGATTGCGATTCTCGGTATCTAAATCACGGATCTCAGCCACGAGTTCCGTAGCGTCGAAATTCTTGATTTTCAGTCTGTCAATAACTTCCTGCGGGTTTTCTCTTAAAAGTTGAATCTGTAACATCGTCTTGAAATTTTAAGGGTGCAAAGATACGATTTTTCAAAAATGTCAGGGCAAATGTTTTACGCCCTCACATAACTCGTCTCCCGCAGCAGCCGGAAGTTCTCGGGCTCCACCTCGTCGTGGATGAATTCGCGGGCGAGGCTCTCCTTGCCGTTGTCGTCATACTCATATTCCGCCCAACCGGTGATTTCGCCATTCTTGTCATACATCATGTTCTTCACCACAAGATCGCCTTCGTAAGCCATCGTGATGCGGCGGTACGAGTCCAGATCCTCCTCCACAATCTCTGTCTGGTGCCCCTCTTCGTCGAAGGTACGCAAAACCTTGGCAATCAGCGTCATGTCGTAATTGTAAACAAGGTCTTTGATTCGGTCGCCGTGCTCATTGTAGGTAAACTCGTAGGTACGGCGGTCGTTGTTCTGCACCTCATCGCGGGAATAGACAGCCACTTGGCCTTTTTCATCATATTGATAATGATGGATATAGAGCGGATTTCCATAATCATCGTTCTCGGTCACCGTGTCAGGACGGCCGTTCACATACGTGGTCGTTTTCTCCACATAGTCCAGCTTTCCATTCACGTAAACCTCCTGTTTCACAGGCAGATTGGCCGCATCATAATAATATTTGGTGACATATTCGTCGGAAGCATCGCCGTAATAGTTCGACTGGACCGACAAACGGTGTTCCCCGTCATATTGGTTTACGGTCTTTTGCAGGAGGATATGGTCTTGATCGTACTGCTCGGTCTGCAAAAGATTCCCATTGTCGTCATACGTGTTGACGGTCAGCGTGTTAAGAGAGCCATCGGGTTCATAGCGTTCTTCGCGCACAATTCGTCCTTGGTCGTCATATTCGGCAAAACCTTCCGTATATTCCACAGGTTCAATATCTTGCGCGTCATAACCGACCCGCTGGTATTCTTTCTTGATGATTTTGAGACTTTTCATTGTTCTGGGTTTTAAAAGTTGGGGCAAAGATACATTTTTTAGTTTAAAGTTTCAGGTTTCCAAAAATACATCTTATTTCGGACAGAACGAGAATAAAGCCAAATCAACTTTCTTTTTGCATACCGCAACTACCTGATAAACAGACCTAGAAGAAGAAAGAAAGTGGACAC
The DNA here is from genome assembly GCA_016281255.1 of Bacteroidales bacterium. GTDB lineage: Bacteria > Bacteroidota > Bacteroidia > Bacteroidales > WCHB1-69 > F23-D06. Next base: position 8,509 of record JAEEIG010000038.1, read on the forward strand.
GGACTTTCTTTCTTGCTTTCAGGGTGCGTACGGTTGTATCTTTGCCACCGAAACCAGATCTGATAAAACAACCGAAAGTCAAACCATTCATTAAAATTGATCATTATGGCTATTATCAAACAAGTCGGCATCGGCCGCAAAGCATCCGGTACCATTGACGGTATCACCTATGTAACCCGTAACGGTGTCACCCACGCCCTTTCACCCCCCCACCATGCCTGCCCGCATCTTCGTGACCGTTTAAGCCAAAAAAGGCGACCCTCACGAGCCGCCTTTTTTGATAACAGGTTTCAATCGGATTATCCGAGGAACGGGTAGCCGTAGTCCGTGGCGGGGACGTAGGTTTCCTTGATGCAGCGGGCACTGATCCAGCGGACGAGGTTGAGCATGCTGCCAGCCTTGTCATTGGTACCGGATGCGCGGGCGCCGCCGAAGGGTTGACAACCCACCACTGCTCCTGTGGGCTTGTCGTTGATGTAGAAGTTGCCGGCGCAGTGGCGCAGAATGTTCTCGGCTTGGATGATGGCATAACGGTCGCGGGCGATGATAGAGCCGGTGAGTGCGTACGGGGAGGTCTCGTCGCAAACGTGCAACATCTCTTCGTATTTGTCGTCTTCATAGACATACACTGTGATGACCGGTCCGAAGATTTCCTCGCGGATGGACTCGTAATCCGTGGTCTTGGCCAAAATGATGGTGGGGTCCACGAAGTAGCCGACAGACTTGTCATAGTTGCCACCGAGCACGATTTCAGCATCCTTGGAAGCTTTGGCGCGGTCGATGTAACCCGCGATGTTGTCGAAAGATTTCTCGTCGATGACGGCGTTCACGAAGTTGGAGAAGTCGCGGACATCACCCATCTTCACGGTCTTCATCATGTCTTTAATATGTTTCAGCGTCTCAGCCCAGATGGATTTGGGAACGTAAGCGCGGGACGCAGCGGAACACTTCTGGCCTTGATACTCGAAAGCGCCGCGGAGGATAGCCACTGCCAATTCGCGTGCGGGAGCGGTCTTGTGGGCGAAGATGAAATCCTTGCCACCCGTCTCACCCACGATCTTCGGATAGGTGTTGTAGATATCGATGTTCTCTCCGATTAGTTTCCAGGAGCTCTGGAAGGTACCGGTGCTGTGGGTGAAGTGGATACGAGCGACGTGCGGTGACTTGAAAGCAACCTCGCTGATGACGGAGCCGCTGCCGGGAAGGAAGTTGATGACGCCGTCGGGGAGGCCGGCTTCCTGGAGGAGTTTCATCAGGTAGTAGTTGGAGAGAATAGCCGTGGTAGAAGGTTTCCAAATGGTGACGTTACCCATCAATGCCGGAGCCACGTTCAGGTTCAGCGCGATGGAGGTGAAATTGAACGGGGTGATGGCATAGACGAAGCCTTCCATGCCGCGATACTCGTTGCGGTTCAGAGTAGCGTGGTCGGAAATCGGTTGTTGGCTATAGAGCTGGGAAGCGAAATAGGTGTTGAAGCGCAGGAAGTCGATGGCCTCGCAGGGGCAGTCGATTTCAGCTTGCATCGGGCTCTTGCCCTGACCCAGCATACAGGATGCGTTCAGGATGTAGCGGTATTTGGTGGCGAGCAGCTCAGCGGCCTTCATCATGATGGAAGCACGTTGGATCCAAGGGGTCTCTTCCCAGTCTTTCTTGGCTGCCATAGCAGCGTCGATGGCCATTTGGACCTCTTTTTTGCCCACTTTGTGGTATTTGGCCAGCACGTGGTTGTGCTCGGTCGGCATCACCACCTGACCCATATCGCCGGTTTTCACCTCTTTTCCACCGATGATCAGCGGAATTTCGATTTCCTGATTATATTGTCTCTCTAATTCCTTTTGCAATAATGCTCTTTCCGGCGTACCGGGTGCATAAGAGAAAACCGGTTCGTTTTGCGGTTCTCTGAATACATAATTGGCGTTGTTCATAATTAATTCTTTGTTCTTAATTTTATGTTAGGGAATAAAATTTCGGTGCAAAAATACAAAAAAATCGTTCAATCCGACAGTAGATTCACTTTTATTAGCCAAAAGCTGACGGCTAACAGCCAACAGCTAATACGCCCATTTCTGCATATCCGCTTTCAGGATATGGATTGCCATCTCCACCACAGGCTTTTCAGCGGCCACGGAGAGGAGCGTTTCCGCGAACACGCGGCTGTCGGCGTCTTTTTCGTAATCTCCGGCCACGGTGTTGATGATACTCTCGATGTCGGTTTTGGCATCGATTATCTTCTCCCACACGGCATCGGAGATATAGATTTGCTGCGAAAGGTTGTGTTCAAACTCGCTGCGGATGGTCATGAGCAGCAGGTTCTGTTCCTGCGAGACGGTGAGGCCTGCGGCGTGGATGCGAAGCACCAGCTGGTTGGGGTCGATGCGTTCAAGGAAGAGGGCCATGCGTTCGTAGGCCTGCAGACGCAGCGGCAGCGTCACCGACTGGTTCTTCTTGCTGTTTTCCAGCGCAGCGATTTTCGCCTTCGCCTCCATCACCATCCGCGTGATGTAAATGCTTCCAACGACCATCACCACAATTCCTGCCAAGATGCAAATTCCTAATATGTTCATTGTTTAAGGTTTAAGGTTTAGGGTTTAAGGTTTAGGGTTAATCTGTAATAGTCAAGAGACAAATGCCGAAAACTGGCGGCAAAAGTACACATTATTCCTTAACAACGGAGTTAAAAATAAATTATTGTTCAAACGGGAAGATTGCGGGCGGTGCGTTCAAGATACGCAAAAAAAGTGTATTTTCGCGGGCTTAAAACATAAGGTATAGAATATTGGAAACTTTAGATAGAACAAAGGAACTTGAGACAAAAGAGATCGGGCATCTGTTGTGGATTTATGCCCTTCCGGCGGTCATCAGCCAGGTAATTGCCTCTGTGTACAATATTGTGGACCGCGTTTTCATCGGGCGCGGCGTGGGAGCGTTGGCTATTGCCGGTTTGGTCATCACGATGCCGCTGATGAACATCATCCACGCTTTTGGCGCGCTTATCGGGGTGGGCTCGGCGTCCCGCATGTCCATCGTCTTGGGCAAAAAAGACAACGAATGGGCGGAGAACATCTTAGGCAACAGTCTGATTTTCACGGTATTATTAGGAACTTGCGTCATTACGTTTTGTTATCTCTTCCTGGACAAAATCCTGACGATGTTCGGTGCCACACCCGAAACGATAGCCTACGCCCGCGAGTACATGATCTACATCCTGCCGGGTATGTTCCTGATCACTGTGGCTTTCAATCTCACCGGTTTGATCCGCGCTTCGGGCTATCCTACCAAAGCGATGCTGATCATGGCAGGCGGTGCCATCCTCAACATGATCCTCGACCCCATCTTCATCTTCGCATTGGATATGGGTATCAAAGGTGCTGCCATCGCCTCCACCATCTCCATTTTCTGCATGGCGGTGGTCTCCATCCTGCATTTCGTGCAGCCGTCGTCGTTCATCCGTTTCAAGGCTCACGCATGGAAGCCGAAAGGCTATATCTTCAAGAATATCACCATGATAGGCATGAGTCCTTTCCTGATGAACCTGGCCGCCGCCGGGGTGGTCGCCATCCTCAACAGTCAGCTGTTGCGTTATGGCGGCGACTACGCGGTGGGGGCTTACGGCATCTGCAACACGTACGGTAACTTCTTGGTACTCGTGATCATAGGTGTCTGTCAGGGTATGCAGCCCATTGCCGGCTACAACTACGGGGCCGGTCACGGGCACCGCCTCAAACATGTTTACGGTCTGACCATGTGGATTTGCGTGGCCATCGGCTTCGTGGGCAGCGTGATTTCCTGCCTCATTCCGGGCACCATGATGCGCGCCTTCACCACCGACCCGCACCTCATCGAGTTGGGCCGTGTCGCCCTTCGCTACAGCATGGTGATGTTCCCGCTCATCGGCTTCACGATCGTCAACTCCAACTTCGTCCAATCCATCGACAAACCATGGGTGGCCAGCGTCACCAGCCTTTCCCGCCAGGTCATCTTCCTGGTCCCGATGAGCCTCCTCATTCCGCTGCTATATGTGGATTTCGGTTGGAACGGCCTCAACGGTGTCTGGATCTCCCTGACCATTTCCGACGTCCTCGGCGCCGTCCTCGCCGCCATCCTCCTCTTCACCCAACGCCAAGTCTTCTCCATCAGTGACAATAAAAATAGTATATCAACATAAATCCTTAAGCAGCCTCGGAGAGGCAAAACGCGCGAAGCGCAATTAACCCCACACAAGCGCAGCGCAGTGTGGGGGGAGAAAGAAGCCACACAAGCGCAGCGCAGTGTGGGGATGACAGCCACACAAGCGAAGCGCAGTGTGGGGACAAACAAGCCACACAAGCGAAGCGCAGTGTGGGGACAAACAAAGAACGAAGAAAAATGACAAACTACTACATAGACACCCACGCCCACCTGTACCGCGAGTACTACCCTGAAGACCTCCGCGAGGTGATTCAGCGGGCGGTGGACGCTCGCGTGGAGAAAGTGCTTCTCGCCTGCGTAGATGCGCAAACTCCCCCGATGATCGCTGAAGCGGTGGAGATGTTCCCGGACAACATCTTCGGGCTCATCGGTCTGCACCCTTCCGACGTGCGAGAGAACTACGAAGAGGTGCTGTCGGAGCTGGAGACCCACATCGAAGACCGCAACATCGTCGGCATCGGCGAAATCGGACTCGACTACTACCACGACCGCGATTTCGAGAAAGAGCAGCAGGTCGTCTTCCAACGTCAGCTCGACTGGGCCCGCGACCGCAAGCTGCCTCTGTCGCTGCACATCCGCAACGGCTACAGCGAAGCCATACCGATTCTGAACCAGTACGAAACCGGCTCGTTGTCAGGTGTACTGCACTGCTTTTCAGGCGGCATCCAAGAGGCGGAATGGGCCTCGAAACACGGTTTTGCCATCGGTGTCGGCGGCATCGTGACTTTCAAGAACAGCAAACTGCAGGAGCTGATTCCCAAGATCGGGCTGGACCACATCGTGTTGGAGACCGATGCGCCTTACCTTGCCCCCACCCCGCACCGCGGAACGCCCAACGAAAGCAGCTACATCCCCCTCATCGCTGCCAAAATCGCCGAAATCATGGGGGTTTCTGTGAAAGAGGTGATGGAACGGACCACAGAAAACGCATTAAGAATCTTCAAATTCATTCAATAAACTCCCGAAAATGAAAAAATTATTCACCACTTTTCTTATAATCAGCCTCTTCGCAGGAGCCATATCGGCACAATCCAACTCCTTCGGCACCCGCGTTGGATACAACTTCGAGCTCTCCTTGCAGCACCCGCTCGCCACCTCCGGAATGCTGGAATTCGATGCCGGTGTCACGCCTTTCATCTACCAAAAGGGGGTCATGTTCAACGAAGACGGCTCGGCGGTTGACCTCCAATACCATTACGGGCGTGTCCAGGCGGTGATCGCATACGATTGGATTATGGATATCCTCCCCAGTTTTTACTGGTACCTCGGTGCGGCCATCGGGGTCAGCTGGGGTTACGGTGAATTCTTCGACAGTCCGCATTACGACAAAAACGGCAAATTGATAACTTACAGAAAGTTAGGTCTCCCCATCGGTGCACAAGTCGGTCTGGAATACGAATTCAGGGCACCGATTAATCTCAGTATTGACTGGCGTCCGATGATCAACGTATTCGGAATCAACCAGGGAGATTACACCTCCTATCTCTATAGTTTTTCGCTGGGTGTTCGTTACCGGTTTTGATAATGATGGACATACACAATACACCCCGCAAAATAAACCTCTAAGCCTGTAAGCCTCTAAACCCAAACCAATGATTGAATCAACCATTTTCACGCCCTGTCAAATCGGGCCTATAACATTAAGAAACAGAACGATACGTTCCGCAGCTTTTGAAAACATGGCGCACGGCAACCGTCCGACCGAGCAGCTGTTCAACTACCACACGGCAGTGGCTCGCGGCGGTATCGGAATGACCACCTTGGCCTATGCTTCCGTGAGTCGCAGCGGCCTTTCCTTCGAAGGGCAGCTTTGGCTGCGCGAGGAGATTGTGCCGGAATTGAAGAAGCTGACGGACGCCATCCATGCGGAAGGCGCGAAGGCCTCCATCCAAATCGGGCACTGCGGCAACATGACCCACCGCGCCACCTGCGGCGAGAAACCGTTGTCGCCGTCGGGCCGCTTCAACCTCTATTCTCCCACCTTCACCCGCAAGATGACGGTGAAGGACATCGACCAGATCGTCGATGATTTCGGCAAGGCAGTGGATATGTGCCGTCGTGCCGGCTTCGACTGCATCGAGGTTCACGCGGGCCACGGCTACCTCATCAGCCAGTTCCTTTCGCCCTACACCAACCACCGCCGCGATGAATACGGCGGCTCCCTCGAAAACCGCATGCGTTTCATGCGCCGCGTCATCACCCGCGTGATGGAGGAGGCCAAGGACGACATGGCCATCGTGGTGAAAACCAACATGTACGACGGTTTCCGCAGCGGCATGCACGAGGAGGAATGCATCAAAGTGGCACAAGAACTGGAGAAACTGGGTGTACATGCACTGGTACTCACGGCTGGTTTCGTCAGCAAAGCCCCGATGGACGTGATGCGCGGTGCCATGCCCCTGAAGACCCTCGCTTACTACATGGACATGAAGAAGTTCTGGTGGCTGAAATTCGGCCTGTTTTTTGGCGGACGCATCATGATTCCCACCGTGCCCTACAAAGACGCTTACTTCTACGACACCGCCATGAGGTTCCGCAAGGCCGTGAAAATGCCGCTGATCTATGTGGGTGGCATGGTCAACAAGGACGACATGGAGAAGGTGCTCGACTCCGGCTTCGTGGCCTTCCAAATGGCCCGCGCCCTCGTCCACGACACTGATTTCGTGAACAAGCTGCACTCCGGCGAGGTGACCAAGAGCGGCTGCAAACACTCCAACTACTGCATCGGCCGCATGTACACGCTTGATATGCGCTGCCACCAGTGCATGAAAGAGGGCGAATTGCCGGCGAAACTGCAGCGCGAAATCGAAAAATCCGAAAAGGAGATTGAAGCTAATAAGTAAACTATAATTCAAAACCATAATGAAGAAAAAAACAATCGCCATTATTCTTGGATGCCTGCTATTGGTAGGTTGTCTGCTACTTGTATTGTTCAAAACTGGCGTGATTCGCAGCAATAGTCAGCCCAAATCCAGCATTTTTGCTGTCAAAGACACCAACAACATCACCAAAATATTCATTGCCGACATGAACGGCGAATACACGCTGCTGGTGCGCCGTGACAACGGATGGTACGTGCAAGATTCCATCAAGGCCATGCCGGAGAAGGTGAACGACCTTCTGTCCACCATCCACAACATCACGTTGCAGCAGACTGTGGCGAAAACCGCCCAGTCGAACATCAACAAGATGATGTCTGTGAATGCCATCAAAGTCGAAATTTACCAGAAAGCCCCGAAATTCAAGATTTTCGGCATCCCGTTCTTCACCAAGGAACGCAATGTGAAAACCTACTACATGGGACCGGCAACGATGGATAATGTGGCCAACTTCGCCATTTTGGAAGGCTTCGACGAGCCCTGCATTGTGCACATCCCCGGTTTCCGCGGCTTCCTGACACCGTTTTACGCTTTCAAACCCGTGGATTGGTACAATTGCGACCTGTTCAGCACCAAAATCACCCGAATCCAGTCTCTGCAGGTCGAGGATTTCGAGCATCCGGAGGAGTCCTACTATGTGGAGAAGTCCGGTCCCCGTTTCTTCAATTTGTACAATGTCCATAATGAGCTGATTCCGGACTACGACACCGTGAAACTGCTCGACATGCTGTCAGAATATCGCGACAAGAACTACGAAACATTCGTCTCCAGCATTTCAGAAGGTGCAAAAGACTCCATTATCAAATACAACCACTTCAAAACCATCACGTTAACCGATGTTGACGGTAACAAAACCGTCTTGGATATGTACCGGAAACTGGAGTTGGATCCTTACTACCTGGATGCGATCATCGGCGGTGAGGAACGTTCTGAGGAAGAACCCTACAACCGCGACAGATTCTACGCCATCCTCAACGGAAACACGAAGAATCTGGTGCAGTGCCAATATTTCCACTTCGACCGTCAGGTCCAGCCGCTCTCCTATTTCCTGAAACAGCAGCCGAAATAGCATGAGCGACGAACTCTATATGCAAAGGTGCCTGCAATTAGCCGCCTTGGGGTTGGGAAAAACAAGTCCGAACCCTATGGTGGGTGCGGTGATTGTGCACAACGACGAGATTATCGGCGAAGGCTATCACCATCAATGCGGGCAAGCGCACGCGGAAGTAAACGCCATTAACTCCGTGAAGAACATGGAGTTACTGAAAAAAAGCACCCTCTACGTGAATTTAGAGCCCTGCTCTCATTTCGGGAAAACACCGCCCTGTGCCGATGCCATTATCCGTTACGGGATCCCCAAAGTGGTGATCGGCTCCATCGATTATCACGACAAGGTGAACGGCAACGGCGTGCGGAAGCTGCGCGATGCCGGTGTCGAGGTGGTGGAAAACGTTTGCAAAGCTGATTGTGAAGAACTTAACAGGCGCTTCTTCACCTTTCATCAGCAGCACAGACCTTACATTATCCTGAAATGGGCGCAAACCCGCGACGGATACATGGATATCGACCGGACAGACTCTTCCGCAAGCACTTACTGGATCACCAACCCTGCGTTGAAGGTGTTGGTACACAAATGGCGCAGCGAAGAAGACGCCATTTTGGTGGGGTATAACACCATGCGCAACGACCGTCCGCAGCTCACCACACGCGAGTACCCCGGCAAAGATCCTCAACGCTTTGTGATGCAACGCGGTACGGACGTGATTGCCGATTTGCCCTATACCCCATTGTCCGAAAAGGCAGAGGAGGCTGTTCAACAGCTGTATAGCCTTAAAATACAGTCTGTTATCATTGAAGGAGGAAAGAAAACGCTGGAGAAGTTTTTGGAAATCGGATTGTGGGATGAAGCGCGGATTTTGATGGGAAGCCAAAGATGGGGAAAAGGACTTTTGGCCCCAAATATTCCAAAAACACCAGAAAAAGTGGTGGATATTGACGATAATCAGTTGATTTATGTTCGAAGACAGCTATAAAACCATTGCGAAACCGTCGGAAGGCAGCTATAGCGAGAAGCGCAGCAAGTTCTTGGCTTACGCCTTCCCCGTTCAGAATGAACAGGAGGTGAAACAGCGTCTCGCGGAAATCCAGAAGAAGCATTGGGACGCGCGACACCACTGCTACGCCTATATCCTTGGTCCTCACAAAGATGCGTACCGGTTGAACGACAACGGCGAGCCTTCGGGCACCGCCGGACGACCCATTTACGGTCAGCTGCTGTCTAAAGATCTGACAAACACGTTGGTGATTGTGGTGCGTTATTTCGGTGGTATCAAATTAGGAGTCAGCGGATTGCAGAACGCCTACAAGGTGGCTGCGAAAGAGGCTTTGGACGCTGCCGTCGTCGAAGAGCGCACCATTCAGGAGCAATACCGGGTGGTTTTCGAATATGTGAAAATGAACGACATTATGCAGATTTTGAAAGATCCAGAGATACAAGTACTTGATCGTCAGAGCGATATGCGCTGCACCTACACCATTTCCGTGCGCCAGCGCGACGCCGACCGCATCACCGAAGCCTTGCGCAAAGTGGCGATGACAGAGGTTTCTGCCTTGTAGCTTTTATCCATAATCAATTGTTTATATCTTTCGGTTTTCGGCCAAAAAGAGGTCGATTTATACTGTATCTTTGCAGGATTAGCGAGAATAGCCTAAAATATGAAAAAAATTGCCGTAAAATCAACCATTTTTGTCGCTGCAATCGCCCTTTTATCGGGATGCGTGACCAGTCAGAAGTACAACGAACTTCTGCAAAAACACCAGCGTTGTCAGGATGAATTGACCTACATGACATCCGAAAACCAAAACTGTCAGGATGCGAAAAAATCGATGAACGCACAACTGAATTCGCTGACAGCGGAAGTTGAGCAGTTGCGGGCCGACACGATGCGTCTTTACCGCAAAGCGCGCAGTGTAGAACGGGAATATGAGAAGGCCAAGCAGGATTATGACGATCTACTGCAGAACTTCGCCGACATCTCTTCCAACAACCAGAACACCATCAACGAGCTGCTCGGCAACCTCGACAAGTCCAACGACGAGTTAACCGTAAAGGAGAAAATGCTCGCCATGCAACAGGATTCATTGGCGAAATCCCGTGCGGAACTTGCACTTAAAGAGCAGCGTATCAACGAGATGCAGAAAATATTGGCACAGAAAGACGCTGAAGTGAAAGCGTTGAAAGAGAAGGTCAGCAATGCGCTGAAAGGTTTCGAGGGCAGCGGTCTGAACGTGCACGAAAAAGACGGAAAAGTGTATGTCTCCATGGACGACAAACTGCTGTTTGCCTCCGGAAGCTGGACCATCAACGAGCAGGGCTTGCAAGCCATCCAGAATTTGGCGAAAGTGCTTGAAAATGAGCCGGAAATCTCCGTGCTTATCGAAGGTCACACCGACAACGTGCCCTATCGTGGCAGCGGTCAAATCAAGGACAACTGGGACTTGAGTGTGATGCGCGCCACATCCGTGGTGAAGGCGTTGCTGCAAAGCGGCAATATAGAGCCCACCCGCCTTTCGGCCTCCGGCAGAAGCGAGTATCTTCCTTTGGACGAGAACAATACGCCCGAAGCAAGAGCTAAGAACCGCCGCACGGAAATCATCCTCACACCCAACCTCGATCAGCTTTTCCAACTGATACAGAACAACTAACGATGGCTTTCGCCGACACGCTTATCGGTTGGTACGAAGAGCACCAGCGTGACTTGCCCTGGCGCGGCGAAACCGACCCCTATAAAATTTGGGTCTCCGAAATCATCCTGCAGCAAACCCGCGTGCAGCAGGGTTGGGATTATTATTTGCAATTTATCGATAACTTTCCGAATGTCAAAGCGTTAGCAGAGGCTGAAGAAGAAAAGGTGCTGCGAGTGTGGCAAGGATTAGGCTACTACTCTCGCGCCCGCAATATGCACGCCGCCGCGCAGGAAATCATGTCGCGGCATGGCGGGAAGTTTCCCAAAGAATACGATAACATCTTGTCACTCAAAGGAATTGGACCATATACCGCCGCGGCCATCGCCTCCATCGCCTTTCATCTGCCCTACCCCGCTGTGGATGGCAACGTGATTCGCATTATCAGCCGCATCTTCGGGGTATGTGACGACATATCGCAACCTGCTGTGGTAAAACGGATTACGGGAATCTGCGAGACGCACATTGACCGCAACAACCCCGGCATCTTCAACCAAGCTGCCATGGACTTCGGGGCAACGCACTGCACCCCGAAAAATCCGAAATGCAACGAATGTCCCTTTGCCACAAACTGTTACGCGTTAAAAAACCAGCTTACGGAGGTGTTGCCTTTGAAGAAAAAAAAGACAGAGCAGCGGCATCGGTTTTTTCACTACACCGTCTATGTCTTTGATGACCAGACCATTATCGAACGACGCACCGGTTCCGACATCTGGAAGAACATGTATCAGTTTCCACTCGTGGAAACCGCAGGGGAGGACAACCCCTTCGGAGAGCCTACTGTCCGTCTTCGCGAAGTGCTCAGCCACCAAATCATCCATGCGGACTTTTATGTCAAGTCCGTAGAAAATCTTCCGAAAACATCTGACAACCAGATGGTTGTAGCATTTCCCTCACTTGTCAAGTATCCCATGCCGAAAATCATGACGGAATTTCTGAAGGTACTTGGGCAACAATAAAATAAAACCTTAGTTGGTGTGATAATCATTGTAATTTTGCACTTCAAAAACAATTAAAAATATGAAAAGATACATTATGGCCATTTTGGTTTTTACGACTATTTTAACCGCGGGAACCGATGCAAACGCTCAAAATACGGGCAATATCCATAACGCGGTATTAGACAATATCGCCACACGGACATCCGTGCGCAGCTATTTGGACAAGCCCGTGGATGCGGCGGTGATCGAGCAGTTGCTGCGGGCGGGTATGGCGGCCCCCTCCGCCGTGAACCGTCAGCCGTGGCATTTCGTGGTCGTCACCGACAAGGCGCAGCTGAAAGAGCTGGCCAAGGCCAACCCTTACGCGGGCATGGCTGCGAAAGCACCCCTTGCCATCGTGGTGTGCGGCGACTTGAAGAAAGCGCTCAACGGCGATGCCCGCGAGTTCTGGGTACAGGATTGCTCCGCCGCCACGGAGAACATCTTGTTGGCTGCCAATGCGTTGGGACTCGGTGCCGTTTGGACAGGAACCTACCCTGACCAGAATCGTTGCAAGGATGTCTCCGCCATCCTGAAGTTGCCCGAAACCCTCATCCCGCTCAACACCATCGTCATTGGCTACCCCGCCGGCGAGAACAAACCCAAAGACAAATGGAAACCCGAAAATATCTCCTATAACACGTATGGCGGCAAACAGCCCGAGGTCGAGAATCGTCCTATCCAAGAGTCTGATTTCGTGGAATTTGACTACACAGAATCGGCAAACATCAACCCGTTTGTATGGTTCAAGGGCAACGGGCTTCTGTTGGCTTCCGGCGACGTGCGCAGTCACAATGCGATGACCATCGGCTGGGGCGCGTTGGGCAACATTTGGCAGCACAACCTCAGCACCATCACCGTGTATGTGGCACCCGCCCGCTATACTTACGAGTTCATGGAGCGTTATCAGTACTTCACCGTGATGGTCTTCGACGAGGATCGCAAAGACGTGCTCGAGTATATGGGTACGCACAGTGGCCGCGACGGCGACAAAGGAGCGGCATTGGGTTTGCATGTGGCTTACACTGAGCACGGTACACCCTATTACTTGGAGGCTCGTGAAGTGTATGAATGCGAAATCATGTACCGTGGCCCGTTTGATCAAAGAGGTTTCGAAGAGATCCCGCGCAAGCGTTACGAGAACTTCCCCGCAGGCGTTCACCACGAGTATATCGGGAAGATTGTGAGCGCGAGAAGGCGGTAGCCCTGTATGTTAGTTTTTTTTCTATCTTTGCCGCGTTAAATTAATCAGTGAAAATGAAGTATTCAGAACTTGAAAAGAAATTGAGAAAAGCAGGATGTTACCCTATTGACAACAGCGATCATCCTATATGGTATAGCCCAATTACAAAGAAAATGTTCAAAACGGGGCATCACAAGTCACAGGAAGTGAAAACCGGAACATTGAGCAAAATTCTCAAAATGGCAGGAGTGAATTTATAATGAAATAAAACTAAAGATATGAAAGTCAAAGCAATAATAGAAACGGGAAAGGATTTGGATTACGATATTTACACCGATGACGAATCGTTAGATTTCATGCTGCTCGGTCAAGGAAAGACTATCGAAGAGGCAAAAAGCGATTTTCTCAAATGTAAAGAAGAGATGAAACAGGAATTTGTCGCCGCCGGAAAATCATTCGATTTTGACAACTTGGACTTTGAATATGTGTTCGATACTGTCTCTTTCCTCAAATATTCACCGTTCACACTCACTGGACTCTCAAAAGCTACCGGCATAAATTGCAAACAATTGAGCCATTATGTAACTGGCTACCGCAAACCATCGCCCAAAACGATACTACGGATTCAAGAAGGCGTGACACGTTTCGCAAAGACGTTTAGCACTTTGACGTTAGTTTAACCACTATTGAGCGTAATTTCAGTGAAAAATCATCATGAGCCGTACCCTTATAATAGCAATCTTCTTGCTCCCGCTGCTGGCATGGGCGCAGTACGATGTCCCCACACTCTCGTCTGTGGTACGTGTCGATGCGTTCGTGCCTGTACCGAAATTGTCGGAAGACTTCCTATTGAACGGAGATGTGGCGTGCGTTGTATATTTGTCCGAAACGCCCAATGTTATAAGGACTTACCCATGGAGTTGCTTTGAAAAGAAGCATCGCATTCAAGATGTTATCACAGATGAACGATGGGAATACGAGTATGATACAACAGGAAAATTGCAACGGATGCATTCCCAGTACACTATGCGCGGAGACTATTTCATCCACGATATGAGTAAACCATTCAAGAAGAAGAACGAAAAAGTATATTCGGATTACTATCATGGTGAGAAGAATGCGTCTTTCCAGGGCGGCTGCATCATCACTTACACGGAATATATCCCAAACCATACTAATGACACCACATTGTTAAGATATAATCTTGATGGGAACTTGGTTTATCTTTACAAGAGCAAAAATTCCCATTCTCAACAATGGCATCTGTTTTACGATTCTCTCAACCGACTGGTCTATGTGGACGACTGGAACCCTGACTCAAATTACAAAAACCTTCCCCAAAGTGTCTATGCCTTCCAGTACGATTCCGACCATTGTACAGCGGTTCTGGCGGACAAGCCCACCTGTTCCCCGAAAGGCGATTTGCGGCGGCTGCACTACCATACCCATTCGGACAATTCCACAACACTGCACGTCACTTGGTGCGACAAATCGTGTGGCAGCGACAGTCTGGATTACATCCTACTGCATAATAATCCGGCAGATTATCTGGAGACGTTTTTCGATAATCGCTTGGCAAAATGTGAAGAACGGGACCGGTTCGCGGGTAACCCCCCATCTATTTACGAATTATTCGGATTGCCCGAACGCTTCCTCACTCCAGGAGAATACACTTTTGACCCGAACGACCGGCTGATAGCATATTCTGTTGATATACAGATGCATGGACAAACCGAGGCGGCCATTTTATATGATACCTGCGGCAGAATCGTGGAAATGCGGGCAGATACAGGCACCTTGTTGGACGGGGTCGGTTTAATTCCAACCCAAAGGTGTACATACGTGGGATACAAATACGACGACCATAACAACATAGTGGAAATTCATTGTAATGGATTAGACGAACGCCGCGACACCGTCTCAAACACTCTTTCCTATCGTTACACATACGACTCCCATGGCAACTGGATCCGCCGCGAAACTTATTACAAAGGGAAGAAAATGGGAGTTGACAAACGCGAGATCACCTATTATTCAGAGTTAGCCGGAGACAAAAAGGTGAGAAAAAAGTGATTTTCTCCCTCAGAACTCGCAAATTTACGCAGAAATATACGTGCAGATACGTGTAATACGCGGAGATAAAAACGTGATACGCGGAGATAAAAAATTCAACTCAACTGCAACCTTTTGACTTTTTTACATCATAATCATATAAGAGTTCCTAATATGAAAAAGAATGTCCTCATCGCAATCCTTCTGCTCCCGCTCCTCGCGTGGGCGCAGACAAAACCTACTACACCGTTGCCGCCCGAAGAGAGCAAAGCACGGCTGCAGCAACTCGGAGACTCTCTCCGAAAATACGATTACTTCGACCACCTTGACCGCTACGGCTGGATAATCGTGTGTGTACGCTCAGACAACGATGCAAAGAAAGAATGGCCAAACCGTTTTGGCATTATTGACGATTATGGGAGGCAGATTTTACCCTGCGAGTACAGCGACATCCGTTTCCAAGAGCACTCCAACCTGATCTTCGTGATGAAAGATAGCCTTTTAGGCTTTATGAACCGGCAACTGGAATGGGTAATACCCCCGAAATATGACGGCAGGGTATGGTACGATGTGGAGGAGGTTGATGACTATTTTGAGTATGGGATGATCGTATTAACAGATATGAACGGGAAAGAGGGTGTGGTGGATTCTACTGGTCGCGAGATACTGCCCTGCCAGTATGACCGTGTGAGAATAGCCGGTCCGGACCTTTTTATCATTGAAAAAAGGAATGAAAAGGTTGTCGGTGCAGTCAACCATCACGGCGACACCGTGATTCCTTTTGTCTATAATCTCCTGTACTCTTACAACGATCATTATCTTGAAGCAGAAAGGCAAGACTTATACGGTGTGCTTTCTGTCACAGGACAGGAAATCGTCCCCTGCAAGTACGAAATGATTTGGGGCTCGGATATGGGCTATTTCGCTGTACGTCAGGCAGGAAGGTGGGGCGTGGTGGATTCGACGAACAATGTGGTAGTCCCCTTCTTATACGAAGCATCGTACCTGTGGTTTTTCCCAAAATCGGATATCATTGAACTCCTAATTCCAGGGAAAAATGATGACGATATGAACACTCAGGTGCTGCTCAACAGAAATGGGAAAGTTCTGGTTTCTTCCTTTCACGAATTTATCCTAAGTGAATCCGGCGAACGCATTGCGATACTGAAACGCGATCAGGATTGGAACGCGACATGTGAAATCTACGACCGGCAGGGCAGGAAGGTGGATGCATTTGAAAGAATGGAGTATGAGGAGGAACTAATGACCTACATCTCTATGATTCCTGTGAAACGCAATGGCAAGTGGGGCTTCGTCAACCGAGACTTTGAACTGATTGTGCCGTGCCAATATGAAACGCCGATATTTGGAGGAGATGGGTATGGAAATGTGAATACAGGTGACGGCCAAACCACCTTAATTGACGAGCAAGGCCAGTTAATCATCTCAGGACCATACGCTTATATCAGTTCGCCAATGGTAAACGGTTGGTTTATGGTGGGGGGATATCCGCCAGACTCTTGGAATGGTCTCAGCGGTTTCATCGACCGCTACGGCAACAGCACGTTCACGGAGGAGGAGATGCAAAAGCTTCGGGAGTGGCATGAGAAGCGGAGATAAAATTACGACAGACTATGGACGACAACAGCAAAATCATGGACTTGGCCTACGAGGCCGGGGCAATCCTTCTGGAAAACGGGGCGGAGATTTCGCGCGTGGACGAGACCATGCGGCGCATCGCTGGCCATTACGGTGTCGATGACGAGAGCTTCTTCGTGCTCAGCAACGGCATCATGGCCACGGCGAAAGGGTTCGCCCGCACCAAATTCATCCCCATCAAAGGCACGAGCTTGGACAAAGTGGTGGCGGTGAACCAGCTCTCCCGCGAAGTCTCCGAGGGCAAATGCGACCTCGGTGAGCTGGAGAGCCGTCTGAAGGCCATCCGCGCCATGCGTCCGAAGCCCGCGTGGGAGCAGATTTCGGCCTCCGCGTTGGGCAGCGCGGCCTTCTGCATCATCTTCGGAGGCGGCTTTGCCGACAGTCTGGTGGCCTTAGTGGCCGGATTGCTGCTATGGGTCTATATGCTGTTCGTCGGATACCGCCACCTATCGCGCATCGCGGGCAATATCACGGGTGGCTTGCTGGCCACCGTGCTCTGCGGGGTGATGTACAAGTTGGGGCTGGGCACGCACCTCAGCAACATGATCATCGGGGCCATCATCCCGCTGATTCCCGGAGTGCCCTTCACCAACGGCATCCGCGACATGGCGCATGAGGACTACATTGCCGGTATAACGCGACTGTTAGACGCGCTGCTCACCTTCTTCTGCATCTCAATGGGAGTGGCCTTGGCGTTCATGCTGGACGCGACCTTCAGCGGCACGATGGAACATTTGGAGGCCTTGACTGCCGCGCCTGAGACGGCGGGGATGTTCGTGCAGCTGTTAGCCGCCTACGTGGGCACCGTGGCTTTCGCCGTGCTCTTCGGCGTGCCGCGCAAATACTACTTGGACAGCGGTTTATGCGGGATGTTGGGGTGGCTGCTCTATCTGATATTGGTGAACCACACGGACTTTTCCGTCGCCAACGTGGTCTTTTTCGCCACCGTGTTGGTCACCTTCACGGCCATGGTGTTGGC
>JAEEIG010000039.1 GCA_016281255.1 Bacteroidales bacterium
CTTCGATTTGTCGGAGGTACGGCTGCGCGTGCCCAACAGCATGACCTTCATGCTCAACACCTCTTGCGTGACGGATTGTGTCTATTGCTATGCCGACAGACGCACCATAAAGCATCCGCTGCCTTTTGCAAGAGTCAAGACTTTGCTCAGGGAGGCGTACGATTTGGAGATGCCCTACATTGAAGTAGATGGCGGCGACTTTTTCCTCTACCCGTTTTGGCGGGAGCTGCTTTCGGAGATGCGGGAATATGATTACATGCCCACTATTTCCACCAAATATCCGCTTACTGAAAAGATGGTGAAAAAGCTGAAGTCATTGGGTGTCAGTCGAATACAGCTTTCTATCGACAGTGTGAACAGTGAGGAGATGCGGCGGATCCTGAATGTGGGGGAACTCTATACCGAACAAGTTTTGCATGGTTTGAGGCTGTTGGACAAGGCCGGCTTTGAGATTACGATCAAGCCTGTGATCACCAAATTCAACGATTCCGAGGAGTCGCTGATGGCCATCATCGATGTGATGACCTCGTTTCCGAATGTCAGGCGGATCCATTTCACTCCGGCCGGTTTCAGCCAGTTCAAGTCGCCCGACTATTACAGCACAAGCGACCGGCTCACCAGGTTGCGGACCATTGTGGAGCAGCGGAACCGGGAGTGCAATGCGACGCTGTCGTTTTTGGATTACCAGGAGGAGCTGACGGTCGAGCGGCGGCGGGCGTCGTTCCCGTACCGGACCATGTGCACGGGGAATGTGCACGGCTTTTTCGTCCTCCCCGACGGCAAAGTGACGCTCTGCGAGCAGATGTACTGGCATCCGTTCTTCATTCTTGGCGATTTGAAAAGGCAATCCATTATGGAGATGTGGGATTCGGGGCTTGCCCTCTCGAGGTGGAATTTTTCCCAAGAGGAGGTCCGCGATGTGAGTCCGTGCAAGCGTTGCGGGGAGTTCGACAAATGCCGCCGCGGATAGGGCAATTGTTGGCGCATGGCTATTTCCGCCTACGGCCCCGGGAATTACGATTTCCCGGCGCCCAATTGCCCGAAGGCCCCACCCATCACCAAAGATTTTTACATCTCGTAGAGACGCACGGCCGTGCGTCTCTACCAAACGCGTAAACGTGTAAACGCGTAAACTAAAAAAATGTATCTTTGCGCCTCTAAAAAAAACATCATTATGGCAAATATCGAATTCAATAACAAGACGTACGAGATGGACGGCGACGGCTTCATGGTCCATCCCGAGGAATGGAACAAAGAGTTGGCTGCAGAGATCGCCAAGGCCGACGGTATCGCGGAGATGACGGAAAACCACTGGAAAGTGGTGGATTGCATCCGTGCCAACTACGAAGAAAAGGGCATCGCCCCGATGGTCCGCACCATCTGCAAGACTGCCAATCTCAAGCTGAAGGACATTTACGAGCTCTTCCCGCTGGGTCCTGCGAGAGGCGCTTGCCGCGTCGCCGGTCTTCCCAAACCCGAAGGTTGCGTATAGGATTCAGGTTTCAGGTTTCAAGTTTCAGGATACAGAATTAACACATATTCTGAAACTTGAAACCTGAAACCAATATTTGAATTGTTAAATCGTATAACCTGTTTGTTATGAGTATTATGCAATATTTGGCGATAGCCGCTGCGGTTTATTGCTTGGTTAGTTTATTTGTGCATTTCGTGAGAATCGTGCGCCTGGGTGCCCCGAAGGACAAGTCGGAGCCGAGCGGTAGCGTGAAGAAGGGTGTGCTTTACGCAAACACCCGCGCGATGATGCCCACAGAGAAGGAATCCGCATATTTGCATCTGCCTTCCTACGCTGTCGGCATGCTGTTCCACATCGGGCTGTTTTGCAGCCTGCTTTTCTTCTTGCTCTCCTTTTTCCCGTTTTTCAACAGCTGGATTGGGGTCAGCTGCTGGCGCTGGGTGCTTGCCATCCCGCCCGCGATGGCTACGGTTTGCGGTCTCATCCTCTTTTTCAGAAGGTTGCTTTCCAAGGAATTGAAGGTGCTTTCCATGCCCGATGACTTCATTTCCACGGGTTTGGTCACCCTCTTCCTGCTGATGACGACGTTTTATCTGAGCTTGTCAACCTGTTGCGGCTCTATTACAATATTATATTATATAAGCAGCATTCTGCTGTTCCTCTATATGCCGTTGGGCAAATTGCGCCATGCGGTTTATTATTTCGCGGCGCGCTACCATCTCGGTTTCTTCTATGGATGGCGGAATGTCTGGCCGAATCACGAGAAAAAATAAAACCCTATGAGACTTGACTTTTTAGGTGCGACCGAAGAGGTCACCGGCAGCAAGTTCCTGCTCACCACGCAGGAAGGCATAAAAATCCTGTTGGACTGCGGTATGTATCAGGGCAAAGGTTTGGAGACCGATGCCATGAACCGCGATTTGGGCTTTGACCCGACCAAGATCGACATTGTGCTGCTTTCGCACGCCCATATCGACCATGCCGGATTGATACCATATATATATAAGTTAGGATTCCGTGGCAAGGTCTTCTGCACGCCGGCCACCCGCGATCTCTGCGCGATTATGCTCGCAGACTCAGGCCGCATTCAGGAAGCCGATGCCCGGCAGTTCAACAAGAAGACCGAGCGCGTGGGCAAGACCCCCATCGAGCCGATTTACAACGAGAAGGATGCGGTGGAGTGCATGAGGACTTTCATCAGCATTCCGCGCGGGTTGCATTTCAACATCACACCGAAGGTGGCCATTGAGTTCATCGACAGCGGCCACATGTTGGGCAGCAGCGCCATCTACATCACTTTCAAGGAGGGGCGCAAGACACGCACGCTCTGCTATACGGGCGACGTGGGCCGCTACGACAAGCGCATCCTGCCCGACCCGCAGCCATTCCCATACGCCGACTACATCATCACGGAATCCACCTACGGCGACCGGCTGCACTCCACGTTGGACGAGGCCGACAAGGAGCTGATGCTCGTGGTGCGAGACGCCTGTGCGAAACGCAAAGGCAAACTGCTCATCCCTTCGTTCGCCATCGGCAGGACACAGGAAATCGTCTATACGCTGCACCGTCTGGAACTCGCTGGCGACCTGCCCGACATCGAGTGCTTTGTGGATAGTCCGTTAGCCTGCTCCGCCACCAACATCTTCCGTTTGCACGACGACTGCTTCAACGAGGAGATGCGGGAGTTCATGGCCGCTACAAAGGATCCATTTGGCTTCGACAAACTCTCCTACGTGCGTACCATCGACGACTCCAAGGCTCTGAACGAGCACAACCGCCCCTGCATCATCATCTCCGCCTCCGGCATGATGGAGGCCGGGCGCATCAAGCACCATCTGGCCAACAACATCGAGAATCCGAAGACCACGATTCTGTGTGTAGGCTACTGCGCCCCGACCACCTTGGGCGCGAAGATCATGCGCGGTGACGAGAAGGTCTCCATTTTCGGCAACGAGTACAAGGTGCGCGCAACCCTCGCCCGCATCGACGCTTACTCCGGACATGCTGACTATAAAGAACTTATACAGTATCTCTCTTGTCAGAAGGGCAACAAGCGTTTGAAGAAAATCTTCGTCGTGCACGGCGAGAATGATGCGCGGGATGCCTACGCGAAACATTTGAAGGAGGCCGGTTTCAAACAAGCGTATGTGCCGAAGTTCAGAGAATCCATCGAATTGGTGTAATCTGTATAATCGATGTTCATGCGCATCGTCTCCACAATATTAACCCCCTAAACCCTAAACCTTAAACTATGAAGAATACGCTCATCACTGGTGCCAACGGGCAATTAGGCCATTGCCTGCGCGACCTTGCAAAGGAATATCAGGATAAATACCGCTTCTTCTACACAGATGTGGCGGAATTGGACATCACGGATGCAGCCGCAATTGACAAGTACATTATTGACAATCAAATCAACGTTATTATAAATGCCGCAGCTTACACGGCGGTTGACAGAGCCGAGGACGACGAAGGGAACGCTTACCGCATCAATTGCACGGCGGTGGCCAATCTGGCGAATGCGGCGAAAAAGCACGGAGTGAGTCTCTTCCATATCTCCACGGACTATGTTTTTTCGGGCGATTCGAGCAAGCCGCACGAAGAGATCGACACACCTGCACCGAAGTCGGTATATGGCGCCACTAAACTGGCTGGTGAACGAGCGATTGAGGGGAGCGGATGCCAGGCGGTCGTTATCCGGACCTCGTGGCTCTTTTCGGAATATGGCAACAATTTCGTGAAGACCATGCTGCGTTTGGGTGCGGAACGGGAAAGCTTGCGCGTGGTTTGCGACCAGATTGGCGGTCCTACCTACGCCGGCGACCTTGCCAGGGTTGTTTTCCTTTTGATGGAGAAAGGATTGGACCAGTCCGGAACAGAATTTTACCACTTCGCGAACGAGGGGGTCTGCAGTTGGTTTGACTTCTCGAAAGCGATCATGGAAATAGGTGGTTTGGGATGTCGTGTGGAGGCTATTCCATCATCGGATTATCCCGCAAAAGCGCGACGTCCTGCCTTTTCTTTGTTCAATTTGGGCAAGATCAAGGCGGCCACAGGAAGCGACATCCCCTATTGGAGAGACAGTTTGACATTGGTAATCAACAAGTTACAGGAAAAATAAAAAAAATTGCGCAAAATGATGTAGTATTAAAAAAAAAATGTATTTTTGCGCACCTTATTTCCGATGAAAGGAAACGTTCTTTTTTTAGCAAAAAAATCAGCCGTTGTAGCTCAGTGGTAGAGTACATCCTTGGTAAGGATGGGGTCATGAGTTCAACTCTCATCAACGGCTCTTTTTTTTTTGAAATGAACATAAGGATTATTAAACAATAAAATTTATAAAAAATGGCAAAAGAAAAATTTGAACGTA
>JAEEIG010000040.1 GCA_016281255.1 Bacteroidales bacterium
GTCAAAGTCCCCGAACGCATTTTGATCAGCAAGGCCCGTGTGCCTGAATTTAAGGAATGGTTTACGGCGTGAACGGAATGGAACTGTTTGGGAGAATCCTGTTTCCCGAAACAGAATAAAAACGCACGGCCAATACAATGTCCGTGCGCTTCGTGTTTCGTGGTCTGCGGTGAACCCGCTTGGGAGGTTACCCCGCGATGATTCTCGTGCCGCAGTTGGGATCTTGCAGACGACCGGCCTCGGTGATGATGCAGGTCTTGCCGCTCCTCTCGACGTACTGGATGGCGGCGCGCACCTTCGGGGCCATGGAGCCTTCCGTGAAGTGCTTCTCCTCCAGGTATTTCTTGGCTTCGCTCACCGTGATGGTGTCCAAAGCTTTCTCGTCGGGTTTGCGGAAGTTGATATAGACTTTCGGTACATCGGTGAGGATGTAGAACTCGTCGGCGCCGATCTCGATGGCGGTGATGGCCGAAGCCAAGTCCTTGTCGATGACCGCCTGCACGCCTTTGAGGTAGCCGTCTTTCATTGCCACGGGGATGCCGCCGCCGCCGACGGTGATGACGATGATGCCCTGCTCAGCTAACTGCTTCACTAACTTGATGTTCTGGATGCGGATGGGCTTCGGGGAGGCCACCACCTTGCGCCAACCATTGCCTTTCGGGTCTTCGCGGTAGATGTCGCCGGTCTCTTCATGATATTGGTCGGCTTCTTCCTTGGAGACATACGGGCCCACGGGTTTGGTGGGGTTCTGGAAGAGCGGGTCGTTGCCATCGACTTCCACGTGCGTGAGCAGCGTCACGGTGTCCTTGTCCCAGCCTTTCTCGGCGAAGATGTGGCGCAAGCCCTCCTCGATGAGCGCTCCGATGGAGCCTTGCGTTTCGGCGACGCAGAAGTTCAGCGGCATGTCCTCCACCTGGAAGGTCTCCTTGCCGGCCTTGTGCTGCAACATCACGTTGCCCACTTGCGGACCGTTGCCGTGGCCGATGACGATATTGTAACCGTTTTCGATCAGAGGGATCAGGTTGCGGCAGGTCTCCGTAACTTTTTCGATCGGCTCCTGATAGGTGCCTCCTTGTTTGTTTTTCAGTAAAGCGTTGCCGCCGAATGCGATGACGGCGAGTTTTTTCTTTTCAGACATATATTTTTCTTTTTATGATCCCAAGGCTTCGCTTCACCCTGGGTTGACATGCTTCGGGCTTACAGCCCTTTTGGAATTATACTAACTACTAACCACCAACTACCAACAATAAGCTTCAATAACCAATAACCTATAACCAATAACCATTATTTCTACCAGATGTGTGAACGTTTTTCCGGAGCCATGTACATCGGGTCGCCGGGTTGGATGTTGAAGGCTTGGTAGAAGGGGTCGATGTGGCGCAAAGTGGCATTGACACGCCAGCGGCCCAGTGCGTGTGGGTCGCTCTTGGTGCGGCGCAGAATCTCCTCGGGACGGATGTTGGCGGCCCATACAGCGGCATACGCCAGGAAGAAACGCTGCTCGGGGGTGAACTCGTCCATCACACCCTTGATCTGGCCGTCGGCCTTCGCTTTCTGGAAGGCGGTGTAGGAGACGTTCAGACCGCCGTTGTCGGCGATGTTCTCGCCCAAAGTGAACTCACCATTGGCATACACGCCGGGAGCGAC
Organism: Bacteroidales bacterium; assembly: GCA_016281255.1. Taxonomy (GTDB): domain Bacteria; phylum Bacteroidota; class Bacteroidia; order Bacteroidales; family WCHB1-69; genus F23-D06. The sequence continues at coordinate 1,648 of JAEEIG010000040.1, forward strand.
TTCGATGCTGTTGAAGTGATCGACGATGAGTTGTGCTTTCGCTTTGAAGGTTTCTGCATCTTTTTCGGTCCACCAGTCGTTAAGGTTGCCGTCCTTGTCGTAGTTGCGGCCCTGGTCGTCGAAACCGTGGGTCATCTCGTGCCCGATCACCACGCCGATGGCACCGTAGTTGGCGGCGTCGTCAGCGTTCATGTCGAAGAACGGGGGTTGCAGGATGCCGGCGGGGAAGCAGATCTCGTTGGTGGTGGGGTCGTAGTAGGCGTTCACCGTCTGCGGGGTCATCTGCCATTCAGTGGGGTCAACGGGTTTGCCGATTTTGCTCAGGGAGTAAGCCATGTCAAAGCGGCGAGAATTCTTCACATTCGCATAGTAACTCTCAGTCCCGATGGTTAATCCGCTGTAGTCGCGCCATTTGTCGGGATAACCGATCTTCACACGGAACGCGGCTAATTTGTCGAGGGCGTTCTTCTTGGTCTGGTCGGTCATCCAAGTGGAGGCTTTGATGCGCTCGCCGAGAGCCCATTGCAAATTCTTGACCAACTGCTCCATACGCTCCTTAGCCTCTGCCGGGAAGTAATTCTTTACGTACATCTGACCGACAGCTTCGCCCAAACAGTCGTCAATGTTGTCGATGACGCGTTTCCAGCGCGGGCGGTTCTCTTTTTTGCCGGAAAGGGTCTTGCCGTAGAAGTCGAAGCTGGCGTCCACGAACTCGTCGCTCAGGTACGAACTTGCGTTGCGGATGACGTTCCAGGCCAAATAAGCCTTAATCACGTCAAAATCAGATATTTCAATGACGTTGTTGATACCCTTGATATAGTCGGGTTGACAAACGTTCAGGGTGTCCAATTTGAGGTTTAGGGTTTTCAAATATTCAGAAATGTTGAGTGCGGGGATCATCTGTTGGAAATCCGCCGGGGTGCATTTGTGAATGGTCTGATAGGGGTCGCGAAGCACGGTTTTGTCGATGGCGTTCTGTGCAAGCAGGGTTTCGAGCGCGAGGATGCGCTGTGCCATTTCCGTTTCGTAACCCTTGAAATTGGCCATCGTGCTGTAACCGGACATGCCCAGCATCTTGGATACCAACTTGACGTATTCGTTTCTGATGTTTTGCTGGTCTTTGTCCAAATAGTAATCGCGGTCACCGATGCCGAGACCGGATTGCCAGATGTGTGCAATGGTCATGGTGCTGTTGTCGGGGTCGGCGGAGCCGAAAAGGGCAAAGAACGGTGTTTGTCCGTTCATCAACATCTGCGCTAACTTTACGGACAATCCGCTGCGTTTCAGGGAGTTGATTTCTTGTAATTCGGGCTGAATAGGGTTGGCCGCACTGCGTTCAAGGTCGCCGGTGGCCATGGCGGTGTTATAGAAGTCCGCGATTTTCTGCTCGATGGAGCCGGGCGTGAGGTTCTTCTGAGCCGCGATTTTGGTCACTAAGTCCTTGAGCTGCTGTTGGTTGTTTTCGGCCAGCACGTCGAAGCTGCCGTAACGGGCGTATTCGTCGCCCAGCGGATTGGCCGCCATCCAGCCGCCGCAGGCATATTGGTAGAAGTCGGCCGTGGGTTTCACGGATTTGTCAAGATTGCTCGCGGTCACTCCGGAGGTCGTCTTTTTCGGTTTCTTGGGTTTTGCAGGGGTTGCCATACTCGTTGCAGAAGTTGAAAAAACAATACCGAGTGCCAAAACACTCGCCATCATAAGATTCTTTTTCATTTGTAACTAATTAAAAATCAATATTCTAAAATAAAAAACGCCCCCTGATCAGGGGGACGGCAAATATATATAAATTTTTGGATATCCCGGGCGGTGTTTTTTGGTCAGAGGGACAGAGGGAAGTTACTTCCAGAATTTGTCGCTGCCTTTGATGGAAAAGCCTCGCAGCTCGGAGTTGTCCTGTCTCCCCATGAAGAAAAGGCGGCCCTTGCGGGTGGTTTTGCAGTTTTTGATGACGACATCGTTGTTGTTGCCGTAGAAGCTGATGAACATCTTGTCGTCGCAGGGGATGAAGGTGCATTTGAGATAAGTCGCCTGATTGTCAATGTAATAGCGCGCATCATCGTTGTTGTTGAGGTAGAGCTTGCACTGCGCATACTGGCGCTTTGTGCCGTTGGAGTTGCTGTTGTAGCGAATCATCCCGATCTCGCAGGAGGTGAATGCGATGTTGTACTGGCTGTTCTCGTTGACGTTGTAGTTCAGTCGCGATTTGGCGACGTTCACTTTGTTGCTCTTGTCTTTGCGCAGGTTGATGACCAGACTGCCCGGGTAGTGGGACTTTTTCTCCGCCTGCCGTAGCATCCGGTCGGTGGAGGGGATCAGCGTCATGTTCTTGATGTCGTAACGGATGGTGTTCTTGGAGGTGACGGGCGTGTTGGCGATCACGAAGTTGGAGAGGGTGACGGTGTCGTTGTAGTGGAGTTGCAAGCCGTTGATTATCACATCCGAGATGTAATCCACCGAGGTGGAGGCGTTGCCCTTAGGGAAGAAAAGGACGATTTTGGAGAGGCTCTCTTTCACGTTCACGGACATGTTTTGGATGTTGACGTTGGGCCAGCATTTTTGCTTCAGCTCGGGGCGCGTGTTCCGCTGATTGTCTAATTTTCCGACGGAAACAAGGTAGTTGCGGTTCGCGTAGGCGTCAAAAGTGCAGTTCTTGAAGGTCAGGTCGAAGGGCGTGTAGGCGTTGTAGGAGGTCTCGATCAGAACAGGAATGAAATTGGAGAAATGGCAGCCTTCGAACAGCAATGTGCCGAAAAGGGAGGAGAACTGGTTGTAGAGTTTGGAGAACATGCAGTTGTAGATGAAGACGTCGCGGCCGTAGCAGTGGATGTCGAAACGGTTGATGTCGCAGTTGCGCAGCGTCGTCTGACTGAGGTTGTTGGTTCCGAAAATGCCCCAGTTGGCGTGCGCGGTGAGCCGCAGGAAGGTGCTGTTCCACACGTTGTTCATCAGAATGCCGTATCCGTAATTGCTTGTGCGCGAATAAGTCCCTTCGATCAGCACGTCCTCGAGGGTGACATTCGTGCAGTTGACAATATGGATGGCATTGTCGGCGTACATGTTTTTGGTGTCGAGGGTGTAGATGTTCAATCTTCTTATTTTCAGGTTGTTGATGCCGTCGATATAGAAACAGTAGGTTTTGGCGGTGGAGGAGGTGTCGCGGATGATGGTGAGGTCGGAGATGAGTTTCAGGTCCGCGTCGGTGAAATGGGTCTTGGCGGTGAGTTGGGTGGAGTCGGTGGAGTAGGGGGAAATCGGGCGGTTGACGGCGCGGCCGTCGCGGACGAGCAGGATGTCCTTCCGCATCGCGCCGTAGTTGTAACCCGTGCGGTTGTCCACCCATGGACGCTGGTCTTCCAAAACGACCAGATGCATCCCGTTGGCGAGCTCATCCACCCCGGAGAAGTCGCCGTTGTCGGCCACTTGCGGGTCCAGCTCGATGTTGTTCCAGAGGGAGTCGGTCAAGGAGAAGAGGTACTTGGCTTTGGAGCGGTTTTTCACGGTCAGCACCAGACCGCCGAAGTCGGTTTTGGGCGTGAGGGGGATGGGGTTTGCGTCGGAAGGCACTTCGATGGTCAGCGATTCGATGCCGGCGTAGGAGACGTTCGCCCCTATGGCCACCGCGTAGAGGTGGGCTTCGTACAGAACCTCGTAGCGCGCGCTGTCGGTCTCTGCCGTCTCCAACCCGAAATCGAAGGGCGAAATCGTCGAAACGGTGTCGTGGAATTGCGCAGACAGACTGTTTCCCGACATGATGAGGAAGATCAGGAGGAATGCGCCAATCCGTTGAATCTCTTTTGTCTTAAGATATGATAGGGCCATAGTACAAGGGGTCAAAATCCTTTTGTGAAAACGGGCGGCAAAAATACAATATTTATAGTTATGGAAATAATGTGTATTTTTGCACCTGAAAAAAACGATCTGGTATTATGAGAAAAGTCACGTTGGAAACTGAAATGCGGGTGTATGACCGTAGGGAGGAGCTTCCCGAAGATTTGTTGGAACTGTTGTGCCAAGCCGAGGCGGCGGCCGCCCGTGCGTATGCGAGGTATTCGCATTTCCAGGTGGGCGCGGCCATTCTGATGAACAACGGCAAGGTGGTTACCGGGGCCAACCAGGAGAACGCCGTCTATCCATGCGGGCTCTGTGCCGAGCGCACGGCGGCCTTCGCCGCTTCGGCCCTGTATCCCGAGGTGCCGTTCAACAAGATCGTGGTCACGGCCATCAACTCCAGCGAGCCGCTCAAGGAGCCGGTCGCGCCGTGCGGCAGCTGCCGTCAGGTGCTCTTCGAATACGAGCAGAAGTTCGGCCACCCCATCGAGGTGATTCTCGCCGGTCAGGAGGGCCCGATCTACCACTTCCAGAGCGTGGCCACGCTGCTGCCTTACACGTTCCACGCGGGGTTTTTGCCGAAATAGAGACGCTACGTGCAATGTATTAACGCTCTCCCCACCACCATTCCGTTTGGCCACCCTGCGAGAACGAAACCCCCACACATTTCCGAACCCGACAACCGTAACGTGAAAGCAATACCTTTACTGGCCAAACGGAACCCCGGACTCGCAAGGGCACGCTGTGTCGAAAGAGCGGACTCTTTCGCCAGGGCAGTTCCCTGGCGAGTTCCAGGTTCCGTTTTGTGTGACCGCCCTGGCGGGCGACCCCTTGCCTTTGCGGTTCTTCCTGCACTCGCGATTCAAAGCCTCCCTTTTCCGGCAAAACGGAATGGCGGTGGGTCTTTCGTTATGGTGTCGGTTGCCGGTTCCCCGCGCCCGCACTCAACCCCGCCCAACCCACCACCATTCCGTTTGGCCGCCCTGCACTATCGAACCCCCCACACATTTCCGAACCCGACAACCGTAACGTCAAAGCAAAACATTTACTGGCCAAACGGAACCTCGGACTCGCAAGGGCACGCTGTGTCGAAAGAGCTGATTTTTTTCGCAAGAGCACCCCATATCGAAAAAGCGACTCTCCCGCCAGGGCAAACTATATCGGAAAAGCGGACTCTTTCGCCAGGGCAAACTATATCGAAAGAGCGGTCTCTCTCGCCAGGGCAGTTCACTGGCGAGTTCCAGTTTCCGTTTTGCAAGACTTCCCTGGCGGGCGACCCCTTGCCTTTACGGTTCTTCCTGCCCTCGCGATTCAGCGCCTCCCTTTTCCGGCAAAACGGAATGGCGGTGGGTCTTTCGTTATGGCGGTGATTGCCGGTCCCCCGCGCCCGCACTCAACCCCGCTCAACCCACCACCATTCCGTTTGGCCACCCTCCGACAACGAAACTTCCACGCATTTCCGACCCCGACAACTGTAACGTCAAAGCAAAACATTTACTGGCCAAACGGAACCCCGGAC
>JAEEIG010000041.1 GCA_016281255.1 Bacteroidales bacterium
CGGTCGATCCTTCTGTTGTGGCTGCCAACCCGACGATGATGACCGTCATCAGCGCACTGGCTCTCGTGACCAACATCATCGCGTTGTGTTACATCATCGGACAATCCAAGAAACGCCATATCAACCCGTACAAGGAAGACGTTTTCGTCAACCAGAAGTACTACAAAGACGCTATGGCTCGCGCCGATGTGGACTAATTATCAGGCAATTGCCTTTGGAAAAACGCTATCGATCCGAATCGATAGCGTTTTTTTTGTCCCAAACAGTTAATAAATAACTATTTGGGTGTATTCATATTTTATATACATTTGCAGCTTAAATTTTTTGTAATGATGAAATTAGGATTTCTATATCGTAAGCTCTCGGTAGCAAGTTTGGCGATCGTTTTTTGCTGTCTGTTTTTTTGCTGTAAAGACAAAGTGGCGACGGCTGATTACCAGATTGTTCCATTGCCAAAGGAGGTCAATGAGACCCATCATATTCCCTTCACTCTTTCCGAGAACACCATCATTTTTTATGCAGAAGGCGATTCGTTGAAGCGCGAGGCCGAGTTCTTGGCGGAGTACATTGCGGATCTTTTGCGGATGAAGCTGCAGCTGCGACCGATTGCGCAGAAGACAGCCGCCGGCATCTATCTGATGTTGGACACGAATGTTTGCCCCTGGCCGGAATCCTATAAGATCAGTATCACTTCCGATAAAATCATTGTAAAAGGTGCCGATGCGGCCGGTGTTTTCTATGGTGTCCAGACTTTGCGCAAGAGTATTCCCGCCGGCGAAAAGGCCGACATGGTGCAATTCCCTTCCGGCACCATTGTCGATTATCCGCAATTCTCCTATCGTGGCATGCATCTTGACGTGGCCCGTCATTTCATGACCTTCGACTCCGTGAAACGATACATCGACATGATGGCGCTCCACAACATGAACCAGTTCCACATCCATCTCACAGACGACCAGGGCTGGCGTATGGAGATCAAGCGCTACCCCGGGCTCACCTACACCTCGGCATGGCGGAAGGGCACGGTGCTCGGGCGCAACACCAACAACTACGACACTATCCGTCATGGCGGCTATTACACGCAGGCGCAGTTGCGCGAGCTGGTGGCCTACGCCGCTGAACGTCACATCAATATCGTTCCGGAAATCGACCTGCCCGGACACATGCAGGCGGCATTGGCCGCGTTTCCGCAGTTCGGCTGCACGGGCGGTCCCTACGAGGTGTGGCGTCGCTGGGGAGTCTCCGACGAGGTGATCTGTGCCGGCAACGAGATGGCGATGCGGTTCCTCGAAGACATCCTCAACGAGGTGATGGATGTCTTCCCGTCCGAAATTATCCATATCGGCGGCGACGAATGTCCGAAAACCCGCTGGCACGAATGTCCCAAGTGTCAGGAGAAGATCCAGGAATTGGGATTGCGCACCACCGGCCGTTGTACTGCGGAGGACTATCTGCAGAGCTATGTGATGAACCGCATGGAGAAGGTGGTGAAGGCGCGTGGTCGCCGTGTCATCGGCTGGGACGAGATTCTGGAGGGAAACATCAGCAAGAGCGCGATGATTATGAGTTGGCGCGGAACGGCTGGCGCCATCACTGCGGCTCAGAAAGGTCACGATGCGGTGATGGCCCCTTGCGATTATCTCTATTTCAGTCAGGGACAGTCGCTTACACCCGAAAACGAGCCTGTTTACGCCGACGGCTACCTGCCAGTGGAGCGGGTTTATGCGTTCCGTCCGCTTCTCGAGGAACTCAACGAGAAACAGCAAAAACACATTCTCGGTGTGCAAGGTTGCATTTGGGGCGAGTATGTCCACAGCTTCAAGGATGTGGAGTACGACGCGCTGCCTCGTATGGCCGCCCTTGCGGAATTACAGTGGTGCAAACCGCAACAGCGTGATTACAAGGATTTTATTAACCGTTGTTTCCGTATGGCGAAGTTGTATGATGTCTATCAGTACAACTATGCGCGCCATATTTTCGATTTGCAGGCTGAGGTCACGCCCGACTATGATAAGGGCTGTATCCAAATCGTGTTGTCCAAATATGGCGATGGCGAGATCCGTTATTCGTTGGACGGCGGCAACCCGAAGAGGGGAGAGGTTTATACGAAACCCATTGAAATTCGCGAAAATACCGACTTCCGTGCCATTCTGATTCGTCCGGACGGGCAGACCTCCGAGTACAAGACGCAGTTCCGCTTCTCGAAATCGTCGATGAAACCGGTGGCCTTGAAGGAACCGCCGCACGAGAATTACGCTTACGAAGGCGCTCCCACGTTGACAGACGGTCTGCACGGCAGTCAGAACTACCGCACGGGTCGCTGGATCGGCTTTTGGGGGACGCCGTTGGAAGCGACCATTGATTTGCTACAACCCACAGAGATCCGGAAGGTGGCGTTCAGCTCCATCCTCAATATCAACGACTGGATATACAATCCGAAGAGCTTCACCGTGCTGGTTTCCGATGACGGCGAGGAGTTCCGTGAGGTGGCCAATGCCGAATATCCGTTGGCGGATTGGAACCAGATTAACGGCATTGAAAACCACGAATTGAAATTCGATCCTGTAAAAACCCGCTTTCTGCGTGTCGTTGTCACGGGGCATCAACTGCCGGAGGGTCACACGGGTTTCGGTTATCCGGCTTGGATTTTCGTGGATGAAATCGAGGCGGAGTAAAAATTGGAAAAAAGTTTGTAACGTTTGAGGCGATATTTCGTTAATAGCATAAATGAGAGAAAGTGTTTAGTATGAAACGATATATTACATTATTGATTGTTAATGTGTTAGCGGTGCTGTCCGTTGTAGCGCAGAATCAGAATCTCACCGTGTCGTCCTTGGTGGGCCAGTCGGTGGAGAACATTTTGCAGGCGCATTTGGCAGGTGAAGGGGTGTTGATTACGGGTTGCGACTGTCCGAATGTTTTCAGTGCTCCGGCCAAGTTCAACAACCAGACGGGAAATGTCACCTACCCGCAGATCGGCACCTTTAACCGGAACGGATTCACCAACTTCCCGTTTGTTTCAGGCTTGGTGTTGACCACCGGCAATGTGAGCGTGGCGGCAGGGCCGAACAACGGCACCTCTGTTTCCGCACAGGTTACCCCGGGTTACACAGAAAGTGCGCTCAGCTCATATACCACCAATACGGTTTACAATTCCGCCTCTTTGGAGTTTGACTTCATCGCGATGGCGGATGAATTCGCCTTCAATTATATTTTCGCTTCCGAAGAGTATTGTGAATACGTGAATTCCTCATTTAATGACGTGTTCGCCTTTTTGCTGACGGGCATTGACCCTGTGACTTATACCACTACCACCAAAAACGTGGCCATTGTTCCCGGTACGGTCAGCACACCGGTAACCATCAACAACGTGAATCACGGTTATCACGGTTCGGGTTCGGGTCCCGGAACTAGTCCGTCCAATTCCAATTATTTCATCTGTAACGCTGGCAATTCCACAGGTGTGCAGTATGACGGTTATACCACCGCATTAGCCGCCCAGTCTGTTATCTTGGCCTGTCAGACCTACCACATGAAGTTGGCTGTCGCCAATGTGGGCGACAATGGGTATGATTCCGGGGTTTTCCTTGAGGAGGGCAGTTTCTACAGTCCGCGCGTGCAGATTGACGAACTTTGGGACGCTCCCGATTATGGTGACACGCTGATTCAGAATTGCAGGGAGATGGACTTGGTTTTCTCCATCGACCGTCCCATGCTTACCTCCAACACCTCCATCATTATCAATGCGTCAGGCACTGCCCTTTTGGGTCAGGATTACATCATGACCATGCCCGACGGTTCACATATCTCCTCCGAAAACAACACCTTCTTCTTCCCTGAGGGAGACACGATGCAGATGGTGCATGTGGAAATGCTGCCCACGGCGCATTTTCCCCAGGGCGTGAATAAAAAATCGGTCGTTCTCTACATCGTCACGCAGGGCTGTACCGGCAATGGTAATTTGATGCCCTACTTCCATGTGGAAGACACCGTTTATTTGTGGCTCCGCGCCAACGACACCATCGTCTTGCGCGACACGGCCATCACCGTGTGCGAAGAGTTGGAATCCATTGCCGTGGAGTTGGAAAGAGGCACGCAACCGCTCACTTACCAGTGGCTTGCCGAAAATGGGGATCCTGATCCTGCGGGTATCGTCACTCCCGATTCTCTCGCTACGGAATGCGAGATAACCCAAAGCACTAATTATAAGGTGATTGCACATGATCAGTGGAATTGTATGAAAGATACGGCCGATGCGCAAGTGACCATTGTTCCAAGGCCGGAGTTCGCGCTCACCTACACGCCTGACCACGGGTGTGTGCCGTTGCCTGTCACATTGAATGTGCAGTATTCGCCTGACAATGCGAGGTTGTTCTGGACCATCGACAACGATTCGGTCTTCATCTATCATGATTCGGTCTCCACGCTCCACATTTCATTGCCGGAGCCTGGTTATTACGGTGTTTCGCTGCTTGTGGAGAGTGCGCCTGGTTGTGCGGACTCGGTCACTTACCCCAACGTGATCCATGTCGCCGACTTCCCGCACGCCGACTTCATGTTCAGTCCTTCGGAACCGGAGAACGGCGAGGAGGTCTTCTTTTACAACCTTTCCACGGGCGAGAATATCTCCAATTTCGTGTGGAATTTCGGAGACGGGCACTCCTCGTACGTTGAGGAGCCTTCGCACGCTTACCATCTGACAGAGAGTGAGATGATGACCGTGCATTTGACTGTCACGAACTCTGACGGTTGTTCCGACGACACCATCCAGGTAGTTCCTGTGGAGGACAATTTCGCCTTTTTTGTGCCGAACAGTTTTACCCCTAACAACGATGGCAAGAACGAGATTTTCCTGCCGAGGGTGAATGATGTGACCAATTACGAGCTGATTATCTACAACCGTTGGGGCGAGCTTATTTTCTACACCAACAACCCTGAAATCGGCTGGGACGGCTTCATTGAAGGCAAACCCGCACCGGAGGGCGTCTATGTGTGGAGAATCCATTACGCGAAGATCGGCACCCCGGACGAGATGATGGTGCGAAACGGTAATGTTACGCTGATTCGGTAATCGACCTGTAGAGACGATGTGCATATCGTCTCTACAATGTATCCATAAAACGTCTGGGCAGAGTTCTGCTCAGACGTTTTTCTGTTTTGTGGAGACTTTCATCGGGGAGGCTCTGCATCTTATTTTAAAGATGCTGACATATCCAAAAAAATATTACTTTTGCAGTTTGTTTATTTTAGGAAAAACAGGAATCAATAAAATCAACAATCAATGGATAAATTGTTACACATTTCTGGATCACCGCACGTTCACAGTGACGAGTCTGTGAAGAAAATCATGTGGTCGGTGGTCCTTTCGTTGGTGCCGGCATTTTTGGTCTCCGTCTATTATTTCGGGTTGCCGGTCATCATTCTGACACTCGTCTCCATCGGATGTTGTGTGCTGTTCGAGTACCTCATCCAGCGTTTCATGTTGCATCAGAAGCCGAGCGTTGACGATGGTTCAGCCGTGGTCACGGGCTTGCTGTTGGCCTTCAACGTGCCTTCCAGTCTGCCGATTTGGATCATGGTGGTGGGTGCGCTTGTCGCCATCGGCATTGCGAAGATGCCTTACGGCGGTCTGGGACACAACCCCTTCAACCCTGCGTTGGTGGCACGTGTCACACTGCTCATCGCCTTTCCGGTGCAGATGACCACATGGCCGGTGCCGACGCCCATCTGGGGCTTCGCCGACGCTGTGACGGGTCCCACGACTCTCGGCCTCATCAAGGAGGGTGGTGACCTGACGCAACTCCCCAGCTACGTGGATATGCTCATCGGTCAGATGGGAGGCAGCTTCGGTGAGGTCTCTGCCATCGCCTTGCTGATTGGCGCGGCCTTCCTGCTTTGGAAGCGCATCATCACCTGGCATATCCCCGTGTCGTTCATTGCAACGGTGTTCGTTGTGGCCGGCATCTTCCACTTGGCAAATCCCGCCGAGTATGTCAACCCGATGATCCACCTGCTTTCCGGCGGTCTCATCCTCGGTGCCTGCTTCATGGCTACCGATATGGTGACCTCCCCGACTTCGCCGTGGGGTATGGTCGTGTTCGGCTGCGGTTGCGGTCTGCTCACCATCATTATCCGTATTTTCGGTGCATATCCCGAGGGCGTCTCCTTCTCCATCCTGCTGATGAACGCTGTTGTGCCGTTGATTAACAAAGGCTTCAAACCGAAACAATTCGCTCACTAACCCTTAAAATTCTATCGATATGGCAAAGAATGATTCTATCTGGAGATTAGTGATTGTGCTGACGTGCATATCACTGTTGGCGGCACTGGCGTTGACCGGTGTCTATGCCCTCACCAAAGGACCTATCGAACAGGGCCAACGTGAGAAGAAGGAAAAAGCCTTGCAAGCCGTACTGCCTGAGTATGAGGGTATTGTGCGTGACACTCTGATTGTGGACGCTGATAACGAGGAGATTCCCGTTCACCTGGCAATCGGCAAGGACGGCGAACTCTGCGGCGCAGGCATTGAAACCTACACCAAGAAAGCCTTCGCGGGCCGTTTTGACCTGATGGTCGGCTTCGACGCGGAAGGCACGATTGTGAATACGGAAGTCATCAAAGCCGGTGAAACCCCCGGTTTGGGCGACAAAATCAACAAGGACAAAGAAGGTAACGGCTGGGCACAGCAGTTCAACCACCAGAATCCCGCTGATTTCAAGTTGGTGGTGAAGAAAGACGGCGGCGATGTGGATGCCATCACGGCAGCCACGATTTCGTCGCGCGCTTATTGCGACGCTGTGCAACGCGCTTACGACATTTTTATGAAAATAAAGGAGGATTATCATGAGTAACAGCAAATTAAACATACTAACCAAGGGTTTCTTCAAAGAGAACCCCACTCTGATTTTGGTGTTGGGCTGCTGTCCGACGCTGGCGGTCACCACCTCGGTGGTCAACGCCCTGGGTATGGGCGCGGCCACGACCTTCGTGCTGCTGATGTCCAATATGCTCATCTCCGCGCTCAAGAACGTCATTCCCGACAAGGTGCGTATTCCGAGCTACATCGTCATCATCGCCACCTTCGTGAGCATGATAGACCTGTTGATTCAGGGCTTCCTGCCGTCACTGTCAGCCAGCTTGGGTGTTTTCATCCCGTTGATCGTGGTGAACTGCATCGTGTTAGGCCGTGCGGAGGCCTTCGCCAACAAGAACACTGTTTTCGATTCACTGCTTGACGGTCTCGGAATGGGCATCGGCTTCACCATCGCGTTGACACTCATCGGCGGTATCCGCGAAATTCTCGGTTCCGGCTCTTTCCTCGGCTTCCAGTTCATCCCGTCGGAGTACAATATGCTGATTTTTGTGCTCGCTCCCGGCGCATTCCTCGTCTTCGGTTTCGTGATGGCGGCGGTGCGGTTTATTGTGAACAAGAGAGCAGAGAAGAAGAAACAAAAATAATGGTTATTGGTTATTGGTTATTGGTTATTGGTTATTGAAGTTGGATTATCGATTTTAATGACAAGAAATGATCAATAACACTAACTAATCACTGATCACCGATCACTGATCACAAAAAAAACAAACAAACGAAACAACAAAACAATGGAATATATTATAATGATCATCGGAGCTGTGCTGGTCAACAACATCATTTTGGTGCAGTTCCTCGGCATTTGCCCGTTTTTGGGCGTTTCCAGCAAGGTGAATACCGCTCTCGGTATGGGCGCTGCCGTCACCTTCGTGATGGCGCTCGCCACGCTGGTCACCTCGTTGCTGCAGAAGTATGTGCTTGAGCCGCTGAGCATCACCTACCTGCAGACCATCGTCTTCATTCTGGTCATCGCCAGTCTGGTGCAGATGGTGGAGATCATGCTCAAGAAGGTCAGCCCGTCGCTGTACCGTGCGTTGGGTGTGTTCTTGCCGCTGATTACCACCAACTGCGCTGTGCTCGGTGTCGCTATCAACGTCACCCAGCAGACCATCATCCCCGGACATGGTTTCTCCGTGATTGACAACACGTTGTACGCAGTTGCCATCGCTGTCGGTTTCACTTTGGCCATCACGATTTTCGCGGGTCTGCGCGAACAGCTTGAACTGGTGGAGATTCCGAAGGGTATGAAAGGGGTTCCGATCGCGCTGATCACCGCCGGTATTTTGGCGATGGCGTTTATGGGATTTGCCAACCTTGTTTAATTCAGAATTAAGAATTAAAAATTCAGAATTTTTTTCTGGAGGTCAACTGTAAATTTTGCATTTGAAAAGACAATGGAAGAGACGAATTCCTCTGTAGAGACGTTGCGCGCAACGTCTCTACAAACTACGGAAAAGGTGCGCCAAAAGCGCAGCCTTTGGAAATCTTGGAAACGGCTGAAGGGCCGTGCCAAATTCTATTTGATTGTAGTGCATCTGTTTGCTCTGGTGGGAGCAGGCATCTTGGGCGCCTGGGCCTTTTATGAATTAGGCTTCACCAACAATAGGGGCGGTACGGATAAAAACAACCGTTATCTGTCTGAGCAACAGAAGTATGTGGCTGCGATGGATTCGGCCAGCAGTCAGGAAGCGGCCTTGAACGGCTATCGTTCCCTGTCGGTTTTGCGCCAATTCTATCCGAAAAACGCCGACATGATTTTTCATGCCGCGCAATTCAGCGACCGTCCCACGGCCGTTCAGGAGATGATTTACGCCGCCAATATGTACATGCAGGATGACGAGCACGCCGTCGCTTATCAGAAGATGGTTGCGGATGTTGACAATGTCTTGAAATCCAATAAGATGAAGCCTTTTGAAGGGAACGTGATTCCCTGGATGAACGACTCGGCGTGGTCGGCACTGAAAGCTGCCATCCTGAAAGACACCGCTGTGATTTACGAGGCTGCACGTCTTACTGGCGTGGAACCGCGACTGATTGTGGGTTGCCTCGTGGGTGAGCAGGTGCGACTTTTCAACAGCAAGCGTGAAATGTACAAGAACTACCTCGGTCCGATGAAGGTGCTCTCCGTGCAGTCGCAGTTTTCGCTCGGCGTCAACGGTATCAAGGATTTCACGGCCATGCAGGTGGAACGCAACCTCACCAACGACACCTCCATTTACTATATGGGCAAACAATACGAGCATATTCTGGACTTCCAGACTGCCGACCATCAATCGGAGCGTTTCAATCGCCTGACGAATTACCGGAACCATTTGTATTCTTATATTTACACGGGCTGTATCCTGCATCAGACGATGCTGCAGTGGAAGCGGTCCGGGTATGACATCACCAACCGTCCCGACATTCTGTTCACGCTCTTCAACCTCGGCTTCCAAGCCTCCAAACCGGGCCCTGATCCGAAATGCGGTGGATCGCATATCACCGTTCATGACGAGGTGTACACATTCGGGGTGATTTGCAACGACTTCTATTATTCCGGAGAATTAGCCGAATATTTCCCGTTGAAAGCACAGCGCTTTGCCCATGAGTGAAATCGAGCTGCTGTTGCCCGCCAAGGACTTGTCCACCGGCAAAACCGCCATCAACCATGGTGCGGACGCTGTCTATATCGGTGCGTCTGCGTATGGGGCCCGGCAGGCAGCCGGCAACTCTCTGCAAGATATCGATGCTTTGGTGCAATATGCACATTTGTACGGTTCCAAAGTGCATGTGACCGTCAATACTGTGTTGTTTGACCACGAGTTGGAGCGCGCGCGAAAGCTGCTTTGGAATTTGTACGACATCGGTGTGGATGCGGTTTTAATCCAGGACTTAGGTTTGTTGAAACTGGATATCCCTCCGTTGACTTTCCATGCGAGCACGCAATGTCACAACCATTCCGTGGAGCGTATCCGGTTTCTCGAAAAAGCGGGGTTCTCACGCGCCGTATTAGCTCGTGAGACCGATTTGGAAACTGTCCGGCAGATTTATAGTCAAACGAATATCGAACTTGAAGCCTTCGTGCATGGTGCGTTGTGTGTGTGTTACAGCGGTCAGTGCTACATCAGCCGAATGATGACAGGACGGAGCGGTAACCGGGGCGAATGCGCCCAGATCTGCCGCACTCGCTTCGATTTGAGGGATGCCGATGGTAGAACCCTGATACACAACAAGCATTTGCTATCGTTGAAGGATATGTGCCGCGCTGATTATCTTGAAGAGATGATGAATGCCGGCATTGTTTCTTTCAAAATCGAAGGTCGTTTGAAGAACGAAAGTTACGTCAAGAATGTGACCGCCTTTTATCGTCAACGATTGGACTCTGTTTTGGACGGGCATCCTGAATGCCGGCGTGTTGGAAGCGGCGTCACGCGCTTTTTCTTCACTCCCGACATTCACAAGACCTTCAACCGCGAATATACCTCCTACTACATTGACGGCTACCGAGATTCTGTGGGTTCCATCTCCTCCTTCGACACACCTAAGGCCATAGGTGAGTCTATCGGTATTTTGAAACAAATCAACGGGAAATATTTGTTTGAGGCAACAGGAAAAGGGCAACAGGCAATAGTTAACGGGGATGGTCTGTGTTTCATCAATGCGGACGGTGAATTGGAAGGTTTTTTGGTCAATGGTGTGGAGGGGGACAGGATTATCCCGCAAAAGCCATTGTCCAATTTCCAAAAGGTGAAATTATACCGCAATATCGACAAGAATTTCGAGAAGATATTGTCTGGGAAGACGGCTGAGCGGAAGATTGCGGTGGATATAGAATTTGAGGAATTGGCCGAAGGTGTGCGGCTTACGCTAACCGATGAGGACGGATGTATGGTCAGAGTAGGGGAGAACGTTGAATTGGCTCCTGCACAGCAACCGGAGAAGATGTCGGAAACGCTACGCACCACACTCTCCAAATTGGGCAACACTCCCTTCGAGGCTCGCAGCATAGAGATTCCGAAATGCACCGCCTTTCTGCGTGCCGGTTATATCAACGAGCTGAAATCCAAGGCGGTGGAGAGGCTGGCAGCCGCCCGAATCACGCATTTCCGCCCACAGGACAACCCCCTTGCCTATTCTCCTGAGCCACTGTTTCAACGAGCTGATTACCTTCGAAATATCACGAATGAGGCCCACAGATCTGTGTATGAGGATTTCGGGGCGATGGAGATAGAGTACGGGTTGGACAAAACGGAGGATTATGCAGGCAAGGCGTTGATGACCTGCAAATATTGTCTGCGGTACGAGTTGGGCTGGTGCCATCATCGCATAGACGGTTCGAAAGTGCCCAAGGATCCGTTGTTCCTCGTGTCGGGCAGGCATCGTTTCCGTTTGGAGTTCGACTGCGGGAAGTGCGAGATGAGAATTGGCTGTTAGTTGTTAGCCAAAGCGAAAAGCCGAGTCCGGTTTTTTTGTATTTTTGCACTTTCTTTCAACAATTGCCTTTATGATTACCAAAATCGTGCTGACCGGCGGTCCGTGTGCCGGCAAAACCACCACCAATGAACGCATCGAGGAGTTTTTCTCCAAGGTTGGATACGCCGTTTTCACACTTCCGGAAGCTGCAACCCTTTTCATCAATGCCGGCGCGGAGTTCCTTACCGACGATCCCCACCTCTATTTCGAAATCCACCGCAACATGATGACCTTCCTGTTGCAGATGGAGGATTCGTTTTACGAAATCGCGAAGGCCACTGGCAAGCCTGCGCTTGTCGTCAACGACCGCGGGGCGATGGACCTTTCTGCCTACATGAAACCCGAAGACTGGCAGGCTTTGTTGA
>JAEEIG010000042.1 GCA_016281255.1 Bacteroidales bacterium
CCGTTGGCATCCTGATGACTGTAGGTGTATTCGCCGGAGGTGGTGTAGGTCTGTCCGTTGGCAGCCCAGGTGTAGGAACCGCACTCGCTCACGGAAATCGCAGTGTTCACCGGGTTGTTGATGGTCAGATGCAACGTATCAACCTGCGTACAACCGTTGGCATCCTGATGGCTGTAGGTGTATTCGCCGGAGGTGGTGTAGGTCTGTCCGTTGGCAGCCCAGGTGTAGGAACCGCACTCGCTCGCGGTAGTCGCAGTGTTCACCGGGGTGTTCACAGTCAGCACCATCGTCACGATGGAATCACAGCCGTTGGAAGCCGTCAGGGTGGCCATCTGCGTGCCGGCAGTGTTGAAGGTCTTACCGTTCCACACGATGGGCAGCTCGCTGGAGCATACGGCCTGGGTAACCGTCATCTCATACGCGTCGCTTACAGACAGCACCATCGTCACCATAGAGTCACAGCCGTTGACCGTAGGCAAGGTGACATATTTCATGGCGGGACCACTGAAGGAGATGCCGTTCCAAGTATAAGGCAGTGCACTGGGACAGACGGTCCGCTCCTCGGTTACCGAGTAGGTCGGGCTCACCGTCAGCACCATCGTCACGATGGAATCACAGCCGTTGGAAGCCGTTAGGGTGACGAACGCCATACCGGTCTCCTGGAAGGTGTGGCCGTTCCAGGTGTAAGGCAGTTCGCTCGGACAGATAGAGCGGCTGTCGTCTGTGGCGAAAGTCTGCTTTTCCGTCAAAGTGAACGGTTCAGAAACGAGCTCATTGCCGGTGGCAGAGGTCACAGTCACCTGATAGGTGCCGGCGCCTACGTTGATTTGTTTGGTGGTTGCACCATTGCTCCACAGATAGGTGGCCGGCACATCGGTGTTGGCCGTCAGAATGGTGGTGCTGAGATGGCAGACGGTGCTGTCACCCGTGATAGTGGCATACGTCGGAATGGAATTGTTCAGGGTCGTGAAAATGACCTGTTCGCTCCAATTGCTGAGGATGTCGTCGCCGCAGCGGGAACGCACCTTGACAGAGTAGGTCATGCCGGGAGTCAGGCCGGTAAAGGTATATTGGTTGGTGGTGATGTTGGGGACATAATTCTCCATGGAGTTAAGCGCCAAAGTCCATGCAGCGGCGCCGTTATCCGTCCAGGTGACAGTCGCGCTTTGGTTGGTGATGTTCGAAACGGCAATACCAGTGGGAACATCGCAGATGGCCGATACGACAATGTCATCCACATACCAAGTCCCGTTTTCCGTCGGGGAATCGTGTCTGAAGGCGATAACTGCACCGGCGGGAGCATCTTGCAGGGTCACAATCTTCCGCAGGAAATCTATCGTGGCCGGCCAGTCGTTGTAGTTGTAAGTGCTGACGGCAGTGAAGGTGGAGGCGTCGTTCACGTCGGTGAGATAACCCACTGCGAAGGTGCCGTTGCCGCTGAAGGTGCTGTTGTGAGGACGCACCCAGAAGGAGACCTGCAGCGTGTTCACCTCCTGCGTGAATTGCGGGAAGGCAATTACATCGGAAGCGCTCTCGTAGAAAGCCATCGAATACTGGCCGTTGGGGGTGTGGTTATGGGAAGGCAGAGCCTGGATGAGCTCCACGTCGCCCGTCACATGTCTCCAGCAGTAGAAGGGCTCCTCCGTTTCGAAGTTGTAAGCATACGGGATGGCTTGTGGATCGCAAGCGGAGGTGGTGAAGGTCACCAGGTTGCTCCATTCACTCTGATTTCCGCCAGCACACTCGTTCTTCACCTGTGCCTCGTAAGTGGTGCCGGGGTTCAAGTCGGTGAGCGTGTAAGGCGGAACAATGCCATCCGTCGCCACCCATTCGCCGCCGGGAACTCTATGCCGGATATGGAAGACATTGCCTTCTCCGGTCCAATTGAGGGTGGCGGTGTTGTAGGTGTAATCCGTCACGGCAAGGTCTTCGGTGGGCAGGCAGGCCACTTCTGTGGTGAAGGTCACCTCGTTGCTCCAGTCGCTCCAGGAAGCACCGCAAATTGCGCTCACTTTCACGGTGTATTCTGTTCCGGCTGACAATCCGGTTAGCGTGTAAGGATTCTCATTGACATCGAAGAGATTCATGTAGTGGTTGTCAATGGAGATTTTCCAAGCCGTAGCTGTGCCGGTCTCTGTCCAGCTCAATACGGCGCTGTTCTTGGTGATATTGGAGATAGTGAGGCTTGTGGGAGCAGGACAGAGCGAGGTCGCAAAAGTAGCCGTGTTGCTCCATTCGCTAACTCCATAGCCGGTACAGATGGACCTCACCTGCACTTCATAGTAGGTGTTGGGAACCAGGCCGGTGAGCGTATAAGGCGGGGTTACGTTGTTCTCCAGTACCCATTCGCCGTCACCGGTTTTGTACTGCATTTCAAAGGCATCCCCTTCACCGGTCCAATCCAATGTGGCGGAGTTCGGAGTGACGGCTGTCACGTGAAGGTCTCCGGTGGCGTGGCAGGCTATATCGGTGGTGAAGGTCAATTCTTCGCTCAAGTCGCTCAAGACAGCACCGCAGTAAGCGACCACCTGCACCGTGTATTCCGCTCCGGCATTCAACCCGGTGAGCGTGTAAGGATTCTCATAGACATCGAGCATGCCGATGTAATGGTTGTCGATGTGGAGTTGCCATACCGTCGCTGTGCCGTTTTCCGTCCAGCTTATCACGGCACTGTTGTTGGTGACATTGGTGACCGTGAGTCCCGTGGGCGTGGGACAAATCAGCGTGGTAAAGGTCACTAAGTTGCTCCAGTCGCTCAGTCCGTCGGTGCCGCAGTTGTTCTGCACCTGCGCCTCATAGTCGGTGCCGGGTGTCAGACCGTTGATCTTGTAAAACGAAACAACGTTTTCGACCGTATCCCATTCGCCGCCGGCAACCCGGTAACGCACGTTGAAGGTCTCTCCTTCGCCGGTCCACGAAATCATGCCGAAGTAATAGCTGGTTTGAATCACATCAAGGTCATTGGTGGCCGGGCAGCCGATCGGAGTGATGAAGTGCTCCTCGTTGCTCCAGTCGCTCCACGTTCCGCCGCAGTTGGCGCGCACCTGCACGGTGTATTCCGTGTAGGGAGCCAAACCGGTAAGGGTGTAAGGATTGTCGGTAACCGTGAAGGTGTTGACCTCACCGCTGGTAACCAAAATCTGCCATTCCGAGGCAGAACCGTTCTCTGTCCAGCTCAAATCTGCCGTGTGCTTGGTGATGTTAGAGGCTTCAAGGCCCGAGGGAGCAGGACATAGCGAGGTGGTGAAAGTCGCCAGATTGCTCCAGTCGCTCAGTCCGTCGGTGCCGCAGTTGTTCTGCACCTGCACCTCATAATCGGTGTTGGATTGCAGATTGGTGAGCTCATAGGGCGAAACGACATTGTTGGTCATCACCCATTCGTTGCCGGGAGTCCGGTACCGTAAGTTGAAAGTCTCGCCTTCGCCGGTCCAGGTCAGGGTGGCGGTGTTATAGGAGAAACTCTCCACAAGGAGGTTGTTGGAGGCTTGGCAGCCGACTTGGGTGATGAAGCTTCCCTCCACGCCCCAGCCGCTCCATGAACCATCGCAGTTGGACTGCACCATCACGGTGTATTCCGTGTAGGCATCCAAATTGGTGAGGGTGTAAGAAGGAGTACCCGTAACTGTGATAATGTCGATATCACTGCCGTGGGCGAGGCTGATCTGCCATTCCGTGGCGGAGCCGTTCTCCGTCCAACTCAACTTGGCCGTGTGTTTGGTGATGTTGTAGGCAAAGAGACCAGAGGGTATAGGACAGGTCGGTGTAGAGAATGTCACGGTGTTGCTCCAGTCGCTGAAGCCATCGGTGCCGCAGTTGCCGATTACATGCACCTCGTAGTTGGAGCCGGGAATCAGATTGGTGAGCGTGTAGGGCGGCATGATGTTCTCAGCCGTCTCCCATGTGCCGCTGCCGAGGAGGCTGTACTCCACGTTGAAACTTTGGCCTTCGCCGCTCCAGGTCAGGGTGGCGGTGTTGTAGGAGTAATTCTCCACATGGAGGTCGTTGGAGGCTTGGCAGCCGACTTGGGTGATGAAGTGCACCTCGTCGCTCCAGTCGCTGACAAAACCGCTGCCGCAGTTGGCGCGCACCTGCACGGTGTATTCCGTGTAGGCATTCAGATTTTCGAGGATGTAAGGATTGCCATAAACATTGATGATGTCCCCTTCTTCGTGGTTGACCATGATTTGCCATTCCGTGGCGGAGCCGTTCTCCGTCCAGCTCAGCTCGGCGGTGTGCTTGGATATGTTGCCGGCTTCGAGGTCAGTTGGAACGGTACAAGACGGCGTGGAATTGCCGACCATGAACAGGCCGGCGAACATGCCACCGTTGCCACCGCCTATGCGACCGATATTATAGGCTTGCGCCGTTCCGGGATTCACCCAATAGAGCGCATTGTCAAGCGCTGAGCTATATTGCGCCCAGAAGAGCTCGCCAGTCTCCATATCAAAGGCTAAATCCAGCGGATAGTCGTAATCATGTCCTGTGGAACCGACAAGGATGGTAGAGGCATTGGTCAAATCCACGTGGTAGAGATTGCCCGTTTGGAATTCCACACCGTATGCTTCCCCTTCATTGTTGATGGCCAGAGAAACAATTGCTTGGCTGAGTGTTCCAACTTCTGTGAAAACATTAGGCTGTGCGGGGTCAAAACTCTTCAGTTTGGAGTTGATGTCAATATAGTACATTTTGCCGTCAACAGGATTGTAGGACATGGTTGTGGTTTCGTCGGATTCGAATCCAGAAACTATTGTTTCGAAATTCGAGATGGTGTGGTTTGCGTTGTCCACAACGGCTTTCCCTAAATGTCCGTCAGAGTAGTCGATGTACCACATATAGCCGTTAGCGTAAGCGGCTGCGAAAGTGATCGGAATAGTATTCGAGGAGGCCGTTGTCACGGTTGAGGGATTCTGTATGGGGAAGTTGATGTAATGCCCCGCCCAGCTTTCCCCGTCAGAGGATGAGACCGCATAGGCGTACCAGTTGGCGGTGGATTGGATCTCAGGAATAGTGTTGAAAATCATCACGCTGCTCCAAGTACTCTCACCGTCGCTGCCGCAGTTGGCTCTCACTTTTACACTGTGAGAAGTTTCGGGCAACAAGTCAGTGAGTGTGTAAGCGTTTGTGCTCACTGTGATGAGGTTGTCTTCGTTGTCGTCCACGCAGATCTGCCATTCGATGACGCTGCTGAGGTTGGTCCAGCTTAGTTCTGCACTGTTGCTGGTGATGTTGGAGACCATGAGGTTCGTGGGTGCGGGACAAGACGGCATGGAATTGCCGACCATGAACATACAGGTGAATGATCCGCCGTTGCCACCGCCTAGGTGACCGAGGTAATAGGTTTCTGCCGTTGAGGAATTTACCAAATAGAGCGCATTGTCATAAGGACCGTTGTATTGCGCCCAGAACAGTTCACCAGTCATCAGATCAAAGGCCATACCTTGGGAGAACTCATAATGATGTCCTGTGGGACCGACAAGGGAGATGGAGGCATCCGTCAAATTAATGTGGTAGAGGTTGGAAGTGTTGTAATCCACACCGTAGGCCTCCCCTGCACTGTTAATGGCTAAGGTGAATATGATGACTGGTTCTTCGAGGTTGTTCTGTAAGATACTTGTCTGTCCAATTACCGTGACATCATTGGGTTGTGCGGGGTTGAAACTCTTCAATGTAGAGTAACCGTCTAGATAGTACATTCTGCCGTCAACAGGATTGTAGGATATGGCTACGGCGGTGTTGGATTCGTAGGAGGACGTTATTGTTTCGAAATTCGAGATGGTGTGGTTTTCGTTGTCCACAATAGCTTTCCCTAAATCTCCATTGGGGAATGTGAGATACCACATGTATCCGTCAGCGTAGGTGGCGGCGAAAATTTTCGGAGTGGGACTCGAGGTGGCAGCTGTCGCGTTGGAGGGATCTTGCATGGAAAAGCTGATGAATTGTTCTTCCCAACTTTCCGGATCACTGGAATGCCAAGCGTAGGCATACCAATCGGCGCTGGAATTAATCTGATAGTAGGTGCTGGTGGTGAAGGTGAGGAGATCGCTCCAGTTGCTCACGCCGTCGCTGCCGCAGTTGCTCTGCACCTGCACCTCGTAGGTGGTTTCAGGGGTAAGACCGTTGAGCTGAATGTTGGCGGTGGTAGTGGTGGCCGTCTGCCAAGGTTCTTCGGGACCGTAGATGGTGAAATCATCGATGTCAAGGAGGTACTCATCATAACAGTTGAAGTGGCGGAGGGCCACATAGCCCGTCTCGCCGGCGTATCCGCTCAGATCAACGGTGAATTGCTGCCAGTCGCCAGCCGCCAAAGTCCATTCGTCGATGGTCATGAAATCGGATGCATACGTGTTTCCCGTAGTAGAGACGGCAATACCGAAATGCTCGTACGGGTAGTCCGGGTGCTGTGCTTTCGCCCAAAAACTAACCGTTCCGCCCAAGGTCACTTGGGGCGTTACCAGATAGTTGTCGGGGTAAAGGCCGCCTTCTTCGGTGTCATAACTTTGTGAACAAGCGATATCCGAACCTGAGAGAGGGGTGAACTCGTTGCTGATCAATTCGCTGCCGAGTCCCCAAACGAAACCGTCGTTGTCGGCATCAATGAGGGTCCACTGTCCGAGTCCGCTCTCAAAATCGTCGAAAAAGACAACGGAACTCGGTCTGTATTTCACCGAGTATGCATCGCCGGAGCCCGTCCACTCCAAATCCACACTGTTACTGGTGATATTGGAGGCGCTGAAATTGGTGGGTTTTGGGCAGGCGGGCGGCTCAAAACCAAGCTGAATCTGGTTCTTCTGGTACTCCACATTGCCACTGTAAATTTCCGGAGCGAAAGGATCGAAGTCTATCTCGTCGTGAAAAATGGTCAGGGCCTGGCTCGTGGCATCAAAAGCAGAGAAAGGCACTACATCTACATACCCTCCTGTGTTGTCATCCACCACAATCAGGAGGTTGTCTGTGCTTGAATGGTGGAACGGATTGGTTAACTCAATGGTGGTCCATTCGTTGGAGAGAAACTCCAACTCGCCGCTGAACACTAGGTCGCTGGAATTGATGGCCACCCAGTCTGTACCGTCGCTGAAGGAACTCTTGTTGGTGTTGACCATATAGATGTCGAGGTCACGGGTCACAGCGTTTCCGTTGTTGCGGAAGGCAAGGGTGTAGATGTCGCCGCTTTGGCCAATCTCCGAAGCCGTGTAAATCTGCTCAGTCAAACTGAAGTTGTAATATACGTCTGTCGGCAGGGCGTAGTGGGTGTCGGTGCCGTTGCCGATTTGCACGAGGGGACTCGGAGAGGTAGTGAAGGTGAAGGTGGTCTTCGGCAGGAAGTCCTGCTGGGTGGCGTCGTTGACATTGTCCAAAGAATTGTAGCTGTAGTCTGACACTGAGGCTCCTTCAGCCGTCACGCCAAGCCAGGAACAAGATGACCATTGGCCCGTTACCATGTTATACACGCCAATGAGCAGGTTGCCTCCGTGGTATGTATATGGGGTGGTGAAAGAAATGGTCATTTTGTCGTTCACGACACTCAAAGCACCCTCATAAACGACGACGGCGTCGTCATAGCCCGTGAAGTCGCTTAGCGTTGTGCTCGTCACTTCTTTCATGAATACTTTGAAAGAAGCTGACCCCCATGAGTCAGAGGGGGGAGTTGCAGCGTAAAAGGTCATGCTGGTGATCTCGCTGTTGCTGGGGATGCTGGTGAGCGAGGCGGCGGGCGTCACGAACTCGGCTTTCAAGTAGGCGTCTGTGTAATAGCCATAAACCGGTACATTACCGTTGGTGACAGTGCCGTCATTCACGGTCGTGGACGGGTGGATGTCTATCTCAATGTTGGCACGCTTGTTAGTGAGGTTGATGTAGTTTGTCCAAGAAGCGAGATTATAGGGGTCAGGATCGCTGTTGTCGTTGTGGAAGGAGAGCACCGAGTTGGATTTTTCGGTGTAGTAGAAATACTGGGGCTCGTATCCAGGCGTGTTCTCGTGGATGGCAATCATCAGGTTGTCGGTGCCGTTGTAATGGAACGGGGTGGTTAGCGGGATGGAGTTCCACCCATTGGCGAAGGTGTAGTCGCCCTCATACACAATGTCGTCGGCAGTGACCGTCTCATAGTCCGATGTGCTGGAAAACTCGCTTTGGGAGACGTTCTTCATATAGACGGTGATATGGTTGGTCTGTGCGTCGGTGGATTGCATGTTGAATCTGATGCAAGAGATTTCGCCGCCACTAGGTGTGCCGAGCTCAGCGGCGGTATAGACCTGCTCTACAAAGGAGTATTCGTACAGCGAGTTGTAAGGGGACGTGTAGTGGTTGTTGCTCTCATGTCCGATGGCCACGTTGTTTCCCCTGGTCATGTGGAAGGGGATGGTTTGGGCAACATAGAAACCGCCATCCAGGTATTGCGCTTTGACCAATTCGGTGCCGCCGTCAATATAGACGGTCGCATTGTTGGCAAAATGGTAGTTGTTGTCAGCTCTGATGTAGATTTCCATGGTGTAGTCGTGGCCTTCCTCGTCGAAAACATAGGTGTCGAAAATGTTTGCCGGAGTGTTGGTCACATCCTTCCAATGACATAAGTTGGTCTGAATGCTGTAGGGCTCAGAGAGGGGGGTGCTCAAGAAGAAATTGGGGTGTCCTCCCCATATCGGTGCCAGAAAGCCCGTGATGTAAATGTCGCTGATGTCGGGGTAGATCGTCATCCGGATGTTGTTCCGGAAAGTTTGAAGCGCTTTATTGCTGGAGAAGGAGTTGATGTCGTTCAGATTTGGGATTTCGGTGTCGCTGAAATAGGTTGAGGTGAGATACTGGCCAGGATAGTCGTTTTCAGTGCTGGTGCACCGGAAATGGTGCGATGAGCCGGGGTATCCGTCAGTGTGGTCGAAGAAGCAGATCAAAAGGTTGCTCGTGCCGTCGTAATGGAACGGGGTGTTCAGCGTGATGGTCACCCATCCGGCACCCGGGGCGGACACCGTGTTTGAATACACCCTGTCGTTGGCGGTCACTTCCACCATGTCGGTGTTGCTCGTGAAGTTGCTCTTGCTCACATTCTTCATGTAAATGCTGATGTCGTCCAAGGAGAACGTGTCGGAGGTGGTGTATTCGAAGCTGATGGAAGTGATGGTGCCTCCGCCGGGCATGTTGATCTCGTCGGCGGTGTAGATCTGCTGGGTCAAAGAGTAGTTGTAATACATGTTGACCGGCACTGAGTAGGAGTTAAGGCCGGAACTTACGTTACCGATGGTCACGGTGGTTTGCGCCCTCAACGCCGCAGGCACAAGCAGCAGCGTCAGCGCGGTGAACAGAAAAAGTAGATGTTTCTTCATAATATTGGATTTTAAATTAAACTTCAATTATTACACGTCACAAAACCCGCTGCAAACTTAAACAATTTTTGTTTTTACACTAAACACATAGTCTGTTGAAATTTACAACAACTACACTCTCTTTGTTGATATTTTGTTGTTGACAACATTGTAACATGCCGTTTTTCAGTAGGTTACGTATATATAACTGTTGATAAAAATAGAGGACATCCTCTCATCCTCTAAACCTGTAAGCCTGTAAACCTGTAAACCTGTAAACCTGTAAACCCGTAAGCCCGTAAACCAAAAAATTGTATTTTTGCCGCCTCATTCTAAAATTGGATTATGGAAGTGACTCGATTGTTCGACATGCTCGAACGTGATCTGAAAGAATTCCCCAAGGAAGACGCCCTCTGCTGCAAGGAGAACGGCAGTTGGGTGAAATACAGCACCGCCAAATATGTGGAAATTGTCAACAACCTTTCGTACGGCTTGATGCAGCTGGGCATCAAAAAGGGCGACAGCGTGGCCACCATCACGCCCAACCGTCCGGAATGGAATTTCCTCGACATGGCCATCATGCAGATCGGCGCTCTTCACGTGGCCATCTACCCGACCATCAGCGAAAGCGACTACCGTTATATCTTCGAAGATGCCGACGTGAAGCTGGTCTTCGTGGCCGGTTGGGACCTTTTACGCAAAATCACGCAGATTCTGGAAGACAAACCCGAACTGAAAAACAATGTCTATACTTTCCGGAACTTGTTGGGATACAAGCACTTGAACGAAGTCATCGACCTCGGTCGGGCGAACCCCGCACCGCAATATCTGCAGGAGATCAAAGACAGCATCAAGCCCGAAGACATCGTGTCGTTGGTCTATACCTCCGGCACCACCGGATTCCCCAAGGGAGTGATGCTCTCGCACCGCAACTTCCTTTCCAATGTGGAAGCCATCCTGCCCATCATTCCCACCACCGAGAATAATCGCATTTTAAGCTATCTTCCTCTCTGTCACGTGTATGAGCGCATGATGAACTACTCTTGGCAGTATCTCGGTTTGCCGATCTACTACGCCGAGAACCTCGCCAAGATCCAGGAGAACATGGTGGAGCTGAAGCCCGACATCTTCACGACCGTGCCGCGTCTTCTGGAGAAGGTGTATGACAAAATCCTCGCGAAGGGGCACAAACTGAGCAAAACCAAACAGAAAATCTTCTTCTGGGCGAACGAGATTGCCCTGCAATACGGCGACAATCCCGGCAAACGCTACGACCGCAAGCTGAAGTTGGCGCGCAAGCTGGTGCTGAACCAGTGGAACAAGGCTTTGGGCGGCAACCTGAAGGTCATTGTCACGGGCGGCGCCGCCATCCAGCCCCGTATATCCAAGATCTTCTGGGCTATGGGCATCCCCGTGATGGAAGGCTACGGTACCACCGAGACCTCCCCCGTCATCGCCGTGAGCAACTTCTTCGAAGGCGGCGTGGAGATCGGGACGGCTGGCCCCGTGCTGCCCGGCACGCGCGTGCGCATCGCGGACGACGGCGAAATCCTCACCAAAGGACCGCACGTCATGAAGGGCTACTACAACCAGCCCGAGCAGACCGCCGCGGTGATAGATCCCGACGGCTGGCTGCACACCGGCGACCTCGGACAGCTCACCCCCGAAGGCCGACTCAAAATCACCGGCCGCAAAAAGGAGATGTTCAAGACCGCCTTTGGCAAATATGTGGTGCCTACCATCATCGAGAACAAGTTCATGGAGGAGTCGCTCATCGACAATATCCTGGTGGTCGGAGAGAACAAACAGTTCGCCGCCGCCCTCATTGTGCCGAATTTCAGCGACTTGCGCTCCTGGTGCATGAACAAGGGCATTGAATACACCACCAATGAAGAGATGATCGAGCACCCCGAAGTGCTGAAGAAATACAAGAAGATTGTGGATGATTTCAACAAATTTTTCGGCGACACCGAAAAGGTGAAACGTTTCTTGCTGATGAACCACGAATGGTCCATCCAGTCCGGCGAGCTCACCCCCACGTTGAAATTAAAGCGCAATGTCCTGATTAAGAAGTATGAGGAGCAGATTGAACAATTGTTTGCGTGAGTTTTAGGCAATAGGCAATAGGCAAAAGGCAATAGGGTAGGGGCGAATGTTGATTCGCCCCTATTTGTTGCATTTGTAGAGACGCGGCGCGCCGCGCCTCTCGAGCGTTCGGCTATCCAACGGCTATCGTATGGCTCTCGTGTGAATATCCTGTGGTACTCAAAATGCAAGACACAAAAGTGACAACTTGAATTAGCGAAATACAATTCGATTCCCTCTCCCCCGCGTGCGGAACGCACGCCATCTTAATAACCCCACATCAGGCGCCAGCCGCAGTGTGGGGTGGGCGGAGGTAGTGCGGGTGCATGCGTGCCAGGGGCACGCAACAAACACATGCTTGTTGACACCCAAGAAGTTCAAAGTGATAGAGTCGGATGATGGAAGTCTAAAAGCTCGAACCTCAATTGTGAAGTGTTTACCAGAATTACCGCCACTTTTAGACTTATAGGTCAAATTGCATGAACGTCCCTAAAAAATAGTGCTAATCAAAAAAGTGATTCAGGAGTTAATTGGGATATAACCAAAACGGTATTCCTGAGAGGTATCCCACGCAGCACCGCTAATTGCACTAGTTGGTCCCTCTAAATACAGTCTCACATTTTTCACTTCAGAGTCAGATAGATTAAACCATTCACCTCTTATTCTGCTTTTTTTTAATTTTTGATGCAACTCCTTCTCGGTCTTTCTTGCCTCATCTCGTGAACTGTATTTTTTCGAACAGATTAATGTTATTTCTGGTTTTTCACTTTGCAATGTTTTTTCGCGATATTCTGGCTTTTTAGACATCCCTATTTTATAGCGACCATTCGCTGTGTCTTTCATTAGATAAACATAGCACTCTGTAGATTTTTCAACTTTTGGACCCTCAATTTTCAGCCAAATTGGATCTTTCATAAGATGGTATATTCTATTTGAAACCGCAAAGGTACAAAATTTTATTTCATATCATATTACCAACGATTTTTGTCACCATCTCGTTGTCACAAACTCTATTATTCGTGCTCACGAGGCAAAAGACTAATCCACCCAAGTCCTAAAAAAACACTTGCAATTCAACGTTCACTTTTCATGGGATTTTATATTTTTGCAGTCTATTGTTCGTATGTATAAATTAGAAAAGAAAAAAAGAATCTAATGGTATAAATGCTTATGAAAAAGTTATTAGTCTTCTTCATGTTATTATTCCCTGCGGTGACGTTTGCTCAAATCCACCGTTATTATTGTGAAGTCAAAGGAACCGACAAGGATCTTTCTTCTGGTATGAAGATAATATTCGATTTCGGAACAAGTCCTGCCTATAATACTTGGGGAGGTCTAAATAACAAGTTGAAATTTGTGGACGATACGGGTAAAGAAATCGTGTTTAACAGCATGGTGGATGTCGCCAATTATATGGTAGAGAAAGGATGGACTTTTCAGCAAGCATACTCATCTTTTTCTCTTGATCACAAGCCTACTTTGCATTGGATTTTTTACAAGGATGCGGAAAGTTTCGAAAAAGCGAGAGAAGGGATAAGGACCAAGGAGGATTTTCAAAATCAGCAAGAATCTCCTGATTTCTATTAGTTGATATTCGGACCATCACCACTCACTCCTGCATCATGTGCATGTCTACTGTGTTGACGGAATCAAAATCGAGCTCCGCCCCAGTTCGTTGAGAGGACTGAAAGCGCTGAAGGAGTCTATCCTCAAAAACGGATAGGAAAGTGCGAAAACCGCAAAACATTTGCAATTGACCGTTGACGCCTGGGGCTTACAGGTTTACTGGTTTACATGGTTACACGGTTAGAGGAATCCCCTTGCGAGTCCAATATTCCGTTTGGCCGAAAAAGCGAGACAGCAACTCGCCAGAGCTGTTATTAACGCAAATGCAAGAAGGTAACTCGCGAGGGCAAACGAGCCAAACGGAACCTCGTACACGCAAGGGCAGGAGGATTCAAAAGTGCGGAAGTACACGCAAGGGCGGAATGTTACGAAAACTTGCGTTCACAACTGCAACACCGGATTCCCCTCCAAACTGCCGACTATGTTTTGGTAAAGTGCCGTATCCTCCACCTTGCTGATGGAAGTCACCCGTTTGCCGCCATCCTTGGAGGAACCGCCGCAATGAAATATCATCTCATTCGGGGTGGCGTGGTCGATGAAGATGTAGCGGTCGTGATAAATGCCACCCGAAGATTTTAGCTCGATGTCCACATGCTGGTATTCGCTCTGAAAATCAGTCAACTCGGTCTGGTGCAGACCGTGGTTCACGTTGTCGCTGAAAATGGTGACTTTCACCCCGGAGGGCACTGATTTTAGCAGAACCAATGTCTTCAAACCGATGTAGTTGTCGATGAGGTGGATTGATTTCTTGGCGTAGGAATAGATTTCCGAATAGGCGATGTCGGCCTCAACGGTCTGACCGTTATAGAACAGGTAGTCTTTCTTGACGTTGTTGTCAGTAAAGTCATTGATAACGACGGCCAAATCGTTCACTTGTTGTTTGATCTGGCGGATCTCTTCGGTGTTGTTCTGGGTTTGAGTGGTGAGTGCCAGAAGTTCCGTGGTAGGCAAAACATGCTGTCGTTGAATGATATAATCTTTCATTTGTTTAAAGAGTCTGATTAATTTTTTACTCTGACTAACAGCGAGTTCACCTTTCAGCACCGTCATGAGCATATAAACACCCTGCTCCGTGAATGCGTAAGGCATCTTTCTTGTGCCACCCCAACTTGATGTGAAATTTTTGCACATCAAGTTTTTAAACTCCTCTGTAGTAAGTTGAAACCTAAAGTCTCGATCAAAGCGTTCAATGTTGTTGTTGACTTGACGGGTGAAATACCTTGTCTCATACCCGTATATGGCCGCCAAATCAAAGTCCAGCATCACTTGCACGCCTCGGATGATGTATATCTTCGACATTAAATATTCCTCGTTAAGAGGTACCATTCCTTTTTCTTCCATATCGTAGTAAGAATAAACCTCGCAAAGATACAAATTCCTTGTTAAAAAAACAAGTGTTTGTGATGCGTAATTTATTGAAAATCAATATTGTAAAAATGACAATTATCGGTCGTAAAATTGCATTTTTGGACACAAAACTTGCACAAAACGTTATATGCAAGTTCATACCGGCTTTTCGTATTTAAACAAGGCGTCCCCATTTTTGGAAAAATTCATAGAAGTGCTCCACAAAATAATTGCAATTCACCGTTGACCGTTGACATTTTTTTTTCGTCCCTTCATCCCCTTGCGAGCCCGAGATTCCGTTTGTCCGAAAAGCGAGACGGTAACTCGCAAGAGTAGTCATGCCGAAAAAGACATAATGTAACTCACGAGGGCAAACATGCCAAACGGAACCCCGTACACGCAAGGGCAGTATGTTGCGCACCCCGCCACCCCGCCAAAATCTGTGCAATCTGTTCCTCTAACCGCCTAACCGTGTAACCGTGTAACCGTGTAACCGCTTAAGCCCCTAAGCCAAAAAAATTCGTATCTTTGCGGCCTTGTTTTGAATCAACAATCTTTCAATATGAAAAACACCGACAATAAAGGCAAAGTCTTTTTATTCAATACATTAAGCAAGAGAAAAGAACTCTTCCAACCCATCACGCCCGACCATGTGGGACTCTATGTCTGCGGACCGACCGTCTATGGCGAGCCCCATTTGGGACATGCGCGTCCGGCGGTGACCTTCGACGTGGTGTTCCGCTATCTCACGCATATCGGCTACAAGGTGCGCTACGTGCGCAACATCACCGACGTGGGCCATCTGGAACACGATGCCGACGAGGGCGAGGACAAGATTGCCAAGAAAGCCCGTCTGGAGCAGCTGGAACCCATGGAGGTGGCACAATACTACATGGACAGCTACCATAAGGCGATGGATGCCCTCAATGTGAAGGGACCTTCCATCGAACCCCGGGCCTCCGGCCACATTATCGAGCAGATCGAGATGGTGCAGAAAATCCTCGACGCGGGCTACGCCTACGTGTCGGAAGGTTCCGTCTATTTCGATGTCGAGAAGTTCGACAAGGACTTCGGCTACGGCAAGCTCTCGGGCCGTGTCCTGGCCGAGCTCATCGCCAACACACGCGAGCTGGACGGACAGAGCGAAAAGCGCAATCCCGCCGATTTCGCGCTGTGGAAGAAGGCTTCCCCCGAGCATATCATGCGCTGGAACTCCCCCTGGAGCGTCGGCTTTCCCGGCTGGCACATCGAATGCACGGCCATGAGCACCAAGTACCTGGGCGAGCAGTTCGACATTCACGGCGGCGGCATGGATCTGCTGTTCCCGCACCACGAGTCGGAAGTGTGCCAGAGCACCGTGGCCAACGGCAAGAGCTCCGTGCGCTACTGGATGCACAACAATATGATCACCATTGAGGGTCAGAAGATGGGCAAGTCGCTCGGCAACTTCATCACCCTCAACGAGTTCTTCACCGGCAGCCACCCCAAACTGGAGAAAGCCTATTCGCCGATGACGATTCGCTATTTCGTGCTGCAGGCCTCCTACCGCGGCACCGTCGATTTCAGCAACGCCGCGTTGCAGTCTGCCGAAAAGGGCTTGGAGAAACTGTATTCCGCGGAACGTCATCTCGACAGTCTGAAAGCGGGCAGCACCTCCACCGAGAACATCGAAGCCCTGCAGGAACGCTGCTACGAGGCGATGAACGACGATTTCAACACCCCGAAGGTGATTCCGGAACTCTTCGATGCGGCACGTGTCATCAACGCCGTGAAGGACGGCCATGCCACCCTCACCGCCGAAGACATCGACCTGCTGAAGACCACCTTCCGCACCTTCTTCTTCGACATCCTGGGCATC
>JAEEIG010000043.1 GCA_016281255.1 Bacteroidales bacterium
ATATAGAAAACAGGTTTTGTCATAATTTTTCGAATTTGGCGGCAAAGATACATTTTTTAGGCAATAGGCAATAGGCAATGTCAATAGGCAATAGGCACGGCGACCGCTTCGGAATTCCATCACCTTCCGTCGCTTCAGCCAAGGAGATGGCAAGCATTTGGCAAGTATCTGGCAAGTATCTGGCAAGTATTTGGCAAGTATATGGCAAGTATCTGGCAAGTATATGGCAAGTAGATGCCATACTCTTAAGTATGGCAAGAGTATGGCAACACTATGGCAACACTATGGCAATAGCTTGTCTGATATATGGGAACCCTATGGGTAGGGGGAGGCGGATTCAGTTGTCATAAAATCTTTGGCAACGGAATCTTTTTTAATCCGCATTTGCTGGATCTGACTGATTTTGATGCGGTCGCCGTGGAAAAGGCAATAGGCGATAGACAAGGGGAAAAGGGGGTGGGCAACCGTTTGGTTTAAAAGAAAAAAACACGGCAAACACCGTGTTTCTCAATGTTTTAGTCGGGGTGAGAAGACTCGAACTTCCGGCCTCTACGTCCCGAACGTAGCGCGCTACCAACTGCGCCACACCCCGTCCGTTTTGCGGCTGCAAAAATACACTTTTTTTGAAATAAAAACACGTTCTGAAAATTTTTGTATTTTTGCGCTTCTCATTAATATTGTATAGGCAATTGAAAAAAAGTTTGTAACATTTGGAAAGAAATCTCGTTATGGGATTATAAGTTTGTAAAAAGATGAAGAATATTTTGCGTTTACCCTTGTTGTTATCCTTGCTGGTGATTACACAAATCGCTGTCAGTCAATCTATTATCATGGGTTCCGTTCCCTTGGTGAGTGATATTGACGATTCCCCCCGCTTCTTCTACGATCCGGGCGGCACCCCGGACGAAATGGGTGACAACCAGGACCCGGATGGCAATTTCGCGCAGAATTTGCGGGATACGATGACATTGCGTATCAGCATGACCAACTCTGTGCTCTATATCAATTTCGAGGAGTTCGAGATGTCGGAGGGCGACACGTTGTGGATTTACAACGGTCCTTCCACTTCATCCCCGCTGGTCGGGGCTTTCAACCTGGTGAACTCCCCCGGTGAGCTTTACGCTTCCGGAAAGAACATGACCTTTGTGTTCCACTCCGACAATGTGGACATCCCCGGCTTGACGAGCGGCTGGGTGGCGCAGGTCTATGCTTTCGACACTTTGTCGGGCGACCGGCTTTTCGGGCAGGATGTTTACAACATCACCTGTAACGCCAATTTTTTCGATTCCGGCGGTCCGAACGGCAATATCGCCTCCAACAACGAGAACCCCAACGGAACGCAGTTCGCACAATTCACCTCCCCTACGGGCTCGCATATCAAATGCGTCTTCACCCAGTTCTCCGTCAATGGTGTCCTGAAGGTGTATGACGGGTTGTATTACGACAACAACAAGCGTTTGATCGGCCAGTTCTGCACCTCCACGCTGGATGCCTCCACGGGCAACAAGCCGCCGGTGCTCTTCTCCAGCACCAACGCGCTCTCGTTCGTCTATGTGGGTGCCGCCGGCGACGTGGGCAAGGCCGGCTGGCGTGCCGAAATCTCCTGTGTCACGGAACTCTTCGACAGCCCTGACGGTAGTGCCTGTCCGAGCGTCACCATCGTCCCGTTAGGCGCCTATGAGGATGTCCCCGACCCCCACGTCATCAATTTCGACTGCAACAACCCGACCGTGGTCCTGTCGGCGGATATTATCGCCACGGGACAATACACCAACGACTATACGGTGAAGTCCATTCCTTTCGAATCCCATATTTTCGAATTCAACCAGGGTAACAGTATTAACGCCAGTTCCGATGACAACTGGCTCAATGCGGTTCAATTGCCGTTCACCTTCATCTTTTTCGGCAAACAATACACCACCGTTTGGCCCGGGACTAACGGACTGATTGCCATGGATAACCACTCGGGATCATGTGCCTACGCGTACGGCATCCCTCCGGCTTCGCCTCCATACACCTCGAATATCGACAATAACCAGACCATGGGCGGCGGCAGCATGACAGTGCCGTATAATTATAAGAATTGCATTTATGGTGTCTATGAGGACATTGACTGTAATTATTACAATTCTTATTCCTACAACACCCCGGGCGCGGTCAGAGTGGGTGTGCTCGGAAGTTACCCTTGTCGCGCATTTGTGTTCAACTATCTGAATGTCGGTCTGTTCGGCAACCACAGCAGTGCCAGCAACTACAACACGTACCAGATGGTGATCTACGAGGGCACGAACATTATCGACGTGTATGTGAAGCACAGAGCCTGCTGCGCTTCCACCAACAGTTCACGCCACGAAGGTATCATTGGCCTTCAGAACAACACTTCTTCGCAGATCCTGATAGCTCCCGGCCGTGGCATGGGCGGCTCGGGTTGGGAAGCCAACGACGAGGCTTGGCGTTTCACCCCGATTACCCCGCTGGATGAAAATGCCGAGCTGACTTGGTACATCAATTCGGTGTCTCAAGCAAACATCATCAGTTACGATGCTCATGCCAAGAACACCAAAATCACGGTGAGTCCCTCGGAAACGACCAAGTATATCGCCGAATACAAGTACACGAACTCCAGTGGTGATCTGTTCACTCTTCGTGACACTGTCACCATCAAGGTGGAGGTTCCCGATGTGGATGCCACCACCAGCACAGGAACCAACCACATCTGTCCGAATGACAATGCCACCCTGGGCGTCACTTTCCAGAATTATCCCCAAATTCACCCCGAGCACTATGCCTGGAGCTCCGGTGATACAACGGCAACGCCTGTTGTTTCCCCATCAGAGACCACTACCTATATGGTGACGGTTACGTTTGACAACGGTTGCACAAAGTTCGACTCTGTGACCGTGCTGGTCACGGAACTGGAGCTGCCCGAGATTTCCGGTGTCGATACCATCTGTCTGGGCAAGTCCGCCACTTTGACGGCCACTCACTCCTCTTCCAATGAGTTCCATTGGAGCAGCGGCCAGAACACTTCCACCATCACGGTCTCCCCGCAGGTGACCACCACCTACACGGTGACGGCCACGATGATCGGCAACTGCCAAGTCACGGACGACTTCACAGTGACGGTGTTGCCGTTGCCGTCGCCCGCCTTCATGGCCACCCCCACCGAAATTTACGTGGAGAACGGCATCGGAACGGTGACCTGCATGAGCCTCTCCCCCGGCGATTACCATCTGGTTTGGAACTTCGGGGATATCTTCTCCAATGTCAATATCGTGGAAAATGTGGAGGAGTTGACGCACGATTACACCCATTCCGGATACTATACGATCACCCTGACCGCCACAGACACGTTTGGGTGTGTTGATTCCAGCAAAGCCCGTGTGTCGGTCGAGGTGCCCTACTTCTTCTACATCCCGAACGCTTTCACGCCCGATGGCGACGGCGTCAACGAGACTTTCGCGCCGCAAGGTCAAGGCGTGGATCCCGATCATTACCAGATGCAGATTTTCGACCGCTCCGGCATGTTGATTTTCTCCACGCATAATCCGTACGACTATTGGGACGGTCGCAACAAATATGGACAAATGTGTCCCGAAGGCGTGTATGTCTATCTGATCCGTCTTGTGAACCTGAATTCGGACGACAAAGAATATACCGGATCCGTGACGTTGATCCGATAACCGGCAGAGCCGTCACAACGTAAAAGTAGAGCCGTCACATTGTGGCGGCTCTACTTTTTTACATTGTGGCGGCTTTGCCTTTTAATTGTCGAATTTTTTCAGGTCGCGAACGCGCAGGTTCATCCATTTGGGCTCGATGGCAGGATTGTAGTAAGTCTCGTCGATTTGGGTTTTCGGACTGCCGAAGACGATAGTGCTGAGGAATTGGTCGATGACGTGAAATTCGTCGTTGTAGATGGCGGCCACCTGATGCCCGAGGCCGGTATAGCGGCGGATTTGGTAGCCGTAACCTCTCTTTTTGAACTCTTTTGCGATGGTGTTGGAGCCGAAAAGACCGATGTTGAAAAACCGTGTGCTGTTGTAAATCACCAGTTTGTCTTTGTCGCCGTGGCATAAAAGGGTGGGCGCGGGTTCGTGCAACTTGTACTTTGGTGTGCCATGTGTGGAGAAGATGGCGCCCGAATAGGAAATCACACCTGCCAAACGGAAGCTGTCGGGCAGGATGTCGCTGTTGAGATAACCGTTGCAGAGGGCATAGTCGGTCTGCAACACGGTGATGGCGCCGGCACTGCTGCCCATCAGGATGATGTGCTTCGGGTTTAGGGTGTACTTTTTCGTCACCAGGAGATTCTTCAGGGTGTAGTCGAGTGCCGAAATCATGTCTTCCGCCGCCATGTCAATCGCCGCTTGGAACTGTTTCACGCTGGCGATGGCCGAGCTTTTGGTCTTCCCGCGCATACCTAAACGATAGTCGATGGCGATGACGACAAATCCTTTGTCGGTGTAGTATTTCTTGAGCTTTTGTATCTGACTGTCATCTCGCCTGCCGCCGATAAAGCCGCCGCCGAAAGCGAAAATCAGGCATGCATGCTGCTCGTTCTGCACTTGGGGTAGATAGACGTCCATATAGAGTTTGGAGGTGTCCTTTTGTGCATACAAGTAGGTCTCTTTCTCCTGCGCAAAGAGGTTGAAAAATGTGAAAAAAAGCAGGATGGAGGATGTAAGTCGTTTCATGACGGTAAGCTATTGTTTTGATAAGAAGAGGAATGGATTCGTAAAATGAACAGTGGAATCATGATGGCGAAGAAATCCACGCCGGCGCGACGGTCGAACATGCATTCCACCAAACAGTTGCATGTCATCAACAAGAAGAGGGAAAGCATCAGGACATCCCTGTACTTGACAGACAGTCCCAATGGCGCGTAGAAGAACAGCAGAATGATGACAAGTCCGGGGATGCCGTTGGTGAGTAGCGCGAAAAGGAATTGGTTGTGGGCGTTATAGGGGTGGTTCCGGCTTTTCCAGTGACCGTTTTCGTGATACTTCTCCATGACCACGTCATTGCCGTCGCCGGTACCTACCCCCCAGGGAAGGTTCTCGATGGCACCGTCCCAGGCTGCCTGCCAGATGATCAGTCTGGCATCGGTCTGCTTCTCCTCGCTTTTCTTGTGATGGAAAGAGAGATAGGATTCGGTGAAACGATTGCGGGGTGCGGTGGCGATCAGAATGGTGAACATGGTGAAAATGAGGAAGATAATCCCGACGACATATTTCCAGCGGGAAGGTTTCCGGTAGATAGCATAGCCGCTCAGCACCAGATGCAGAAAAAGGAAAGTGAGGATGCCGGCCCGTGAATAGACGCAAAAAACGCTGATCGCCAAGAAGATGGCTGCCAAATACAGCAGTACCTTCCTTTGGGTGGAAATCCGGTGGCTGTTTTCTGTCAGATAGTGGAAAATGAGGGTATAGACGAAGGTGGCATACAGGGCCACATAGGCGTGGTGATAGTCGTGGCAATAATAGTCATTGTAAAGGAAGCTGGAATCCCCGGTCTTGACGGTGTTGTAAATTCCACGGATGAGAAAGAAGAGGAGTATCGCTATTTCGCTGGCCGAAAAGAGGATCAGCAAGATTTTGATATGGTTTCTGGACCATAGTTTGGAGGAGGTGGTGAGGAAGATCAGCGGAGCGAAAAGAAACCAGAGATGGCATTCGAAGGAGCGCCATGCAATGGCCATGTTGGTAGAGTTAACAAATCCAAAAACGGGTATCAGGAAGACGCCAAGCAGAAACAGCCCGTATGGGATGCCGTCGTTGGCCTTGAAATTCTCCCACTTCTCCCGCCAGTTCCATTGGCAGATCCATAGCAGCATCAGTATGATGGCGACGGGCCACATGAAGAAGATGGTGATGGGTAGCGTGGCCATCATGAACATCATGACGACATAACTGATGTTGAAAAAGGGGTCCGGGGTACGTAGCGATTGCAGGCGGGAGGAGATCTTATTCATGATTCAGCAGGTCGGGACGACGTTCTTGGGTTCTGGTAAGTTGTTGGTTATAACGCCATTCGTCAATCAATTTCTGATTGCCGGAGAGCAGTACGTCGGGCACGCGGTGGCCACGGAAATCCGCGGGACGTGTATATACGGGTGCGGAAAGCAGGTTGTCCTGGAAGGAGTCGGAAAGGGCGGATGCTCCGTCGCTGATGACGCCGGGAATCACACGGGCGATGGCGTCGGTGATGACCATGGCCGCCAGTTCGCCGCCGGAGAGTACGTAGTCGCCGATGCTGATGTCTTCGGTGATGTAGAGCTCACGCACGCGCTCGTCCACCCCCTTGTAGTGCCCGCAAAGCAGGATGATGTTTTTGCGCAGCGACAACTCGTTGGCTTTCTGCTGATTGAAGGTCGCCCCGTCAGGTGCCATCAGGAAGATACCGTCATATTCGCGTTCGCTTTGCAGCTGTTCGATGCAGCGGGCAATCGGTTCCACCATCATCACCATGCCGGCACCGCCTCCGAACGGGTAGTCGTCGGCGCGGTGGTGCTTGTCGTACGTGTAAGCCCGAATGTCATGCACATACAGTTCCAAATACTGTTTTTCCACGGCACGTTTCAAGATTGAACTGCCGAAAACACCGGGAAACATCTCCGGGAAAAGGGTCAATATGTCTATTCTCATCATTGTAATTTCTCCATAATCATGATGCCGTCGCGGAACGGAAGCAGCAGGTTGCGAACACGACAGTCCTGCTGCACCCTGTCGTTGAACGACAGAATCGCCTGTGTGTCTTTGTCGTTGTGTTGTACTTCGTGAATTACCTTGCTGTTCCACAAAGTGTTGTCTATCAGTATGAAACCTCCTTTCCGGACGCGGGGCAGGACGATGTCGTAGTACTCTTGGTAGTCGGTTTTCTCCGCATCGATAAAGACCAAATCCCACGTCGCCTGGAGCGTGGGCACGATGGTTTTCGCATCTCCGATGTGCAGTTTGAGCTTGTCGCGGTCGGGACTTTGCGCGAAATACTCCCGAATGCGGTCTTCGTATTCCTCGTTGATTTCGATGGTGTGCAACTCACCGTCGCCGGCGAGCCCCTCAGCCAGGCAGATGGCGGAATAGCCCGTGAAAGTCCCGATTTCGAGAATTCTTCGCGGATGTGTCATCTTGGAAATCAGGGACAGAAACTGTCCTTGCAGTTGACCTGACGCCATTCG
The DNA here is from genome assembly GCA_016281255.1 of Bacteroidales bacterium. Classification (GTDB taxonomy): domain Bacteria; phylum Bacteroidota; class Bacteroidia; order Bacteroidales; family WCHB1-69; genus F23-D06. The sequence continues at coordinate 7,181 of JAEEIG010000043.1, forward strand.
CGGATTGATGGTCTGCAGGTGTGTTTGGCGGTATAGACGGTGAAGCAACTCCGATTCGGCTGTGGTGTGCGATTCGCAGTAGGCTTCGATTTCGGGGTCTATCAGTTCAAATGTGGACATTTAAGACAGTTCAGCTATGGTTTTGTTGACCTCTTCTTCCGTTTTGGTCAGTTTGTCACGGCAGATCTTCATCAATACCGTGGCGCGCTTCATCTTCTCGGTCAGCTCGTCCACACTGATACCGTCGTTTTCCAGTTGGTCCACGATTTCTTTTAGTTCTTCGAATGCTTCGGTGTATGTTATATTTGCCATTTTTTTGGTGTTTAGAGGTTTACAGGTTTAAGGGGAAGGTGTGGGGGCAAGTTATAATCGGCAAGCAACGGTTAAAACTGGAATCCGAGGCGGACGCCGGCGAAGTGGTACAGTGCGTCTTTGCGGGCATTGGTGGAAAAGGCGGAATGATCTTGGTCGTTGGGGTTGAGGATGGTGTAGCGGATGTCGGTGTATTGGATTTTGTAGCAAGCGGCCAGTACAATGGAGAATCTGTCGGTGAGATTGATGCGCATACCGATGCCTGATTCGCCGTAAGGGCCGTTTTTGGTGCCGTGTACCACTCTGTCCATCGGTTCCGGCACGGAGGAGACGTACCATTTGAAACTGTATCCTGCGTTGAGGTAGAACAGGGGCTCTATTCTGGTGTCGGTGAAGTTCACCGTGAGATTGAGATATACCGGAATGAAGGCGGTGTGTTTCCAGATGTCGAAACCGGCTCCCAATCCTAATTGGAAATAGGGGTTGAACTGGTAGCCCAGGAGCTGATTGACGGAAACGTTGAAGTTCTTGTTCTGAACGGTCTTGTTTTCCAGTTCGATCTGTCCTATGCCGGTCGAGTACCCTATGGAGGTCATGTAGATGAACTTCTTTTCCGGGGTGGGACGGCGGTTTTGCGAATACCCGGCGAGGCAAATCATAACGGCTGCGAGGATAAGAAGGGTCTTTTTCATACGGTATATGATTGGTTATTTTTTCTTTAGGGTGGATTGCAGCATTTCGCGTGCGGTGTTCATGGCGGATTCGGAGCAGCTTTCGCCGCTCATCATGGTGGCAATGACCTGCTCGCGTTCCTGCGTGCCTAATATCTTGATGTTGGTGAAGGTCTGTGTCTCGGTGGACTGTTTGTGGACCAGGAGGTGCTCGTTTCCGCAGGCTGCGATTTGCGGCAGGTGCGTGATGGCGATGACCTGGTGGTTGGTGGAGAGCAACTGCATCATCTGCCCGACTTTCGAGGCGGTTTCCCCGGAGATGCCTGTGTCAATCTCGTCGAAGATGATGGTGGGCAGGTACATGGTGTCGGTGATGATGGATTTGAGACAGAGCATGATACGGGACATTTCGCCGCCGGAAGCGATTTTCGCGATGTCGGCCGGCGCGATGCCGGTGTTGGCGGAGAACAAGAATGTGGCACTGTCGGCGCCGTTGTCGCGTAGTTCGTCCGTCGTGTCCATCTGAACCTCGAAACGGCTGCCCTTCATGCCGAGCATCGCCAGACGATCCTCCATGGCGCGGGTTAACTGCGGAATCGCGTTCCGGCGCGTCTCTGTCAGCTGCCGGGCCAAAGCGATTGCCGCTTCTTCGGAATGCGTCACCGTCTTTTCCAACTCCTTCAGTTCCTCCTTGTTGTCGGAATAGGTTTCCATCTCCCGGTGCAGCTGGTTCAGCAGCTCTATCAGACCGGCGTTGTCGTTTACGTGATATTTGTTCTGCAAGGAAAAGAGCAGATCCAGTCGCTCGTTGAGTTCGTTGAGCAGGGCGGGATTGAGCTCGATGTTGTCGTTTTTCCTGGACATCTCGAAAGACAAGTCCTGCGCCTCCGCCAGCAGGTTGTCCAGCCGTTGCAGATAGCTGTCGTATTCTCCGCCCATGTTGGCGAGGGAACGGCATTCTTCACGGATGGTTTTCAACATGTATAATACATTGTCACCCTCCTGTTCCGACAGCAGGGACGTGGCGTTGTAGAGATGCGACTTTATCGACTCGGCGTGTGTCAGCTCGTTGATTTGCTGTTCGATTCTGACCTGTTCGTCGGGATCTGGCGCGGCGGCTTCCAACTCCTCCACTGTGTAGCGGTTGAAGTCATAGCGGCGGTCGGCTTCGGCGCATTTTTCGCGAAGCTGCTCCAGCGCTTTTTTTTGTTTCCGCCAAGTGTCCAGCGCCTGCTGATATTGGGCGTAAAGTTGCTGGTTCCGGGCAAACTGGTCGATCAGTCGAAGACGGAAACCGGCGTTCTGCAGCATCAGGGTCTGGTGCTGGGAGTGAATGTCCACGAGAAGGGAGGAGACACCTTTCAGCACCGCGAGCGTCACGGGAGTGTCGTTGATGAAAGCTCTCGACTTTCCATGTTCGTTGATTTCCCGTCGGATGATGGTTTCGTCCTGGTAGTCAAGGTCGTATTGTTGGAAAAGTGGACGGAGTCCCAAATCGGAGATTCGGAAGGTCGCCTCCACAATGCATTTTCTGGATTTGTCGAAGAGAACGTCCGTGTCGGCGCGGTTTCCGAGAATCAGGGAAAGAGCGCCCATAAGGATGGATTTGCCGGCCCCTGTTTCGCCGGTAATCACGATCAAGCCTTGCTGAAATGGGATTTCTAAAGACCGGATAATCGCATAATTCTCTATTTGCAGGGAAGTTAGCATTGCGGTTATTTGGATGCGGTGTTTATGGCATCATACGATGAGGAGTTGGTCGGGTCAATCTGCTTCATGATGTTGATGACCTGTGTCTTCTCAGATGGCATTCCTTCCTTGAAGATATTGATGATTTCGTCCTTTTTGGTATTCAGGATGATGCGGACAACGGCCAAGTTGGATTTCTGGGCGTTGACCTGTTGCAGCAGTTTGAGGCTTTCGAGTATGACGGCACGGCCGGCGTCGGGTGTTTCGTACATCACGTCCAGACCAAGTCGGTGGTACTGGTAGTAGAAATCGTGAAGCTTGCTGTAGGTGCTGTTGCTGAAGTTTTCTGTGATCCAATAGCGGTTGTTCTGACCGCTTTCGGCCACGTTCCAGCCGACTTCTCTGAGGTTTTGGTTCACAATGTTTTGGCACTTGTCGTAGTAGGGGAGGCCGCCGTTGGGGGAGAAGGAGTCCAACTCCACCGCGATGAAAAGGTTCAGATAGTAGGCGATCAGGGAGGTGAGTTCCGAGAGACTGGAGCTTTCGTCATACTCCAAAGCGTCGCCGTCGTCATATTTGAATTTCACCTTCTTGTCTTGGAAACTCATCAAGGTCGTTTTGTAACTGGCCTTATATACAGGGCGTTGCAGCACTAACGTGGCGGTCCCTTCATATTCGTCACCGGAGGCTTTCGTCAAATTGATGGTGATGGAGCATTCGATGCGTTCATTCTGTTTCAGGTTATACTGGCACCATTTCCGTTCGTGGATAAAGGAGTACAGTTTCTGCCTCAACTCGTTGTATCTCTGTTGGTTGCCCGTGCTTGAGATTTGGGTGGTGTTGATGGAGATGGCGCATTGGAAGTCTTGCGCCTTCAGCGATCCAAAGGAGATGAGCATGACGATGACAAGTCCGAAAATACGTTTCATAGTTGTTTTTTCTTGTTATTGAATATATTTCAGCGCCGTTTGTATGATTTCCCGGGCGATTTCTTGTTTGCTTTTCAATTCACTGGCGAATTCGCGGCCGTCTTTTCCGAAGATGGTCACCTGGTTGGTGGCGGTTCGGAAGCCGGCGCCGGCGGTACGCAAGGAATTGAGAACGATGAGGTCGGCGTTTTTATTATGCAGTTTTTTCTTGGCGTTTTCCCTTTCGTTTTCCGTTTCTAGGGCAAATCCGACAAGCAGCTGGTTGTCGCGCTTGATTTTCCCGACGGAGGCGAGAATGTCTTTCGTCTTCACCAAGTCGATGGAGAGTTGCGACATCTCTTTCTTGATTTTTTCGGGAGCGACGGTTGCGGGTGTGAAATCGGCCACTGCCGCCGACATGATGATGATGTCTTGATCTTCCACGAGTTGCATGCACTGCTGGTACATCTCTTCCGCTGTTTTCACGTCGAGGCGTCGGATGTTGCGGTGGCGGGCGGTGCAGTTCGACGGTCCGGTGACCAGCGCGACGGTTGCGCCTTTGCGTGCGGCCGCTTCTGCGAGGCAGAAGCCCATGAGTCCGGAAGAGTGGTTGCCGATAAACCGCACGGGGTCAATGGGTTCGTAGGTGGGGCCGGCGGTGATCAGCACTCTCTTGCCTTCGAGGGTGTGGTCTGCCGTCAGGAATTCGTCCACCGCGTCGAAAATCTCCTCCGGTTCCTCCATTCGTCCGTTGCCGGTGGTGCCGCAGGCCAGGAAACCCTCGTTGGGGAGCAGGATATGGCAGCCTCTTTGTTGGAGGGTTGACAGATTCTCCTGCACCACGGAGCTCTCAAACATGTTGCTGTTCATGGCGGGTGCGATGAAGACGGGCTTTTTCACGGCAAGGTAGAGCGTGGATAGCGCGTCGTCGGCGATGCCGTGCGCGAATTTCGCGACGGAGTTGGCGGTCGCCGGGGCCACGACCAGCGCGTCGGCCCATTCCGCCATACTGATATGCTCGACCTCCAGCGTACGGTGGCAGTCGAACATGTCAGTGTATAACTTGTTCTGAGACAGTGTCTCGATGGTGAGCGGGGTCACAAATTGCAAGGCGTTCTTCGTGGCAGTCACGCGCACGTCGTAACCGTTCTTCTTGAACAGCCGGATGAGGTACATGGTCTTGTAGGCCGCGATGCCTCCGGTGATGCCTATGGCGATGTGTTTGCCCATTCCAGCGAGCTATTTCTCGTTTACGTCGTTGAAATAGATTTGGTCGTTTTCGAACTCGTAGAGCGCGAGCTGGGTCGGTTTGGGCAGCTGCTCGTACATCTTTGAAAGTTCGATCTGTTCGCGGTTTTCGTAAATCTCCTCGCCAGAACGCTCTTGCGGGGCGGAGAGGTGGGAGTTCTCCTGGAACTCTTGCTTCAGTTCAGCCGCGATTTGGTCGGCGCGTTTCGACATGATGACGATGCTCTTGTAGAAGTTGCCCGTGTCCTTGTCGTATTTGCGGATGTCTTTGGTCTTGGCATACAGGTCGATTTTCAACTTTTTGTATTCTAAAGCTTTCATTATTAAGATTTATTGTTTGATTTTTGATTGTATTTTTCCAGTTGATTGTTGACGTCCAGCATGATCTTTTGGACTTCTTTGATGTAGATGCAGTCGGGATGGTGGATCAGCATCCTTTGGCAGGATTCGAGGCAGGTCTTGAGCCGTTCCGGCTTTTTGCGCTCGGTACTGCGTTTGGCGTATTCATAGTTGTTCAGCACCAGATAGTAGCCGGCTTCGGGCATGAGCGGGGAGTAGGAGTATTTGTTGAAGAAGTTGTTGGCGGCGATCTGGCAGGCCTCGTAATGGTCGGTATTGTAATATAATTTCATGATTTCCAACTCCTTGCGGGCTAATTTCAGCCGCAGGTCATCCAGCATGAGATTGCATTCTTCCACATGGCTGTTGTCGGGATAGGCTTGCAGGAATGCCTTGATCTGCTCGATGGCATAGTCGGTGTTCGATTGGTCGAGGTAGTATTCGGGACTGGTTTTGTAAACGGCTTGGATGCAGCGGAAGAAAGCGTCTTCCGTGCGGTCGGCGTTGGGGTAGCGGCGCACGTAGTCGCGGAAGTGGAAGGCGGCCATGTTGTAGTCGCCGTTCTGGTAGTAGGAGTCGGCGAAGAGGAAGAGGATGGTGTCGGCGCGGGGGGTGCCGAGGGCGAGGGGGTAGAGCTCCTCGAAGAGTCCGGCGGCGGAGAGCCACTGCTTGTTGTTGTAGTATTTCAGGGCGCGTTCGTAGTTCTGGTCGAAAGTCTCGAACGTGACACGCTTGTCGCGTGAGCGTAGGATGGTGGTCTTCTTCTTGGCGGGTTTGGCAGAGTCTTGCTTGGGGGCGGGCTTTGTGGTGTCCTGCACCATGCACATTTTCTGCAAATCATGGGGGACCGCTCCGCAAGAATCCGTCGCATACGCATTCACCGCGAAGACTAACATTATGATTGTTAATATGTTA
>JAEEIG010000044.1 GCA_016281255.1 Bacteroidales bacterium
CCAACTGATGCCGGCTTTCGTCAGAATTCTTTGGGCAGTGCTTCTGCCGATTCCGTAAATGTAGGTCAAGCCGATTTCACCGTGTTTGTTTTTAGGTAAATCAATACCTGCAATTCTTGCCATATTAATCTATGTTTTTTATTGATGAATAATTATTTAATTTCTCTATTAACCCTGACGCTGTTTGAATTTGGGGTTCTTCTTGTTAATCACATACACCACACCGTGACGTCTTACCACGATGCAATCTTCTGATCTCTTTTTAACTGATGCTCTTACTTTCATTGCTTTATTGTTTTTTATTATTATTTCTAAAATTTCTCTACCGAGCTTTCGTCCCGAAGGACGCTGACGAACGGTTTAATTCTTGTGACGATAGGTGATTCGTCCTTTTGTCAAATCGTAGGGGGACATCGCCACTTGCACTCTGTCTCCCGGGATGATTTTGATGTAGTGCATCCGCATCTTTCCCGAAAGGTGAGCCAAAATCTCGTGACCACTCTCCAAGCGGACACGGTACTGCCCGTTACCCAACGCCTCAATCACTTCCCCGTCAATGTCAACTGCTGCTTGTTTTGCCATATCTTCAATAATTTTAATATAATTCTTCTGTTCCTATCACTTCGCCAAGCAGTTTGTAGGAGGAAATGACCTCAGTACCATGCTCGGTGATAATCAATTGATGTTCATAGTGAGCCGACGGCTTGTGGTCGCGGGTGCGAATGGTCCAGCCGTCATTGTCCATCGTGATCTTATGACTGCCCATATTGATCATCGGCTCGATGCAGATGCACATGCCCGGGGCGATCCTCATGCCCGCACCCTTGCTTCCGTAGTTCGGGATGTCGGGTCTTTCGTGCATGTCCCTGCCGATACCGTGGCCGCACAGCTCTCTGACCACACCGTAGTTAAACTGGGAGACGTATTTCTCCACAGTGTAACCGATGTCTCCGATGGTGTTGCCCGCCTTCGCGATCTCGATCGCCTTGTAGAGCGACTCCTTCGTGCGCTGGCAGAGCGCGTGCACCTCCTTGGAAACCTCGCCCACCTCGAAGGTGTAGCAGAAGTCACCGTGGTAGCCGTCCAACAGGGCTCCGCAATCGACAGAGATGATGTCGCCGTCGCGCAGATACATGTTGGGACGCGGAATCCCGTGCACCACCACCTCGTTCACCGAGAGACAGAGCGAAGCCGGATAGCCTTCATAGCCCTTGAAGGAGGGCACGGCACCGTGGTCACGGATGCATTGCTCGCCAATCTGGTCGAGATAGGTGAGCGGCACGCCCGGCTGGATATACTTGGCCACCTCGGCCAAGGTCACCGCTACCACGTTCGCGCTGGCTTTGAGCTTCGCGAACTCGGCATCCGACTTGTATTTCACTCTTCTGAACATCGTCATTTCCTTATATCACCAATCTATTAGTGGGCACCGTAAACACCCGCTCCCATACGTCCCTTGATGCGGCCGGACTTGGTCAGACCGTCGTAGTGACGCATAAGCAGATGACTCTCGATCTGTTGCAGCGTATCCAACACCACACCCACCATAATCAGCAGGGAGGTGCCGCCAAAGAACTGGGCGAACTGCTGGTTCACACCGAACTGACGCACGATGGCGGGCAGGACAGCCACAATACCCAAGAAAATGGAACCGGGCAACGTGATGCGGGACATGATCCTGTCGATGTACTCGGCAGTCTGCTTGCCGGGCTTCACGCCAGGGATAAAACCGTTGTTCTTCTTGAGGTCCTCGGCGATTTGCTGAGGATTGATGGTGATGGCCGTGTAGAAATAGGTGAAGGCGATAATCATCAGGAAGAACACGATGTTGTAACCCAAACGGTTATAGTCGATGAAACTGCTCCAGAAACCGGTAGTGGTCTCCTGGGAGATGTTCACGAAAGTCAAGGGAATGAACATCAACGCCTGGGCGAAGATGATCGGCATGACACCGGCTGCATTGACCTTGAGGGGCAGATAGTTACGGACACCACCGTACTGCTTGTTGCCCACCACGCGTTTTGCGTATTGGACCGGAACGCGGCGAGTGCCTTGCACCAACAGAATGCAAAGGCCAATGATGACCATCATGAGGATAATCTCGATGATGAAAATGATGGGACCACCGTTCATCTCCGTGATACGAGCCGTGAATTCTGCCTGCAAAGCGAAAGGCAGACGGGCGATGATACCGATCATGATGATCATGGAGATACCGTTGCCGATACCGTTGTCGGTGATACGCTCACCCAGCCACATGATGAACAGCGTGGCGGAAATCAACAGAATGAAAGCGCAGATACCGAACGCGGAGAAACCGAGGATACGGGTCTCCAGCATGGACGGGGCAATAGCTCCGGGAAACTGGCCCGTGAGCTGGGCGATGTAGGCGGGAGCCTGCACGGCCAGGACTGCGACGGTCAGATAACGGGTGATCTGGTTGATTTTCGTACGACCGCTCTCACCCTCCTTGGCCAGTCTCTGGAAATAGGGGACTGCGAGCGTGAACAATTGCACCACGATGGATGCGGTGATGTAAGGCATGATACCCAACGCGAAAATGGAGGCGTTGGAGAAAGCACCGCCGGAGAAGAGGTCCAGCATGCCGAGAAGACCCTTTTGCGCCGCGCTGCTGAAAGCGGAAAGGGCGGCAGGGTTGATGCCCGGAAGCACCACATGTGCGCCGAAACGGTAAATCAGGATGATGAAGAGCGTGTAGAGAATGCGTTTTCTCAGATCCTCGATCCTGAAAATATTCTTGATGGTTTCTATGAATTTTTTCATTGTAAAGACTTTTTATTGATATTACTCGGCTGCGGGAGCGTTAACGAGTTCTGCAGTGCCGCCGCATTGCTCGATCATAGCCTTGGCTTTTGCAGAGTACTTGTCGGCCACCACGTGCACCTTGGCGGTGAGCTCGCCCTTGGCCAAAATGGCGATGAGGTCGTTCTTCTTGGCAAGACCGTTGTTCACAAGCACCTCGCGGTCGATCTTCTCAACATGGCACTTCTCGACAAGCTGCTGGAGAGTGCTGACGTTGATAGCGTTGTACTCCACACGGTTGATATTCTTGAAACCTCTCTTGGGTAATATTCTGTAAATAGGCATTTGACCGCCTTCGAAACCGATCTTACGGCTGTAACCGGAGCGGGATTGTGCGCCCTTGTGGCCGCGCGTGGAAGTGCCGCCTTTTCCGGAACCCTGTCCTCTACCAATTCTGCGTTCGCTGTGTGTTGATCCTTTTGCCGGTTTTAAATTGTGTAAATCCATCTCTTTGATATTCAATTGGTTATTAAAAATTATAATTCTTCAACGCTTACTAAATGCTTGACAGCGTCCACAATACCCAGGATTTGGGGAGTGGCCTCGTGTTCAACGGTTTGATGCATCTTGTGCAAGCCTAATGCTTCTAAAGATCTTTTCTGACGTGCGGGTCTGTCAACCGCGCTTCTGACTTGTGTGATTTTAATCTTTTTCATCCCTTCTAAAATTTATTTACATTATTAATATTCAAAAAAAAATAGTCCATTTTTGAAAGAAAAAATGCAACTATCTTCATAAACGTAACGATAAAAACCCGTCTCCTCGACCCTACCCTATCTTCATTACAGTCCGTGAAATCAAATAGTTACGCGATTCAAAACCCTGTTCCCACTCGCGTTTGCATTCCACTTCAAAAAGCTTGCAAAAATACACTTTTTTCTTTTACCAACAACACAGTGGTGATATTTTTTTTTGCCACTCCCCCGACACACGCGCAATCAACTAAGAATCAAACCATTAACCCCTAAAACCCTAACCCCTTAAACTCTTAAAACCTTAAAACCTTAAACAAAAAAAGGGAAGACCTACCGTCTCCCCTTTAATTATAATTATAGTATATATATACTATCTGACAGAAATGCTGTGAATGGTGATCTTTCTGTCCTTGGCGGCTTTCAAACCATAAACCGTCTCGCGGACAGCCGTGGTGTTGAATTTGCCCACCTGACCCTCGGGATCGCGATGGATCGTGAGACCCGGACGGGAACCGTTGATGTAAGGCGCAAGGTAACCGCCGTGAGCTCTCGACATGTAGTTCAACACACTCTGGATGCGGCGGGCGGAAAGCATCTTGTTGTAGTCGTTGCCACCCACGGGGCTGGCATAACCGCTGATCGTGAACTCCACCTGCTGGCCATCCTTGAGAGCGTCAACGAGGAAGTTGGTGAGCTTCGTCAGACGGTTGTAGCCGGTCTGGATGGAATCGTTGAAGAAAGCCTCCATCGTGTTCTGCGCCTCGGTCTTCTGGGCACCGGCCAAACCCTTGCCCGCGTTGGTCACATAGTTGCTCTTGGCAGCCATGTAGTCGTTGTACAGACCCACATACTCGGTGTTGGTGGTCTCCTGCTTGGTGCGCGGATCGGGACGGTCGTTTTCGAAATAGAGCGTGATGGGCTTCACCAGATCCTTCTTGGCTTCTTCCATCTCCGCTTTCTTCTTGTCGGCGGCGACCTCTTCCTCATAGTCGAAAACCACGGGGATCTGGACAATCATGTCCTGAGCCTCACAGCTTTGGGTGGAGGGAATCATCTTGGGGAAGGATTTCACCACACGGAGAGCTTCGTCGTCGAAAGCCTGGTAGCCGGAACTTTGAACCACCTCGATATCCGTCAGCGTGCTGTCCTTCAAAACCTTGGCCTGCACGGTGGTCGTACCGGAGATTTTCTGGTTCTTCAAGTTCACCGGATACTTTTTCGTCTTGTTGATGTAACGGCACATGGCCTTGTTGCCACCCTTGAATGTGGGGAGCGTCATGGCAGCCGTCGGCACCACATGCTGACCGGTGGAATCAGCCTTCACGATGGCGATACCATACTTCTGACCTTTCTGGCCATACACATTACCTTTGTCGCATTGCGCATAACTCATTGTAAAACAAGAAACTAACGCAACAACCGCGAACAATTTCATTGAGGAAAAGTTACTTTTCATACTTATATTATTTTACATTATTTTCCAAGGCGCAAAGATACAATTTTTATTCAAATATCACGACATTAATTTGAATAATTTTTTATCACGGATTTCGGGTTGAAAAAAAACAGAAAGCGCGGGGCCCTTCCCCGGAGGGAAAAGCCCCGCGCCAATAGCGTTGCCAAACCGTCGCGATTACTTCTCCAGACGGATTCTCGCATCCACGGCGGTGACGTATCTCGGATTGCCCAGCAACGGGTTGAGGTCCATTTCCGCAATCTCGGGGGCGGCTTGCACCAACGCGGAGACGCGGACCACCTGCTCAGCATAGAGATCGAGGTTCACGCCCTCCTGACCGCGCACGCCTTGCAGAATCCTGTAACCCTTGAGATGTTTGAGCTTTTCGAGCACCTCTTCCTTGCTGGTGGGCACCAGCACACTCTCCACGTCCTTCAGCACCTCGATGAAGATGCCGCCCAGGCCGAAAAAGACCTGATGGCCGAACTTCGGATCGCGCATAGCCCCGATATAGACCTCGGTGCCGTCGAGCATGGGGTACATCTCCACGGCGTACGTGTCCTGGATGGCCATGAGACGGTCGAACTCCTTGCTCACCGTGTCGAGGTCCTTGACACCGAGGGTGACGCCGCCCACGTCGCTCTTGTGCAGCGGACCGACGACCTTCATCACCAACGGGACATCCTTGGAACAGCCGACCTCCCGGGCGAAAGCCAGGGCATCCTCCTTCTTGGAGACCTCCACGGATTTCTTGCGGCTGATGCCGGCGGCGTCGAGCAGCTCGTTGTAGTCGGCCATTTCGATGTAGCCGCTCTTGCAGCGGTCAACGGTTTTGCGGATGCGCGCATAGTCGATTTCGGGTTGGCCACTCCCATCGGGAGCTTCCTGAATGTAGGCCGGAAGCTCTGTCTTTCCGATCATGATGGCGGCACGCAAACGCGCGGCGCCGGACAAGAGACGATAACTTCCGCTCATAGGGGAGACGGTGATCGGAGTGAGGACACCCCACTCGCGCATAGACTCCGCCACCTCAGCCACCTTTGCCTTGTCAGGCTCATCGGCGGGAAGCACCATGATCTTTTCTACAGGAATCTCCTCAATGTAATCCATCCTGGGTTTGGGCGTGTTAAAGACCTTGCAGATGGCATTGCCGAGCACGCACTCCTCGGGGAAGTTGATGCGGCCTTTGGCAATGAAGTCGTTGATTTCGTCCTTCACGTTGATGATACTCGGCAACACGGGGAAGATGGGCTTCTTGCAGGTCTTCATCTTCTCGTCCAGAAGGTCATAAACCTCCTTGTTGCTAAACAGTCCGGGAGAACCGAAGATAACGACAGAGAAGTCGATGTCGTCGTACTCGTTCTCGACAGTGTCTATGATATAACCGAGTTGCTCGGCAGTGCCTGTGGCGAGGAAATCGATGGGATTCCCGACGGAGGAACCCGGGAAAAGCTTCTCCAAAAGAGCTTTGCTGGCCGGATGATCCTTGAGCGAAGGCACCTCCATGCCGCCATTCGACAGCACGTCGGTGAGCATCACGGCGGGACCGCCGGCGTGGGTGATGACGGCGCAGCGGTTGCCTTTGATCTCGGGATGCATGAAGACACTGCAAACGGTGGTCAACTCCTGACGGTTGTAGCAGCGGACGATACCCGCCTTGCGGAAAAGGGCGTCCACGGCGACATCGTTGGTGGCCAACGCACCCGTGTGAGATGAAGCGGCACGAGAGCCCGCGGCACTGCCACCGCTCTTGATGGCGGCGATGTGGCAACCCTTGTTGATAAGGCTGCGGCTATGCTTCAGCAGACGCATCGGGTCGCCGATTTTCTCCATATAAAGCATGATGACACGGGAGGACTTCTCCGGATCGAAGGTCTCGTCCAAATGCTCGAGCACATCCTCGATACCCAACTGGGCGCTGTTGCCTACCGCCCATACACTGTTGAATTTCAAACCGTTGCTCATGCCGTATTCCTTGATAAAGACGGCCGTGGCTCCGGAACCGGTAATGAAATCGACACCCTTGGGGTCCAGTTTCGGGATCGGCGCGTCGAAGCAGCCGCTATAGTTGGTGTTGAGGAAGCCCGTGCAGTTGGGGCCGATCAAGGAGCCTCCCACCGCGTTGATCGTATCGACAATGTGCTTCTCGATAGCAGCACCCGCTTCGTTCTCCTCGGAGAAACCGGCACTGACGATGATGAAGCCCCGGGTGCCCTTTTGCTGGGCCAGCACATCGACCGTCTGGGCGCAGAACTTGGCCGCAATACAGAGGATCGCACAATCCACCTGGGGCAGGTCCTCGACCTTGGCGTAGCATTTCACGCCCTGAACCTCGGTCTCTTTGGGGTTAACGGCGTACACATCACCCTGGAACGCACTCTCTAACAGGTTCTTCAGGGCCTTGCCGCCGGGTTTGTGAATGTCACTGGATGCACCGCATACCACGATGCTTTTCGGGTTTAATAATTTCGGGTTTATCATTATGATTTAAGGTTTAAAGTTTACAGGTTTACAGGCTCGGCGGGGAAGCCGCAGTCTAAGACATAGCCGATTATGGGCGGTGTAACCGTCAACGGCTAATTCACTTCAGTCCGAGATCCTTTTTCAGATTGGCAATACGGTTGTTCAGGATATCCTCGACCTCCTTCATGGATTGCTCGGGCTCAATCTCCTGACAAACACTGAAATAGAACTTGATCTTGGGCTCGGTGCCCGAAGGACGCACGGTGACCTTGCTGCCATCGGCCGTGAGGAACTGCAGCACATTGGACACGGGCAGCTCAATGCGGTCGTCCGTGGTGGACTGCATATTGCACGTATGCTGGGTCTTGTAGTCGTGGACCTTCACCACCGGAACTCCTCCGAGCTGCTTCGGGAAAGCCTCGCGCAAATCGCTCATGCGCTTCTGGATGGCCTGCATTCCGGCCTCGCCAGGTTCGGTGAGCGAAACCATATCTTCTTTAAAGTATTCATACTCACGGTAAAGAACCTCCAATTGGTCGATCAAGCTTCTGTTGTGGACGGTCTTGTAATACGCGGCCATCTCGGCAATCAGGCAGCAGGCGGAAACGGCGTCCTTGTCGCGCACAAAGTCACCGACAAGGTAACCGTAACTCTCCTCCCCACCCACGAGGAAGTGCTTTTGGCCTTCAAATTCGCGAATCTTCTCGGCAATGTACTTGAAACCTGTCAACACATTGTAGCACTCCACATTGTAATCGGTGGCAATCTGCTCGATAAGGTCGGTGGTGACGATGGTCTTCACCACAAAGAGGTCGTTGTTCAGCTGGTTGATGTCTGTCTGCGAAAGCATATAGTGGAAGAGCAACGTAGCGGTCTGGTTGCCGTTGAACAGCTGATATTCGCCATCCTCGCGACGCACGGCGATACCCACACGGTCGGCGTCGGGGTCGGTGGCCAACACGATGTCGGCTTTCACCTTCTTGGCCTTCTTGATAGCCAGCTCCAATGCGGCGTGCTCCTCTGGATTCGGGGACTTCACCGTCGGGAAGTTTCCGTCCGTCACCGCCTGTTCCTCCACGATATGCACCGTGTCGAAGCCAAAATCCGAAAGGGCTTGCGGCACCACGGAGATACCCGTGCCATGCAACGGGGTATAGACGATGGAGAACTTCTTCGCCGCGGCCACGGCCTCGGGATGCAACGAGAGACGACGGATCATCGTAAGATACACATTGTCAATGTCTTTGCCGATGGTGCGGATCAAATCGGGACGACCCTCCCACTTCACTTGGTCCACCTCCTTGATCTTGTTGACCTCGGCGATGACGTTCTTGTCGTGCGGGGGCACCAGCTGACCGCCGTCGTTCCAATAGACCTTGTAGCCATTGTACTCCTTCGGGTTGTGGGATGCGGTGATCATGATACCGGCATTGCACTGCAGATGGCGCACGGCAAAGGAGAGCTCGGGCGTGGGACGCAATGAATCGAACAGATAGACCTGTATATCGTTAGCAGCCAAAATGTTGGCGGAAATCTGCGCAAACTCCGTGCTGAAATTACGGGAATCGAAAGAGATCGCCACCTTGATATTGCCTTTGAAACACTTGGTCAAGTAGTTGGCCAAGCCCTGCGTGGCGAAACCGACCGTATATTTGTTCATACGGTTGGTACCCGTGCCAAGGATACCGCGCAAACCGCCGGTGCCAAACTCAAGGGTTCTGTAAAACGCGTCGGACAAAGCAGCAGGATCCTCCTTCTGCATTCTCAGGATCTCTTTTTTTGTCTCCTGATCGTAATTACCGTTCAACCAAGCATCTATGTGCTGTTGGGTTAAGTCTTTTGTCATATTGATGAATTTGGTTATTAATTTTCTTAGGGTTAAGGTTTAGGGGTTAACCGTTGTGCAGGGATTGCCCCGCTGCTAACTGTCCAGGGCGTGCAGCGCGAAACAATACGCGCCGATGGCCGTGGCACGGGAGGTGCCGAGCTGCGAAAGCGTGATGCCCAACCTCTTCTGCGTGTCGATGCGGACACGCTTGCCGGTACCGTGAACCTCCAGCTCTTTGGTCTTCCCGTGCACGAACTGACCGAACTCCTCGGGATTCTCCAAGTCGTAAACATAGGAAGGCACGCGGCCCAAGGTGTTGCCGCCAAGGGTGTGCATGGTGGCACGCAACTCCTTGAGCAATGCAGGCATATAGAATTTCGCAGCCTTGCTGACCCCGCCGCCCAGCACGATGATGCCGTCCA
Organism: Bacteroidales bacterium; assembly: GCA_016281255.1. Lineage (GTDB taxonomy): Bacteria > Bacteroidota > Bacteroidia > Bacteroidales > WCHB1-69 > F23-D06. Next base: position 9,688 of record JAEEIG010000044.1, read on the forward strand.
ACATGCAGGCAGCGTACGCGATGGTATAGCCCGCCGCCTCGCCGAACCGGGCGAAAGCCTGACAAGCCGCCTCACGGTCGCCCGCCAACTCGCCGTCGGCAATGCGGTAAATGTCATAAGAATCCGTGTATCGCGCCGCGTTCCCGTCTTTGGCCAGCTCCCGGTAGTAACGCAACACAGCGCGGAGCGAAACACCCTCCTCGGCTATGAGATCCTGGCCCCACTTGCTCGGGGTGCAGTAGATTTCCGAGCAGCAGTTGTCGCCCACAAACATCCGGTTGTGAGAGGTGATGCCGATGCCGAAACCGGTGCCGAGGATGAAGCCGATGAGATTGCGGTACTCCTTCACGCCGCCGGCATTGCGGATCTTCTCGTTGAGCATCGGGAGCGCACCCGCCAAAGCCTCGCCGTAGGTGAAGAGGTCGGCATCGTTATTGATGAAGACGGGCAACCCGAACTGTTCCTCCAAATAGGCGCCCAGCGCCACCCCGCCCTCGAAACAGGGGAAGTTGGTGAGACGGTCGGGGAACACACCGTTAGGATAGTCGGCCGGACCCGGGAAAGCGAAACTGATGGCCACGGGCCGCTCCGGCAACTGGTCGATGATATGCTGGAAACCCTGCCGCAGATCCTCCAACAGCCGGGGAAGATCGTCGGGATGGGTGGGCAGCTCAAAAGTGTCGGTGACCGCCTCGCAACCGCGCATCGCCGAAAAACGGAAATGCGTGCCGCCTGCGTCCAACGTGATGACTGTACGGGGGTCGTTATTATACATTCTGGATGATTTTCGAAATTAAAAACGTGTATTCCCTACTTCCGGACGATTTTGAAAGTCTTCAGGGAGCGGTTCCCCGACTTCACATCCAACAGATAGCTGCCCGTGGCATACTGGCCGATCTGGAAAGTGGTGATGTCGTCCGTGACCGTGACCGTCTGGAGAAGCTTTCCGTTGCCGTCGTAAAGATAGGCCCTCAGCCCCCCATCGGGAATCTCAAAACCGTTGAGTTCCAGCTGCGCAAGATTCTCCGTGGGGTTCGGATAGACCTTGGCGTTCAACACGATCTGCGGGTAGTTGTTCACACCCACCGTCTGGATTTCGTAGGGCTGCTGCACGCCTTCCGACACGGAAACGGAGCCCACCTCGCTCGCGGCCGTCTGCACCGCTATCTGACCGACCGTGTAACTCACACTGCCAGTGCTGCCTTGCGCATCACCGCCCGCCGGGACAATCACACTCTGCGCATTCGCGACAGTCAGAAATGCCGTCATAAACAACACCAAAAATAACGTCTGTTTCTGCATAATCATTTGTATTTTATATCTTATTATTATTAAATCATTATAAATCAAAGGATTACAGTCAAAACAACGACTCTAAACCTTTTGCAAAGATACGATTTTTTCAGATAACCTCCAAATTGTTGATAAATAATGCACGGCACCGACTTTTTCTTTCCAACACAGAATACCCGTAACATATTGATTGTCTGACAAATAAAACAGTCAATCACAACAAATAGTGACTGCCTGGAGAAAAAAGCACAAATAATGGGGATAATTCACGTGCGGAAAAGGTTGTTTCTTTGCACCGTGAAAATCAGAGCAGAATTGTCATGATTTAATATAAAAATTGGTTGTTGTTGATTGGGAAACGGAAGGCGAACGCCTTCCGTTTCCCGTTGTGGGGACGTTTCACGAAACGTCCCCACAACGGGTTAAATTCATCTACTAATTATATTCGTAAAAAATATACATTTGCACTTTCAAAACAGGCAAATACAAATATCAGATAATGAGGAAATTATACACCGTAATCGGATTGTTTTTGTGCATTCTCCTGCCGTTTTCCGCCATTTCTCAGGAGGAGAGCGTGAAAAAGGAGAAGAAAAAGAAGGAGAAAAAGGAGGTGAACCCGAACTTCAAGCACAAGTTCACGACCTTCCATCTGGAGGCGCGCGCGGATTTCGAATACGACTATGACGTGACGAGATGGTCTAATATCACCAATCCGCTTAACCCAGTGACGGGAAAAACCGAACAACATAACTACGGTTTCCGCGGCGACTACTTCAACTTCCTGCTCGGCGGCGAGATCGGCGACCATATCTCCTACTTCCTCCGCCAACGCATTATCCCCGTCAAAGGCTACAAGGAACTTTTCGACAACACCGACTTCCTTTACATCCAATACAAGTTCAACGACCAATGGTCCGTCCGCCTGGGCAAGGACGCACTCTATGTCGGCGGTTTCGAATACGACGCGCCGCCCATCGACGTCTATTACTACACCCATTACTGGGGTGAGTTCGCCTGCTTCCACATCGGCGCATCCGTCGCGTACACCGACAAAAGCGGCAAAAACAAGATCGCATTCCAAGTGGCCAACTCGCCATACGTGAAATACGGTTCCAACTCCTGGAAATCCGGACTGCTCTCTTACAACCTCTACTGGGCCGGCCACTACGGTCCGTTCCACACCCTCTACTCCGTGAACATGATGGAATACCAGCGCGGCAAGTTCATCAACTACATCGCCCTGGGCAACCAGCTGAAATTCGACAAATGGTCCATCTATGTCGATTGGATCAACCGTGCCGCCCATTTCAAGAAATTCTTCCAGGATTTCTCTTTGGTAAGCCGTCTCGACTGGCACGTCTCTCCGAGCGTGAACCTTTTTGCAAAAGGCGGTTATGAGCAGAATTCCACCGGTTACTATTACACTATGGATGACAACCCCTACGTGGATGTGGACATGATGATGCCCAACGACAGGGCCTACTACTTTTATGGTCTCGGTGTAGAGTACCGTCCGCGCGTTTATCCCGACCTGCGCTTACACGCATACGTCGCCAACAGCACGATGACCAATTTCCCCGGAACCGATGGCGACTACAACTGGGAGAACATGCAACTCACCGCCAACGTCGGTGTCACCTGGCGCCTCGACTTCATGAAATTCTTGCCTGAAAAATTGAAATAACATGCCAATATTCCATTTCAAATCCAACAATATTCTGCATCAGATTTCGCGCATATCCCGCAACAACGTGGTGCGCTACATGGTGCGCGCATACGGGCGCACACGCGAGTTGATCATCTTCCTGATTCTCTTCTTCGGCTTCTTCGCTGGGTTGTCCATCAAGATGACGCTGCCGAACATGCTGAACACCTTCATGAACACAGCCTACAAACTACTGATAGACACGGTGTTCTACATCATGGCCATCACGGTTATGACGGGCGCCATCAGCAAGCTGTTCGTGGAGTTCGGCGTGGTGGTGCTGCTGGAGAAGATGCTCAAGCCGCTGATGAAACCGCTCTACAACCTCCCCGGCGTGGCCTCCCTCGGCGCGGTGATGACCTTCCTGAGCGACAACCCGGCCATCATCACGCTGTCGAAAGACAAGACCTTCAGCCAGTACTTCAAGCAGTACCAGATCGCCTCGCTGACCAACTTCGGCACGTCGTTCGGCATGGGGCTGGTAGTGGTGGCGTTCATGACGGGACGCGGCTACGGCACGGGGGCCTTGGTAGGGCTGGCGGGCGCCTTTATCGGCAGTATCGTCACCACACGGATGATGCAGTTCCTGACGTTGAAAGCGTACCCCGAGTTGGACTCCCCGATGCCCGGCACCAAGCTCGACCCCGAATACGCCCCCGACCTGCAGCCCGCCGACAAAACCTTGGACGAGGAGAAGAAAGGCCCCTTCCTCCGCACACTCAACGCCATGCTCGACGGCGGCAAGAGCGGTGTGGAAATCGGCCTCTCCATCATTCCCGGCGTGCTCATCATCTCCACCATCGTGATGATGGTGACCTTCGGAGCCTCCTTGGACGGCACCTACACGGGTGCGGCCTACGAAGGCGTGCCGTTGCTTCCCTGGCTGGCCGGCAAGATCGACTTTCTCTTCCGTTGGCTCTTCGGCTTCGTGCATCCTGAACTGATCGCCTTCCCCATCACGGCGCTGGGCGCTGTGGGCGCGGCCATCGGCCTGGTGCCCGCCTTCGACGCCTCTGGACTCATCGACGGCAACGCCATCGCGGTGTTCACCGCCATGGGCATGTGCTGGAGCGGCTTCCTGAGCACGCACACCGGCATGCTCGACTCCCTCGGCTACCGCCAGCTTATCTCCAAAGCCATCGCATCCCACACCGTCGGCGGCCTCATCGCGGGCATCTCCGCTCACTGGCTGTTCGTGCTGGTTTCGCTGATATAGAGATTTTGGATGAATGAAAACAATGAAGGGCTGCCACGCACATCGTAGCAGCCCTTCATCGCATCATCCCATCATCCCATCATCCCATCATCCCATCATCGTATCATCGTATCATCGTATCATCGTATCATCCCATCATCCCATCACATCGCCCACACCAGCAATCCCCCGCAGATAATCAATCCGGTGATCGCCAAGTCGATGAGGCAGAAGCCCATGATGTCCTTGGCGTTGAGCTTGGCGATGGCCAACGCGGGCAGCGCCCAGAAGGGCTGGATGAGGTTGGTCCACGCGTCGCCCCAGGCGATGGCGATGCCCGTGAGACCGGGATCGACCCCCAGGTCGGCACCCGCCGTGAAAAAGACCGGCGCCTGGATGGCCCAGTGACCGCCG
>JAEEIG010000045.1 GCA_016281255.1 Bacteroidales bacterium
AACAGCGACAAGGTGTTCGAGAAGTGGGTGAACCGGGCTCGCACCCGCAACGGCACGCAGGTCTGCTTCGCCGACACGGCCCGGGCGGTCTTCGCTTATCATGAGGAGAACCACATCCCTGCCGCCTACATGATGCTCGCCGACCAGTCTCCTAACAACAAGAAAAAGTGCTACGTCACGAAGTTCCTGAACCAGACCACCGGCGTGATTTACGGTCCGGAATATTTCGCCCGGAAGTATGACATCCCCGTCCTGTATTACGAAGTGATCAAGGAGTGTATGGGGAAATATCGCGTGGACATCCACCTGGTCACGGATCATCCGCAAGCGGAAGAGCCATACGCTATCACGCGGAAATACACGGAGTTATTAGAGCAAACTATTCGTCGCAAACCCGAATACTGGATTTGGAGCCACAGACGGTGGAAGCTGAAATTCGATGAAAACGATGCCTAAGGGCTCGTTGAAAGGTTTGCTTAATTCAGGAAGACTTTGATTCTGAAGCCCAAATTTGTGGGTTCTTCGATGATCTCCTTGGAGAGGGAGCGGATGTCGTCTAAAACGCTTTGGGTGAACTCATTGTTATCGAGTGGGGATGTGGTGAGATCCTTGATCATGAAATCCAACGACACTCTCTCAAATTGCTCAATGAAGGAGAGTCGAACGGTGAGGGGGCGGTAGTCGGCAAGCACAATGAGCACCATCAGGTTGATGATTTGCTGTGCCGTCTCGATGATGTGCGCAATGTTGTATTTGTTGCAGAATTGCAGCATCTGCGAGTGCATCTCCACGATGTCGAAATCCTGGCCTTCGATGGTGAACCAAAGCTTGTAAATTTGCTGTACAAAGGCTTTGGTGGCACTGCGGGTGGGGTTTTCGAATATCTCTTTCGGAGTGCCCTCCTCGTGAATCTGCCCTTTGTTCATGAAGATGATGCGGGAACAGACATCGTGGGCGAACTTGAGCTTGTGAGTGGCGATGAGCATGGTCATCCCCTCACGTGCCAGTTGCCGGATGACGGTCTGCACCTCGCCCACCATGGAGGGGTCGAGGGCGGACAAAGGCTCGTCGAAGAGCATGATGTCGGGGTGCATGGCCAGACAGCGGGCGATGGCAATGCGCTGTTTCTGACCGCCGGAGAGTTCGGCGGGCATGGCGGTGCATTTATCGTCCATCCCCACTTTGTGCAGAATCTGCATGGCTTCCTTTTCTGCCTCTTCCTGTTTGATCCCTTTCAGTTTCATCGGGGCAAGGGTGATATTCCCTAACACGTTTAAATGCTCGAACAAGTTGAAAGTTTGGAACACCATCCCCATCCGTTGGCGCAGTTTGTTGATGGGATAACCGTTGGCGGCGATGTTTTCCCCTTCAAACAGAATTTCGCCGGAAGTAGGCATGGTCATCATGTTGATGGTCCTCAACAAGGTGCTTTTGCCGCACCCGGAGGATCCGATGATGCCAACCACTTCGCCTTTGTGGATCTCGCAGCTGACATCTTTCAACACATCAAGATGGCTGCCATCTGGGTCTACAAATGTTTTGGAAAGGTGTCTGATGCTGATCATAACAAATGTTTTATGGCGATTTTAAATATATAATCCATGAATATGCCTATAAGCCAAGCGAGCAGGAAATAGATGATGGTGATAAAGAGGAGAGGGAAGAAGGCCTCGAAGGTGCGTGCGCGTATCATGTCACAGGCGCGAGTAAGGTCCTGGATGGCCACATATCCCACCACAGAAGTGTTTTTGATGAGCGAAACGGCCTCCCCTTTGAATTGGGGTAGGGCGCGCTTGAGTGCCTGAGGACCGGTGATGTATCGGAAAATCTGGGCGCGGGTGAAGCCCATTGCCTCTCCCGCCTCGTACTGTTGGTTGCCGACCGCAAGAAGCGCATTGTCCATCGTGGAAGCAAATGAGGAAGTAAAGGTCAAGGTGAAGGCCACCACAGCTACCGCAATACCACTGAAACCCACCAGTACAATGTAAAAAAGAATCATTAGCAGTACTACCATAGGGATGCCGCGTATTACTGAAGTATAAACGGAGGCTGTCTTTCTGACCCAGGGGCGTTGGCTTCGCCGCATTGCTAACAGTCCGGTGCCTAATATACTGCCGAAAAGCATCGAGAACAGGGTGATTTCCAATGTCACCTTGAGACCGCGTGCCAAAAACACCCAGCGATTTTCTTCCACCAAATTGTTCCTGACGGATCCTTTGATATCGGACAACTTGGGATCACCCGTCTTGGTTTGAGCATCTTTGTCCATGACGAAAAAAGCCCCGTGACAGTTGTAATAGACATCCGTGAGGGCTAACACTTTTTTCCGTTCTTCCGTGACGAACAAAACTCCTGCTGCTATGTCGATTTGCCCTGATTGCAAGGCTGGTATCTCTGCGGCAAAATCGTACAGCTGATACCTCACGGGACGGCCTATATATTCACCGAAACGGTTCAGAATTTCAATCTCCAATCCATACCACTTGTCTAAAATCATATAGGCTATGGGTGCCGTTGTGTACGCGGTGCCGACAAGCAAAGGCTCTCCTGTGAGGTTGTCTTTGGTTTCGGGCATGTCGGGGTGTGTATAGTCAATGCAGTTCTGCCACCTTAGGGTGATCTCATTCAATTCACCTGATGATTTGAGCTTTGCCAGAAATTCATTGAATTTGTTGACCAAATCCAGGTTCGATTTAGTGCAGGCGAATGCGCATGGGTAGCTTTTCTCTGTCAGGAACGCTTTCTTCATGCCTTTTTCACGAAGCATTTCCTCGGTGAAACACACTTCATCATACACGATGGCATCGACGCGCCCTTGGCGGAGCGATGCGATGCAATCGGACATGGTCGGTTGTCGCACGATCTTGAAATCGCTGCGTCCGGCCATGTCGATTTCAAAACTGCAGCCTGTCAGTGTGGCCACCACTTTACCTTGAAGATCCTTTTCCGAAAGGATTTCCTGGTTTGCTTTTGACTGGGACTTCTGTCTGTTGTTGCAAGCGACTAGGCAAAGCGCTATGAATATAAAGAACAGCAACCGTTTCATATTCCAAAATCTTTGGATTATAATGATTTATCGTCAGAACCGAAGGTCTTGTCCAGCAACATGACGAACTCCTGATATGGGAAAGTGTCGGACAAATCGGACAGTGCGTCTGCCAAAAGGCGGTAATACCAGGCAATATCCGATTTACCATTCGGGGATTTGAAGCGCGACCAGAGTTTGTCGCCAATCATACAGTAGTCCATGGCGATGGCGCGGAGGTTGGAAAGTTTGTCACCCATGGCCACCACCTTGCTGTCGTAGGGGGAGTCGGCGAGGAGGTCGATTTGCGCCTGTTTGCGGTCGTGCCAAGGCGCTTTTTTGGGAAGCGGGCATGTCTCATGTTGTACGAGATTGGCCACTCGTTCTCCGAATTCATCACAAATTTGTTCAAAGGTCACCTCCGTGTCCTCCACGGTGTCGTGAAGGATGGCGGCAGCCAGCATTTCGGGATCTGTGGTGATAGTGGCCACAATATTGGCCGCTTCCATAGGGTGGAGGATGTATGGAAAATTCTTTCCGCGACGCTCCGTACCGTGATGAGCGTTGATCGCAAACTTCGCGGCTCGGTCAAATAACTCGGTGTCAAAAAAATTATCCATAATGGCTAAATTATGTTGATACGTTTAGCTTGGTCGAAATTGCGTTTCGCGCGTTGGATGTTGTAGTCGTTTTGGCCGTACAGCAGAGCAAACATCTGCACTAAGCCGGCCTCCCCGTAGCCTTTTTTCAGGATATAGACGATGCAAAGGTTCTGCAACGCCACGGAACTGGCCAGAATGTCGAGCCCGGTGCCGGCCAGTTGCATAAGCGCCAGCTGATAGGCGCTTTCGCTGTAGTCATCCCTCATTCGAACGACATCGCCGATAGTCTTCATGTTTAACAGTCGAAGCACGTTGTAGTAGGGCATCAGACTGTCCTCGTAAACCTCGGCCTGGTTGATGGCGGCCATCTTGTCAACGAGTCGCTCGAAGGGGTTGAGGACGATGAAAGAGCGGAAGGTATCGCCGTTGAAGGGCACCTCGTCGAAGTTGCCGTTGGCCACGAGCGATTGCACTTTGCGTCGGTATTCGGTGATATCCTTGCGGATGGTGCTGAACTGTTCGTCGGCCAGCTCCAGCATCCCCGCCAGGCGACTCATGTTGCGTTGGTATTCGCGGGGAATCTCGACATCGGTCTTGTAGCCCATGTCGTGGTACATGTTGGCCCACACATGCTGCAGGACACTGCGCATCTGGAGCTCGAAACGCACTTCGTTGAGCTCTGGCATCGCAAGGTCGTTGCAGAGCTTTTGGGGCAACCGGCAGATGTAGTGTAGCGACATATATCCGAAACGGTCTATTTCCATCATCTTGCGCTTATCAACGGTGTTTTCCCAGTCGATTTCGAACAGCTGCTCGGCGAGTGCGGAGATAACGTCTACCTCGTCACTGAAGAAGGTGACGACACGGATGCCGACAATGTCAGTGATGTCGTTCAGGGTGTGGTATTTGTACCCCTTCAGTTCCAGCTTGCCGGTAAGACTTTCCTCGGTCTTGATGCGGGAATCAAGGCTCGCCACCACAATCTTGTTCTCGTCAAAGCATTGCTGCAACTTCTCCATCGCCATGGAACGGAGCTTTTCGAAGAGAGGAAGATTCTCGCGATATTCGTCAAGAATCATCTCACAATGCATATCCAGTTTCATCTTCTTTACCTTTTAACATTGAACCTTGACTATTGACCGTTAACCGGTGGTAACCTTAGCGGAAGTGCTCCCGGCAGAATCTTGACTTCGAAATGGGAACCGGTGAGAAGCTCGCCGTCGAGATAAACATCAATGAGATCCTTGCTGCTGACCTTCACCTCACGGGCCTGTCGGTAGATGACTCTGTTCTTGCCCGGTTTGCTGCCGATGTGCTCGCCCTTGCGGTAGAGAGGGATCAGCATCAGGAGTCGCAACAGGCTCATGCTGCGGAAGAGGCACACCTCAATGAGGCCGTCATCGACCTTTGCATTGGGGGCACAGTTGAACTCGCCGCCTACGCGCTGACCGTTGGCGATGGTGCAGAGCACCATAAAGCCCCGGGTGATACGCTCACCATCCACGATCACCTTGATGCGGTTGAAGCGGCTCGTCAGGAGGGCGTTCACCACCCCTCGCGTGTAGGCCTCATGGGCCGACTTCCCCTTGATGATGAGTTCGTTGGCCCGTGACGCCACCTTCGAGTTGAAACCGATGTTGCACGCATTCAGACTGTAGCTGTCGTTCAACTTGATGATGTCCACGGGTGTCACGGTTCCCGCCAGCATCTCCTTCACGCTGAAAAAATCGCGTCCCGGAAAGTTAATTAAAATATCTTTCGTGGTGCCACCGATGTAAAGGATGGCCATGGTGAATTTTGAATTCTGTTTCTTGAGTTGCGAATTGGGGACGACTGTCTTTTGAGAAGACGACTCCAGGTATTCGGAATACCCGACCAACCCCGTGGCCACTTCGTTGATGATGCCGTTGCCACCACAGGCCACAAAGCAGACCTCCTCCTCGGGGTGCAGGTCGCAGTAGAGCCGCACGAAACGTGTCGCGTCGCCCTCGCCCAGGGTGGTGTAAACCTCGTACGGGTGCGGCACTTCTTTCAGTTGGTCGTAGAGCACCTTATATTGCGGCACCTTGTCGGCTCGCCCATTGGTAATATATATATATTTCATTCGTTGAAGGTTGAAGGGTTAAGGGGTCTCTAAGGTCATCAGGAATACCGACATCCATTTCGTATAACCCCATCTACAGCTAACTGCAAACTAAACAATGGTGATGATGTTCGAGAATCCGGTGATGTCGAAAACCTCCTTCACTTGCGGATTCATGTTACGCATGACCAGCTTGCCTTTGCGGGCCATGACACTCTTTTGCAACATCAGGAAGATGCGGAGCCCCTGGGACGACGTGTACGACATGTCCGTGCAGTCAATGTCAATGTCTGGATTCTCGCCCTCCATCAAGGGGGCCACATCTTGTTGGAACTGATCTGCATTGGAAGTGTCGATTCGACCGTTCAACACGACCATTGTTTTATTCTCTTGTTGGCTTATTTTGATATCCATAATAATTTGCAATTTTAACTTTGATTAGCCTTGAACTCTTTTGGTCATGGTGAGCACATTGTTGCCGTCTTCATAACGGTATTCGATGTTGTCCATCATTTTCTTGCACAGAAAGATGCCAAGACCGCCAATGTTGCGGTCCTCTGCGGAGAGCGTCAAGTCAGGATCTTCTTTCTCCAGAGGATTGAAAGGCACTCCTGCATCACGTAATTGGATGGTGAGGAGCAGCGTGTCCTGATTGAAGTCGATATTTGTCTCTAACCAGCCGATGCCGCCATCATAGGCATAACGCACTACATTTTCAACGGCTTCCTCGATGGAAAGACGGAGCTTGAATTTCAAGACATCATCATCCGGAATGTCGGGGGAGGACATGACAAATTCGATAATCTCGCTGCTTTTGTCCTTGATGGGGTTGAAACGTTTTTTCATAAATATTTGAAGTTGATCAATGTTTTAGACAAGAATACTCATAATGGTGATATCGTCATTTTGCGGGTTGCCGTTTGCGAAATTCTTCACCGAATCAAAGAGTAGATTCACAGCGGTGTTCCCGTCCATGTTGCGGTCCATTTGGCGGATTGTTTCCATCATCCGCTCATTGCCATAAAGATCCATGTCGGTGTTTTCGGCTTCGTTGACACCGTCGGTGTAAGCGATGATGCGAGTGCCTGGCTTCAGATCGAGGCTTTCGGCTTCGTAGGTGAAATCCTCGAACAGACCGATGGCGAGGTTCGCTTTGGCCTTGAGGAAATACGGTTCGCCGTCGGGCGGCAGGATGACCAATGGGTTGTGGCCGGCGTTGCAGAAATCCATATGGAGGGTCTTCATGTCGATGCGACCGACAAACAGAGTGACAAACATGTTGTTGCTGTTGGTGTCGCTGACACTGTTGTTGATACGGCTCAGTGTCTCGTTCATCGGAAGAGCGAGACCAGCCACGAAACGGAGCGCGGCACGGGTGATGGCCATCATCAGCGAAGCCGGAACCCCTTTGCCGGACACATCGCCGATGGCGAAATAGAGTTGGTCACCTTTGAGGGTGAAGTCGTACAGGTCGCCGCCCACCTCTTTGGCGGGGTTCAGCATCGCATAGAGCTGCGGCGGGAAATCGGTGCGCAGCATCCCCATCTGGATATTGCGCGCCACGTTGAGTTCCGACTCCATGCGCTCATTGGCCGTTGTGGTGGTCTTCAGCTGCTCAATGTAGTCGGCAATGGAGTTCTGCATATAGATGAAACTGTCGTGCAGACGGAGCATCTCGTCCTGGCTGGTGATTTCGGGCAGTTTTGCCTTGAAGTTGCCCTTGGCCATGTTCAGCGCGGAGACCGACAGCTCGGTGATGGGGCGCGTCATGCGGCGTATCGTACGACGGCACACTAAGTAAATGAAGACCAGACCGAAAAGGCCAATAACAAACAAAGCAAGATGCATTTGCGAAGAACGACGGAGCACCTCCCTGTAAGGACAGGTGATGCTAAGCTTCCAACCGTTGTGTAAGGGACCGTACACGACAAACGCCATGTCACGTCCTTTTCCCACGCGGCGGTGCAGGCTGTCTTTGTTCGATTTGAGGTCTTCCACCAGATTTTGGAAAGAACTGTTATCTGAAAAACTGCGTTTATATCGGTTGATCAGGTCCGAATCGGAATCCTTGATGCCTATGATGTTGTCCTTGTTGAATATAAGGGTGGCAATGGAGTTGTCGTAGGGGCGGAGACCCTCCACCGTGCTTTCAATATGGTCAATGAACATGTCGGATATCACGATGGCATAGACGTTGAGCATGGAGTCCACCAAAGGATAACAGTAGGAGACGATTCGTGAAGAACGCGAATCGAGAGGCCTGTAAGGGGCGGTCCAAGAAGCCATCTTCGTTTTTAGTATATGTTCTAGATTCCAAGATGCAGCCAACAGCTGTAGTTGTTGGCTGTCGGGATGGAATTCGTGAACACTGTCATTGACGTAGGAACTGAAAATGGCAGGACGAAGAGTGTCAATACTCCCATCGGGAAGGACAAACAGAATAGCGAATCCGTTTATCAGTTCGCTGACTTCCACCGTGCGGTCAGAAATGGCCTGAAGTACTTTGGGTTGAGCCTGAAGGGTGGATATGTATGCCGCTATGGCTTTGGTGGTGACTTCGACCGTGTTCAAGGGCTTTTCCAATTCGCTGATGGTTCCGTGTAGGATGTGTTGGGTGGAACGGGTAGCTTCATCTGCGATGATTTGGTGCGAAACGATAGCAATCACCACCATGGCGATGAAAAAAATCGTCGACACAATACCGATAATCCGCCAACTCAGGCTACTGGAAAAAGAACGTTTGTTCATATATGCTCACAACTTATTCAAAGTGCAAAAATAATAAAATATAGTTAATCGTACAAAAAAACACGACAAAAAAAATTCCCCGTCACGGATTCATCGCCACAAGGATTACCGTCACAATATCAATTTCACACGGAAGCCTAACTTGGTGGATTCTTCCACTACCTGTTGGCACAGCCCGTTCAGTTCGTTGCGCTGCGCGTCATTCAGAGGCGTGGATTCCATCTTCTCCACCATGAAGTCCAAGGCCGTGACACCCGACTGTTCGCTATGGGTGATACGGACGGTGACGGGGCGGTAGTCGGCCATCACCTCGCCGAGCATCTTGTCGCAAAGCTGATGCGCCTTTTCCTGCTTCTCGGTGATGCCGTATTTGTAGCAGAAGGCGTTGATGTCCGAGTGCATGCCAAAAAAGTCGAATTCCGGGCCGCCGACCTGGAACACCTCCTTGCGGATGCGCTGGATGAAGGCCTTGGTGGCGCTGTGGACGGGGTTCTCGAAGATTTGCTCGGGCGTGCCGTCCTCGTGGATATAACCGTCGTACATGAAGAAGATCCGAGTACTCACGTCGTGGGCGAATTTCATCTCGTGGGTGACGATGAGCATGGTCATACCTTCGTCGGCCAGCTGGCGGATGACGCTGAGCACTTCGCCCACCATTGTGGGGTCGAGGGCGGAAGTAGGTTCGTCGAAGAGGAGGATTTCGGGCTTCATGGCGAGGGCGCGGGCGATGGCCACACGCTGTTTCTGACCGCCGGAAAGGCTTGTGGGATAGACATCCGCCTTTTCGGCCAGACCTACCTTACGCAAGAGTGCCAAACCTTCCTCGCGTGCCTTTTCCGGATCTTCATTGTGCAATTGGCAGGGGGCAAGCATGACGTTTTCGAGAACGGTTTTGTGAGGGAAGAGATTGAAGCTCTGGAACACCATGCCCATTTTCTGGCGCATCAAATGGACGGGATAGCCCTTGGTGAGAATGTCCTCGCCATCGACGAAGATGCTGCCTCCGGTGGGCTGCTCCAACAGGTTCAGGCAGCGCAATAACGTGCTCTTGCCCGTGCCTGAGGGACCGATGATGGATATGACCTCGCCGCGGTGTATGTCGGCATTGATGTCGCGCAGGACATCAAGATTCTCATATTTTTTCTTCAGATGAGTGATGCGGATAATGGGACTATCCGAGGGTTGAGTTGAAAGTTGGGAGTTAAGAGAGGAACGTTTTTGCAGGATGCGTTTACGGCGGATAAGGAGCCATGTGCCGCTACCGATGACGACAACGAGGATGACCACGATCCACGGCCATTTTTTCGTGTCTTTTTCGGGACCAGACGGTTTTGAGGGGCCAGAGAGCAAGCCGATTTCCCCTTTACGTGTGGCAAGCATGATATGCGACTCGTAGTAGCCGTCGGAGAAGAGTACCTGTTTCTGCCGCTCCTCGGTGATGCTGATGGCACCCATGGCCATGTCGGCTTTGCCTGTCTGCACAGCAGGAATCTGCGAGGCAAAGTCCATTACGAGGAATTCCAATTTCCAGTTGCGCCTATTGGCCCACTCCGTCAGAATATCTATCTCAAGGCCCGACGGTTTTCCCGAACAGATGAAATTGAACGGAGGCATGGCCGGGAAAGTGGCCACACACAGGGTCTTTCCGGTTCCGCGTTGCTGCGGTATGCCGATGGCCGATGGGTCATCGGCATCGGTCCAACGGTTGAAGATATCTTGGTAGGTGCCGTCGTCACGAATGTCTTTCAGGAATTGGTTGAAATCTTGCTGCAACTCGGTATTGCCAAGTCGGAAACATGCAGCTATCGGAATAGGTGTCAAACCTGCGTTCACAGAATCCACCTTGGCTGCTACCTCCTTGTTAAATGTCAGCAACAAGCTCTCGGTGCCAATCACATCCACCTTGCCGTTTTCCAAAGCAGCCAGCACATCGGAATAGCTGGTCATGCGCTGTATGTCGGCGTCGGGTGCCATTTCCGTGACGGCAATGTCATGTATGCTGCCGATGATGACCCCCACAGGCTTGCCAGAGAGCGACTTGAATACTTCCGGGACCTCCGTCACCGTTGTGTCGGTCTTGTTTGGAGCCAGCATCGATGGCACGTAGCATACGGTTCCGCCAATGGCCAGTGCCACAGCCGCTATGATGGCTTTCATGCGTTTACGCTGCACCAACGAGGTCAGCAACAGACCGATAAGCCATGCCATAAGGAAATAGATGATGGCTGTCACGATAATGGGGAAGAAGGCGTCAAAGGTGCGCGAGCGGATAAGGTCGGAGGCCCTGGTCATGTCGGCCACGGCGATGTAGCCCACGATGCTGGTGCCCTTCAGCAGGCTCACCACCTCGCCCTGATAGACGGGCATCACGGATTTGACCACCTGCGGGAGTACAATCCGGAAGAACGTCTGCCTACGCGTGTAACCCAAAGCAAGGCCAGCCTCTGTCTGACCGCGGTCAATGCCCTGTATGGAGGTGCGCAGCATTTCGCTGACGTAGGCCGCCATATTCATGGAAAAGGTGACTATTGCCACCACTATGCCCGTAGCTTCCAGCGGTGCCATCACCACATAGTACATCAGCATGAGCAACACCAGTACGGGCGTGCCGCGCATGATGTCAACATACACCTTGGCCACCTTCTGTAACCAGGACCGACGGCTCATACGCATCCAGCACACTAAGCCACCCAGCAAGGTGCCTAATATGGCTGCGCAAAAGGTGATGATGAGGGTCACTTGCAAGCCGTCGAGAATCATCCTGTAGCGGTCCTCGGCTATCAGGTTGTTGTAAAAACTTTCAGAGACGCTCCATTTCGAACCGGAGCAGCCGGTAAGCAAAAAACAGCCGCAAATGGTGAGGATGGCGGCAAATATCAAGAACATTTTCTTCATTGTTAATATTGTTTGTTCCCTATTGTTGTTCTCATTTTATTAACTGTCCTAATACGTTCCAGCATGGCGGCGGCCCATGCGGCATCACCGGGCAATTGGTAGCGGCAATTGCCGGTAGCCGAAGGAGTGAAGATGGTTTCGGCATTGTCGGTAAGCTGCACAGTGCCACGCTCAGAGAGTGAAAATTGGCTGTCCCCCTCCACGGCATGGATGGCGGACATCACGTCCCACATGCGCTGGCCGGTGTTGCAGTTGCACTGTAAATAGACCTGCTTGATGGGATGTGCATCGGTCCACGAGATGTCGGCGATGACCTGCTCGGGCGTGTACTCAACATCCTGCCCCACCTCCATAGGCGAGAACACCATATCGACCTCCTGCGGCCAAAGGCGGAAGAAGATCTTGGCGAATTCGATGCTCTTGGCGAAGTTGAAGTCAGGTTCCACAGCATTGCCGAACACACCCCCCATCACGTAAATGCACTTCACCTTGCGCCGTACAAGCTCCACGCCGTTGAGTGGTGAGTAGCTGTCGGGGGCAGATTGCAACAGCTGCGCCAGACAGGTGACAAATCCGGTGGAAACGATGCTCACGCTATGATCGGGTTGGGCAGCCAACAGACGGCGATAGAGCTGCCATCCGTCGGGCAATTGCGAGTAGTCGTTGATGCTGCAAGCAAACATCGGCTGTCCGTTGTTGTCTTCCGTGGCGGCCACATGGGCGTAGTCAATCCATATCGGAGGGTTTTTGACACCGTTGCGGACAAGTCCAATGGGAATGCTGTCATGACCGAAATAGGTGTCCATCACGTCGGCAAAGCGGGCGTTTGCTTCCCCTTCGCGGTTCACTATTACGCCCTGTAGGCGGCATTTTCCCTGCTCCTCGTAGCGGTAGAGCATTTCAAGGGCAAAAAGGTCGTCAGTTGATGAGCCGATGTCGGCGTCGAGGATGACGAGCGGCACGCCCGTGTATGGCTTTTCGTTGTCTTTGTTGCAGCCGAAGAAAGCCATTATTACCAGGGCTACTATCCAGATTGAATATAATTTCTTCATAATAATTTTTTCGCTTTTGTGTAAAAAAGTTAAGTATAAACTTTTTGCAAAAGTACAAATTATTTCAAATCGTTCAGCAAGAGGATGATTTTTGTTTTTATTTTCACACAAAGTGAAATTATTTGTATTTTTGCCCCGCAATTTCAATATACAAATTGAGGAATAAGTTTATGGAAGCGAAAAAAATATCTATTGGCGATTATGTGCTTGCCGGCGGCGGTGCTAACGGCGAGAGCTATAACCACAAGTCAGACCCGAATGTGGTGCTCAAACTCTATTTTCCAGGCAAAATCCAACAGCCGCTTGACGAGTTTCTCTTGGCCCGGAAGGTTTATGAGGCAGGCATCCCGACACCCGAGCCGGGCGAGTATGTGGTGACCGAAGACGGACGCTACGGCATCCTGTTTCATCGCATCAGGGACAAGATGTCCTATTCACGGGCGACGGGCAACCACCCGGAATTAGCAGGGAAATACGCGGCTGAATTTGCGGAGATGTGTCGCCAACTGCACGCCACCCATATCGACACCCATCAGTTCGAGAATGTGAAAAACAGATACTTCCACTTGCTTGAAGAGAATCCGTTTTTCACTGCGGAAGAGAAGGACAAACTGCACCGGTTCATCGCGAGTGTTCCCGACGAGGACACCGCCATCCACGGCGACCTCCAGTTCTCGAATGCCATCTTTGTGGGTGAAGACCGCTATTTCATCGATCTTGGCGATTTCTGCTACGGCAACCATCTTTTCGATGTGGGGATGGTGTATCTTACCTGCAATCTCAACCAAGAGGAGTTCGTTAAGGAAACCTTCCACATGGACAAGGCTGCCGCCATTCGTTTTTGGAAGGCTTTTGTCCCTGCCTACTTCGGCAACGACCGTTCTCTCAGCGATATAGAAACAGAAGTTCTGCCTTTTGCAGGGCTGAAGACCCTGATTGTGGAGCGCGACTCGGGTTGCCCAATGCCGGAATTTCGGGTCGCTTTGAGACAGATACTGGAATAGTGTTTTTTGCAAAAAATACAAGGGTGTTTGTGGAGAAATTTTTTTTTGTATTTTTGCAGGTTGATTCGAAGAGGGCGGTAAGCCCGAAGTAAGTCATGGAAGGTGAACGAAGTGAGCTCTGTAAACGAACAAGGAATTACAAACAAATAGTGTAACAATATGGACAAAAATCAAATGAGAGAAATCATCGCCAAGAGAGTCGCGAAAGAGCTCAAAGACGGCGATGTCGTGAATTTGGGAATCGGTCTGCCGACCATGGTTCCGAACTATCTTCCCAAGAACGTGAACGTTATCCTGCAATCGGAGAACGGTCTGCTCGGCATGGGCCCCACACCCGCCGAAGGTCAGGAAGACGACAACCTCGTGAATTCCGGCGGCGGTTACATCACCGCACAGCCCGGCGCTGTCTCTTTCAGCTCCGCCGATTCTTTCAGCATCATCCGCGGCGGTCACGTCGATGTGACAGTCCTCGGTGCCATGCAGGTCGATGAGCAGGGTGACCTCGCCAACTGGATGATCCCCGGCAAGCTGACCCCCGGTATGGGCGGCGCCATGGACCTGCTGGTGGGCGCCCGCAAGGTGATCCTCGCCATGGAGCACACCCAGAAGGGCAATCCGAAGATCCTCCACAAATGCAACTTGCCCCTCACCGCCAAGGGCCAGGTGAACTTGATTGTCACCGAAATGGGCGTGATGGAAGTCACCGACAAGGGCATCGTCTTGACGGAAATCAACCCCG
>JAEEIG010000046.1 GCA_016281255.1 Bacteroidales bacterium
CAATGTCCCAGCATCTCCATCCCCACCATCGGTTGGGTGTCAATCAGCTTCAGCGATTTCACCATTTGGGCAGTGCCTTCCTTGTACTTTTTGAAATGGGCGGTCTGGAGGTGGCTCTGGTAGGCGTCTTTTCAGGGCTGCGGCGCGGGCATCGTCAGCACCGAAGTCTGGATACCGGCCTTGTCCATGAAGACGATGTGCTTCTCCACGTCCCAGCCCGGGATGGGGAACCCCTCGTCCATATCGGCACCGTTGGCCTTGATGTAGTCAAGGTAACCCTGCGTGATAGCGTGGCTGTGGAGGTCGATCTGAGACATGACTGGTGATGCTAAAAGTGTCATAATAGTTAAGAGGATGAATGTTTTTCTCATGATGAATGTTTAATTCAATTGTTGTTCATCTATTTTTGCAAATATTCTAAATAGTTGTCCGGAGTTACCGTGATGGTCTCCTTGACGTTATAGGCTTCGGTAAAACTTTTCGAGAACAGCACCTTTTTGGCTGGGTTCCATTTCATCTCAAAAGCGGTCATTTCACCGTCGCTCTCCTCCACCAAGTCAATTTCCTGCTGTAGCGTGGTGCGCCAGAAATAGCGGTTGCAATAGATCCCGTAGTAGTGATTGCGCTTCATCCGCTCGGCAATGAAAAAGTTTTCCCACAAGACTCCCATGTCGTTGCGAAGATTCACTGGCGCAAACTGCTGGATGATGGCATTTCGCACACCATTGTCATAAAAGTAGATTTTCTTGGCCCGTTTCAGTTCAGTGCGCAGGTTGCGGCTCAACCCGCCAAGCCGGAAAATCACATAGCTCTTTTCCAACAAATCGATATATTTGTCAATGGTTTTACCGTCTGTTTGCAAGGTTCGGGCCAGCTCATTGGTCGATACTTCGCTACCTACTTGGAAAGCTAATGCCTGCAACAATTTGTCAAGAAGCCGTGGTTTGCGAAGACTGTCAAGCGAGAGAATGTCTTTGTAAAGATAACTTTGTGTGAGTTCTGTGAGGTATCGGCGGGCTTCTTCGGGATGCATGATGATATCAGGATAGCTGCCGTAAATGAGCCGATTTTCCAAGGTGCGGCGCTCCTCGAACAGACCATACGTATCCATAATCTCACCGCAGCTGACGGGGTACATCTGGTACTCAAACTTGCGACCTGTAAGCGGCTCATTCAAACTGTTGCGCAGCTCAAAAGCCGATGACCCCGTCGCAATCACCTGCACATCTGGCATATTGTCCACAATCAGTTTGAGTGTCAAGCCGATATTGTCCACTTTTTGAGCTTCGTCAATTACCACCAATTCATTATTGCCGATAATGGTTTGCAATTTGGCCACATTAGTGTTCGTCAACATCGTCTGTGCCTCTGGTTCATCGCAATTGAGCGAGAGCACTTGCTTGTCGCTCCGACGTATAAATTCCCTAAGCAAAGTGGTTTTCCCCACCTGTCGGGGTCCTACCAGAATAATCGCTTTCCCCTTAAACAGCTGATTTGCAATAACTTCTTCCAGTTTTCTCTTGATCATAGCAACAGATTTGAAGTTGCAAAAATATAAAATTTCTGGAATATAATCCGAAAATTATATATTTTTATTGGATTGTATTCCGTAAAATTGCGAAAAAACGGTTCTTTCCATCGCCAAGGACCTCTCACATCCACTTCCTTTTCCCCATCATCCGCACGATGCTGTCCCACCAGCGGGTGGGCAGCAGCCAGTGGAAAAACACAATCGTCGTGGACAGGTATCCGATGCGGTAGCGCGTGCGGGGACGGCATACACCTTGCGCCCTTGCTTTGCCAAGGCCACGGCCGTGTCGTATCCGATACCGCTGCTCGCCCCGGTCAGGAGAATGATTTGGCTGTTTCTGTTCATCATCGTTTTTTTGTTAAAAGAATGAGGGAGGAAATGCGTTTTTTTCAAAAGTTGGATGAAAGTTGTGTGTACCATTTGAACAGTTCTGCGACAATCTCGCTTTCGTTCATCTTGGAATCGAACCCGTAGGCCGCCATCACGGCCTTGTCGTTCTCCTGATGGGCTTTGCGCAGCTCGGGCGGCATGGCGGCCTCGTCGTACAGATCGGCCAAGCTGCAATCCGGAAATCGGGCGCGGGCGTCCAGGATGGCTTGCGCCGTCTGCTCAATCTTTGCCTTCTGCCTTTCGGTAGGATTCGGCCACGGGAAGTTGTTATAGACGATGGTGTTTGAATAGCTATAATCACTCTTTAATCTTCCACAAACAGCTCTCATCCATGCCATGTGGATGTTGGAAGTCAATATGCCAAAATGATAGAGCGTTGCCCCTTGCATACAGAAAAGCTTGTCGCCAGGGATAATCTCAGGAGATAAGTAATCCATCGGAATATAGCGACGATTCTCAGATGATACTTTTGGCAGTGCAATATAGTTGTCAAAACACTCGAAAGGTGCTCCAAACAATGTGGGCGTTTCTGCTGACTTCAATGTGCTTTTGCGCTGGCTTTTCAAACGGAATTCACGAACTTTGCGCACTCGTTCCATCACATGGTGGCATTGACGCAACATTAATGGATTTGCACCTTTCAGCCACAAGCAATAACGTGGTTTGCGATCAATAAAGTCTTTTCCCATCATAAATGGACGGATAAAGGTGGCGGCTTGTGGTTCATGAATCAGTAATAATTCTTTTTCCTCAATGGTAAGAGTCAAATTACCATCATCAATAGGCTGGCCGCCCAAACAGATAGAAGGCACATCGCAAAGAGGGATATTCCTTTTTTCAATAAAGACATCAGGTGCATCTAACAAGTAACCATTGATATGGTTGGCTGAGACAGATTGGAGGTCAGACAGAAAAATAGTCTTTGGTTCTTCATTATCCTCGACCGAGAGACCTACAATAACGCAATGTACATGTGCTTTGATGTCAGCTTCGCTATCCCAACGGAAAGTCCGGTAGGCAAAATCAATGTGGGCGTTGAAAGTGGTGAATAATGGCTTCCAAAGATTTGTCACCGAACTACCTTGACAAATTGAATTTGTCGAAACAAGAGCTGCTCGAGTAGCGGGGTTATGAATCATAACATCAACAGCTCTCTTATACCAACAGCATACATAGTCAAGGTCGCCAACTCCTTGCCATTTTGTGCCGAACACATCTAACACATCCTGCTTCTGTTCTTTACTCATCCAACGTGCTCCTACAAACGGCGGGTTGCCCATGATGTAGTCGAAATCCACATGGCGGGTGCCGGTCTCTTTGGGCTTGCTGTACGTAGTGGCTTCGTCGGCATAGACATTGACGGTACCATACTTCACCCGAGGCTCACTGACCATGTTTGCCGGGGTTTCCCGACGAGTATAGATGTACGCCTTGTCAGCTATGACCACCGGCGTCTTGTCGTCGATTTCCCATTCGTCCCACGGAAGTCTTAATGCATTGCCTTCCTTGATGTTGGCATAGCTCTTCAATGGAAGGAAATCAATGTCGTGCTGGATGATGCGTTCCGTTTCCAACAACATTCGCGCCTCTGAAATCCACAACGCCGTTGTAGCCACCGTAACGGCGAAATCGTTGATCTCAATTCCATAGAACTGGTTGATGCTCACTTTGATGGGATTCAGAAACGCTCCCATCATCACCTGTCCGTGATAACGCTCGCGCAGGGCTTCGTTCTCCAATCTTCTTAACGAAAGGAAGGTCTCCGTGAGAAAATTCCCAGAACCGCAGGCAGGGTCGAGAAATGTCAGCGACGCCAGCTTGTCCTGATACGCCTCCAGTTTCTTAACACGTTGCTTTTCAATCTTTTCAGACAAGATTTCGTTAAGTTCATCGCGCAAATCATTCAGGAAAAGAGGGTCTATCACTTTGTGGATATTCTCTATCGAGGTGTAGTGCATGCCACCGCTGCGTCGTGTGACGGGATTCAGCGTGCTCTCGAACACGGCCCCGAAGATGGTAGGCGATATTTCGCTCCAGTCGAAATCGAGACTCGCATTCTGCAGCAGCGTCTGTTTCAGTTCCTCTGTGAATAGCGGTATCTCTATTTCTTCCTCAAACAACCCTCCATTGGTGTAAGGGAACGATTTCAAGTCGTCTTTCAGATACTTGCTGCGTTTTTCCAAGGGGGTGTTAAGTACATTGAAAAGCTTCAACAGGGCATCGTTCAGGTCTTCGGCATCATATCCGTTGAGGAAATCGTGGAATTGGTCGTGCTGGAACATGCCCGCATCCTCCGCATACAGGCAGAACACGAGGCGAACGCACAAAATGTTGAGCCAACGCAAGGCTTCCGGCGAATTGTCGTCATATTGCTTCAGCAAGGCATCGTATATTTTGCCGACAATCACCCCTGCTTTCATGGAGACTTGCATCTCCTTTGTGATGTGCTCGCTTTTGTCATCTACAAGGAAGCGGAGTCGGTAATACTCCTTGCCCAGATTTTTCAGAAGGATTTGCTCGGGCTCTCCGTTGGGCTGCTCCATGTCATAGACCAAAAATTCGGAGAAATTGCACGTCACAATCCATTTGGGATGCTGCGACAACGGCAAATTGGCCACATATTTCCTCGCCTGCTGGAATGGGGTGAGCTTGCCGCCGTCGCTTTGGGGAATGGGTGCACGCAAGTCCTTGCCCAAGGATTTCTGCTCGATGAGCACTCTTGTGGAAGGGATGTGCCCGTCGATGAAGTTGGTAGAATCCACCATACTGCTTACCTGCTCTTCATAGCGGATGAAGGATGGCAAGTTTTCAACACCATATACATTGGTCAGCAAGTCAGCCCAAAACAGCTGGGACTCGCCTCTCTCGTATCCTTTTCCTTGCCATCGTTCGGCAAAGGCGGCCGCTGCCGCTGCTAATTGTTTTTCAGTTTTCATACTGCAAAAATAGCATTTTTTTTGGAAAGGGAACATAATTGTTTTGGACTCCAATCCTGCTATTTCAGCTCCAGCCTCAGCACCCTGATAGGTCTGTCTTTGCCTTGATACTGGGTCTCGTCGATGCAGGTTTCCCCGGTGGGTTGGAATCCGCATTTCTCCATCACACGGCCGGAAGCGGGATTGTCAACGAAATGTCCGCTGATGAGCGATCGGATGTCCATCGTTCGGCGGATATAGTCTAACATCGCTTGCAGCGCTTCCGTGCAGATGCCTTGGTTCCAGTACGGTTTGGCCACCCAACAGCCGCAGAGGGGCTCTCCCTCGCA
>JAEEIG010000047.1 GCA_016281255.1 Bacteroidales bacterium
GCTTCGGTACCAACGACCTCACCCAGATGACATTCGGCTTCAGCCGCGACGACGTCAACGCTATCGTGAAGGACTACATCGAGGAGAAGATCATCCCTGCCGATCCGTTCAACACCCTCGACCAAGAAGGTGTCGGTCAATTGGTGAAGCTTGGTGTGGAGCGCGGTCGCAGCACCCGTAACAACCTCAAGTGCGGTGTCTGCGGTGAGCACGGCGGCGACCCCGCATCTGTGCATTTCTTCTACAAGACCGGTCTGAACTACGTCAGCTGCTCCCCGTTCCGCGTGCCCGTCGCACGTCTGGCAGCCGCACAGGCCGCTATCGAAGAGGAGAGAGCGTAGTCCCGAATTCCCTCCGGAGACGATGCGCGCACCGTCTCTACAATATCATATAATGGACAAGCATCTTGGGCTTGTCCATTTTTTTTGTATCTTTGCCGCTTAATTACTTTGAAATGAGAAACGACAACAATAGAAGAAGAAATAATCGAAGAAAAGAAGGCTCAGAACCTCAGGCAGAGACGAACCAAAATATTAAAACAGCTGAGAATAAGCCAGTTGAAGATAACGCTGGCGAAAAGGATAATAACACGGCAGTATCGGGTCAAAATCAGGTGAAACAGCCCGAAAAAGCGGCCCAGAAAGAGCAGAACGGCGGGAAAGATCGCAAAAAAAAGGATAATAACCGTCGTCACGACCGCAAGAAAGTGAGCGGCGAACGGCTGCTGAAGGACCCCGAACTGGTACACAGTGAGGACGAGGCCGAGGAGGACCGTGAGTATTTCGACACGATGACCGCCGAGGAACTGGAGGAGGCTACCCGCATGATGCGTCGCAAAACCGCCTCGGTGGACAAACAGGATCTCGAAAGCAACGTGCCTGCAGGTGAGGACTGGGAGCCCTACCTCGACATGGACATTCGCACGGGTGTCTCCTACGAGGCCGACCAAATCGCCGGCAACATATTCCACACCCGTGGTCTGAAAGACACCCCCAACCCCGAGCGCGCGCATTGCGAGCAATATCAATACAGCTCCTGTAAGTTGCCCTCCTACAACTGGATGGACAAGCTGGAAATCGGTCTCGATTATCTGGAATTCCCCATCGCGGAGGTGCGTTTCAAGAACAGCCACAAGGACTTCTTCTTGCTGCCGCCCAACATCGTCTTCAAAGTGGGCGACATCGTGGCGGTGGAAGCCAGCCCGGGCCACGACATCGGCATCATCTCCATGCTCGGTTTGCAGGTGCAACGCCAGATGCAGGCCAAACGGGTGAAGCCCGAAGACGTGGTCAAGAAGCTCTATCGTCATGCTCGTTACGCCGACATCGAGGAGTGGATTGCCACCGTCGATAAGGAATATGCGACGATGCTCTCTTCACGTTACACGGCTTGGGATCTCGATCTGAAGATGAAGGTCAACGATGTCGAGTATCAAGGAGACGGGACGAAAGCCATCTTCTACTATTCTGCCGAGGAACGTGTGGACTTCCGCGAGTTGATCAAGATTCTGGCCGAGCAGTTCCACATCCGTATCGAGATGCGGCAGATCGGCGTGCGTCAGGAGGCGGCCCGTTTGGGTGGCATCGGTTCCTGCGGCCGCGAACTCTGCTGCTCGCAGTGGCTTACCAACTTCCAGTCTGTGTCAACCAATACCGCCCGCACCCAGCAACTCTCCCTCAACCCGCAAAAATTGGCCGGCATGTGCGGCAAACTCAAATGTTGCCTCAACTTCGAACAGGAAACCTATCAGCGCGAACTCAAGGAGTTCCCCTCCTCGCATGTGGTGCTCAAAACCCAGAAAGGAAAGGGCATATACAACAAAATCGATATTTTCAAGAAGATTGTTTGGTATTCCTACGAAGAAGATTCTTCCACGATTTTCTCCATCCCGTTGGATCGGGTGAAACAGATCATCAAGATGAACGAGCAAGGCAAGATGCCGGAGAGTCTTGAAAGCTTTGCCGTCGTCAACCAGAAGAAGATGGAGGAGAACAACAATGTC
Source organism: Bacteroidales bacterium (assembly GCA_016281255.1). Lineage (GTDB taxonomy): Bacteria > Bacteroidota > Bacteroidia > Bacteroidales > WCHB1-69 > F23-D06. The sequence continues at coordinate 2,003 of JAEEIG010000047.1, forward strand.
AGTGCCGAAGAACTCAAACACATTGCAGATTCCTAACCGATATGAAACGGATATATTTGATGATCAGCTTTTTTGCGCTGATGTTGTTTGCTGGCTGTAATTCCAAAACCTATTATGCCGAGGTGAGGCAACTGCCGGATGAAAAGTGGGCGGTGGACAAACCGTTGTACTACAAAATGACCATCGAGGATTCGATGCAGTATTACAATATGTACATCCAGCTGCGCAACACCACCGATTTCGAGACGCAGAATTTTTACGTTTTCATGAAGACGAAGTACCCGGACGGGCACACAGAGCAGGATACCTTGGGCTTCATCCTTTGCGACAAGTTCGGCAACTGGACCGGCAAGGGCAACGGTAGGCTGAAGGACAACAAGTTCTTGTTCCAGCCGAAAGTGCGGTTCCCCTTCAACGGCGAATACATCTTCACGGTTACGCAGGGCATGCGCACCGACGAGGTGGTCGGCATCGAGAGCTTCGGCATCGTGTTGGAGAAATTCGAGGAGAAATAAAACGCTTCCTTGAGATGCCCGTAGGGCTGGCTTTCCATAGGCAAGGATGTAAGTCCCTGTATGATAAAAGATGAGGCGATGAAGAGATGAGAAGATAAATAATAGATAATACGATGGAAACAAAAGAGTATAACGACAAATATCCGATGATTTTATGGCCGACGGAGGGTGTTGAGGTTGTCCCGCCGCAATCCGGCGTTTCCGATATCCGCGGATATTCCGACGATTATTTCTGGAAATTACTGAATGATGGCGATTTAGGGATGCAGATACGCCGGAATTGCCATTTGGAGGTCCCTTGCCGCGCCATTCCCTACGAACCTGCGATGGTGTTGGTGGACGAGAGTAGCGGCATCTTCATCGATGTGGAGATCGACGCGCCGTATCACGGATGGTACCGCGTCCCGTTGCATTGCACCGACGGCAAGGACTCGGTGCGTGACGGCTATTTCAACCGTTGTGGCTGGGCTGTGGTGCGCTTCACCGAGCGGCAGGTGCGGAAGGAACCGGAAGCGTGCGTGGAACTCGTCCGGACGGTGGTCAGGAAATGGAGAGGAGAAGTTTCGGAGATTGCGACGAGCGTGACGCCCGAAAAAAGGTGGACTTTCAAGGAGGCGGTGGCGATGGAACGTGACCTCGTCAGGGAGAAATACTTGGGTGTCCAGACATTTGGACAGCCGGAATATCTGCAGGAGCTTCGGCAGAAGATAATGGAGAAAAGGGGTGGCTTGACAGACGCATCTCGCTCCGAAATCATCTTCGACGAAACGACGCACACCTATGCTGACAAACGCAACACGACGGGCACCGCCGACTACACCTCTGTGACCACGCTCATTGAAAAGTTTTTTCCATACTTCGACGAGGAAGCTTATATTCAGCGATATATGGCGGAGTCGGGCAAGAGCCGCGAGGAGGTGGTCCGTAAAATGCTCGAACCTTCCGAACGCGGCACCGAGATGCACCAGCAGATTGAATATTTCCTGAAAGGAAAACCCCATCGCGAGGACTTCAAAGAGTTCCGGATGTTCCTGAAATTCCATGAGGAGCAGGTGCAGAAGCGCGGCCTGGAGTTCTACGATGCGGAGAAGATAGTCACGTTGCCGCAGTACGGCATCGCGGGTACCGTGGATGCGCTCTTCCGCAAGCCTGACGGCTCCTTCGTGATGGTCGATTGGAAGCGCAGCAAGCACCTCGTCATCGACGGCTACCCCAAAAAGTACGGCATCGGCCGCGGCATCTCCATCCTGTCGCATCTCGACAATTCCAGTTACTACCATTATGAGCTTCAGCAGAGCTTCTACAAATATATCCTTGAAAACGAGTACGGCATGAAGGTCTCCTCCATGATTCTCTGCGTGCTCCATCCCGACTACGACCGCTACTACACCATCAAGCTTGGGGAATACAGACGGCAGGAAGTCGAGGAGATGATTGTTGCTCAGTTAGCAGTTAGTAGTTAAAAGGCAATAGGCAAAAGGCAATAGGCAATAGGCAAAAGGCAATAGGCAAAAGGCAAAAGGCAAAAGGCAATAGGGGAATATGAAACAAATTATTTATTAAAAACCTAAACATTATATTATGGAAAAAATTAATGATTACAAAGATTTATTAGTATGGAAAAAAGCTATGAATATAGTTGTCTCTGTTTATGATATGACGAAACAATTGCCTAAAGATGAAATTTATGGTATTTCTAACCAAATGAGAAGAGCTGCGATTTCTATTCCATCAAATATAGCTGAAGGTTATGGTCGACAAACGCCGAAAAGCTATGTGCAATTCTTGACCATCGCCAGAGGTTCAGCCTATGAGTTGGAAACACAATTACTGTTATGCCAAAAAATTCATAAATTATCATCAGAAACGATTAAAGGTATCCTGATCACTATTTCTGAAATTAAAAAAATGCTAACCGCCCTCATCAATAGACTACACCAACAATTATCTTAAACTCTATTGCCTGTTGCCTATTGCCTATTGCCTTATAATTATGACAACATTTCTTGAAACACTTTCCGATGCCATAGATATCCAGCAAAAGCGGCAGGATGACGAATACAACGAGTTGATGGGAAGGCCGTTGCAGGAGCGCGTGAACCGCGGATACACCATGACCAACCTGCATGCCGAGTTCGAGTTTTTCGACGGTGCGCCGACGCGATGGCTGCCCAATCCGGTGCCGCCGAACCGATACATCAACCGCGTTCGTATTCGCTGTGCGTACAATATCTCCAAGTTCCGCGAGGGAACGCAGGTTCGGCTCACTCATGGACCGCTCAGCTTTCTGATGGAGATAGAGCGGGACGGGGTGAACGATTTCGTGCTGCGGACCGGCAGTTTCGAGTATCAACGCAACATGTTGGATGCGGGCGATTACTGTCGTGACGGTTGGGAAATCAACGCTGTGAACACCAATGTCACCCAAAAACTGCTGCATTCTTCGTGGGAGAACCTGTACGGCAATCCAGATTACTGCGACCATCTCGAACGTTTTCTGACGGGACAATTCCCCAATCGATATCGCGAATCGCCGTCGCCTTCGTGTGGTAACCCTTCGCAGAACGAAGCGATACGTAAATCCTTTGTCTGCAGCTATTTCCATCTGATACAAGGTCCTCCTGGCACGGGCAAAACCTTCACCATCGCGAAGATTGTCTATTATCTGATGAAGTCGGGCAAGAAGGTCTTCGTGACTGCGCCCACGCACACCGCCATCAACAACTGCTTGAACGCCATTGCTGCGGAGTTGCAGGATGCCGCCATGGTGGTGAAGGTGGGGGAGAGGTATCAGGCGGACGAGATCATGCACAATCCGCATGTCACGCGCAAGAAGTCGCTAAAATTCAAGGAGTATCAGCAAAGTACGGAATATTCGAAAGCGGGGTTCGTGGTGGGAGGCACTCCGTTTGCGCTCTGTTCTCCAGCCAGCAAGAAGCTTGAAGGGTGGCAGTTCGACTACGTCATCATGGACGAAGCCGCGCAGATGAGCATCCCGTTGGCGTTGCCTGCCATCATGCGCGGCCGGCGGCTCGTTTTCGTGGGCGACCACCGGCAACTCGACCCCATCGTGCCGCAAAATACCGGCAATAGCTTTTTCGACTGCAGCATCTTCAAACGTCTCGCGGACCTCTATCCACAGGACATCACGCTGCTGGACCACTCTTACCGGCTGAATGACAATCTGATACATATTCCCAATAAACTCTTCTATGGCGACCGTATTTCCGCCGCGAACGACATTGAGCTCCCATACACGGCCTTTGTATGCACTGCCGAGCCTCAGATCGTCAATCATCCCTCCAATGAGTTGTTGGTGGTCCATCACGAGTTCGATTCGCTCGGCCGTTCGCCCTACGAGGCCGATCTCACCGCCGGCATCGTGTCGGACCTGTTGCGTAACGGCGTCCCGGCAGGGGAAATCGGCATTATGAGTCCTTACCGGGCTCAAATCCGCGAAATCAAGCGGGCGTTGTCGGAATGCCAGGAAATTCCGGAAGATATTATCAATCAGTTGTTTGTTGATACTGTCGAGCGGATGCAAGGTCAGGAGAAAGATTACATTATATATAGTATGTCGAATTCAAACCCGGCGGAGGTGGAGGACCGTCTGGAGTTTTTCTACAGTCCGAACCGCCTGAACGTCGCGCTCACCCGCGCCCGCGTGAAATGCATGGTGATTGCGAACGAAAAGATTTTCACGTTCTGTGAAGAACTGTGCCGGCAGTCCGGGATCCCGGCCCCGCTGCACGACGGCGCGGCAGTATTCCGGCAATATTTCCAAATCGCCACGAAACTGGAGATGACAGTGGCGGATGAGGATTGGTAATAAAAAAAATCGTATCTTTGCCGCCGATTTTTTCAAACTATAATAATTCTAACTAAAAATAATTTTGTATGGCAACAACCGCTGATTTTAAGAACGGCCTCTGTATTGTTCACAACAACGAAATTTGGTCAATCGTGGAATTCCTGCACGTGAAACCCGGCAAGGGCAACACTTTTGTCCGCACCAAACTCAAAAACCTCAAGAACGGTAGAGTTCAGGAGTTCAGATTCGACGCCGGTATCAAGATTGAGCTCGCCCGCGTCGAACGCCGCCCCTACCAGTTCCTCTATAAGGAAGGCGACAACACCTATATCTTCATGCATACCGAGACTTACGAACAACTTCCCATCGAGAAGGAGCTCATCAACAACCCCGGACTGCTTAAGGAAGGCCAGGATGTGGAAATCATGTACCACACCGACACCGACACCCCGCTCACTTGCGAGCTTCCTCCGTTCGTGGATCTTGAGGTCATCGAGGCTGATCCCGGCGTGAAGGGCGATACCGCCACCAACTCCCTCAAACGCGCTGTCGTGGAGACCGGTGCTGATGTCTATGTGCCTCTCTTCATCAACGTGGGTGAGAAAATCAAGGTGGACACCCGCACCAACAAGTATTCAGAACGCGTTAAAGAATAATCTGTTCGCATGAATTTTCAGCAGTCGCTGACCATTGACGAACTGATACAACTGATTGGACATCCCGTTGCCCTTAAGGGTGATTCCACCCTTAAGGTAACGGGTATCAATGAGTTGCATTCCATCCGGAAAGGAGATCTCACCTTTGTGGACCATGAGAAGTATTACCTCCGCATCCTGCAGAGCGAAGCTTCCGCCATCCTCATCAACAGCGCGGAGGTGGAGTGTCCGGAAGGTAAGGTGTTGCTCATCTCCGATGATCCGCTTCGCGACTATATCGCAGTTGTGAAGCATTTCACGCATTTTGCGCCGCAAACCGATCCCATCCATCCGAGTGCTGTCATTGGGGAGGGCACCGTCATCCAGCCGCTGGTTTTCATCGGCGAGAACGTGCGCATCGGCAAAAACTGCATTATTCACTCCAACGTCAGCATTTACGCCGACACGGTCATCGGCGACAACGTGGTGATTCACTCCAACAGCACCATCGGCGCCGATGCTTGCTACTTCCAGAAGCGTCCCGACGGCTGGTTGAAGCTGGCCTCTTGTGGCGATACCTACATCGGCAACGACGTGGAAATCGGATGCAATTGTTGCATCGACCGCGGTGTCTCGGGGACCACCTACATCGACGACGGCTGCATCTTCGACAACCTCGTTCAAGTGGGTCACGACACGCACATCGGAAAACGCACGCTTTTGGGTGCGCAGTGCGGTGTGGCGGGATGCACCTACATCGACGATGACTGCAAGATATGGGCGAAAGCGGCGGTCAACAAAGACCTTTACATCGCCAAAGGCACGGTGTTGCTGGCGCTGTCGGCCATCGACAAAGACGTGAAGGAGGAGGGCAGGACGTTGTTCGGGATGCCTGCCGGCGATGCTCAGCAGCGCTGGCGCGAGATGGCCATGATGCGCAAACTGCCCGAACTGTTCAAGGAATTGGAGGAGATCAAGAAACGATTAACGTAAACTGTAGAGACGTGCCATGGCGCGTCTCTACAACGAACCGAAAACCAAAATATGACCGACACAGCATACATGATACTTTACTCCGCCAACCTGGCCTTCATCATCACCCACCTTTATGGGTGGCTGCTGAAGTGGTTTTACAAGCCGGAGGCCTACAGGGAACACTTCTACGAGCTGTTTCCTGCCCAAAAGGCGGTGGGTATCATTTACCTGCTGCAGATTTTTGAACTGCCTTACCTGCTGCAAATTGGCGACAGCGACGCGCTGCTTTACGTCAACGCATTTTCGCTGCTTTGTTTTTCCATCCAGATGCTCATCATGTGCGAGGGCTACTTCTTCCCAGAAATCAAGCACCGGCTCAACGGTTACTGGCTGTTTATTCCCGCTATTATCGTATTATTGCCGATGTTTCTGCAGGCCGTAAACCTCATTGACCTGCCCGAAGGATGGCGCGTGTGGAGTGTGGGGGCAGTGAGCCTTCTTTTCATCGCCTATTTCAGCCTTTCCGTGCGTATGGCACTGCGCATCCGGGAAGCTGTGCGCCGTACAAACGAGGATCAATACGCAGACAGCGACGACTTCCCCGTGCATTTCGCCAACCTCATCCGCTGGGTGCCTACGCTGGTTCTCGTGCTGTTGGCCATCAACTTTTACGCTGACGACCCATGGGTGAAGTTCGGCCGCGATATCCTGTTCGTCGGGGCCAACGTGTGGTTCTGCATCCTGACGCTGAACCCGTGGCGAAAGGTGTCATCGGATTTGCCCGAGCAAGCAGACATTCCTGAAGAGCTTGAGGAGCCAGGACCTTCGGACAGCACCGTCCATCAAGTGTCCAACGCCCGCTTCGACGACCTCGCCCGCCGCTTGGAAATTCTGCTCACGAAAGAGCAAATTTTCACCGAGCCGCACATCACCAGCAACGTGCTCATCTCGCGGTTGGGCACCAACAGCAAATACCTCGCCGAGGTCATCCGCCGCAACGGCTACCAGTCGTTCTACGACATGATCAGCCAGCACCGCGTGCGCCACGCCATCAGCCTCATCCACCAGCACCCCGACGAGCGCCTCGCCGACATCGCCGACCGTTGCGGTTTCTCCTCCCAGGCCTCCATGACCAAGGCATTCAAGGCGCAGGGCAAGGAGACGCCCTCGACGTATAGAGGGGTATAAAAACGATTTTCCCTCCCCGAATTTCCTTTCCTTTAACCGAAAAACCCTTTTCCTTTCGTGGAATTTCCGTCAGAGGAAAATATGTTTGTATTATATATAGTATTTTTGCGGCCGTTTGTTTTCGATGATGAGATGATGGGATGATACGATGAATGAATGTCGATGAATTATTTCGATGAATTACGATAACCGTGCGTCAATAACCAATAACCGATAACCAATAACCATTCAAAAATATGTCCACAAAACTGATTGTACTTCTAATCATTGGAGCTTTGGTGCTCATCACCCTTGCGTGCATGCTCGTGCGTGCGTGGCGATATCGCCGCAACCACCCCGAGGAAACCTATTGGCCTTACAACGGTGGGCTGAACACCAAAATCATGATTGTCACTGTGTTGCTGACCTTCTTGTTCTGCGGCAACTCCGTTTTTGCACAGGGTGGTCATGGCACGCCCAATAATCCGTACCGGATCCGTAAGGCTGAAGAGTTAGTGGCCTTTGCCAACTGTCTTAGTACTGGCAACGAGTTCTACTTTTATAAA
>JAEEIG010000048.1 GCA_016281255.1 Bacteroidales bacterium
TAGCCGGTCTTCTTGCGGCAGGTGTAGGCAATTTTCTTGCTGTCGGGGCTGTAGTTGTACTGTTCCACCCCGCCCCACGGGCGCATCGGGCACTCGAAAGTACTGTCAATAAGATCGATGGCATTGGCGACATCCACCTTTTTGCCGTCATATTCTGCAAGGAAGATTTGCGGGTATTCATCCACCCAGTTGTCCCAATGGCGGTACATCAAATCCTCGTTGATGCGGCCGGTGGTCTTGTCAAGGCCGGCATAGAGTTTTTCGAGGTGGCCGGGGCGTTTCACCGGCTTGGTGGTGATGAAAACGATGGACTTGCGGTCCGGGGCGAGTTTGAAGCCCTCGATACCGCTGTCCACGGTGCCGATAACGGTTTCGCAACCGTCTTTCATCGCCATGGAGACGATGTCGTTGTCGCGGCAGAAGAGCAGGGTCTCATCATCCTGCCACACGAGGTTGAACTCGCTCGAGGCGGTGGTGGTCAGGCGATCGGCTTTGCCGCCCTCGCTGGGGATGAGGTAGATTTCGGCATTGCCCTTGTTCTGCTCCATGTCGTAATAGGTGACGATGTAGGCGATGTGTTTGCCGTCGGGGGAGACGGCCTTGTCGGTCATTTTGCCCAACGCCCACATCACCTCGGGGGTGAACCGGCCGTCCTGGACCTGGATCTCAGGCTTCCCGATGACGTTCGCGTCGGTCTTTTCTTGTTTCTTGTTGCAGGCACAAATCAGTGTCAGCAAAGCAATTGCGATAAAAATTTTCTTCATATTCAGGGGTTTTGTTTATTCCGAATTCGAGGGTGCAAAGGTAATAAAAATACAGTTAGCAGTTTGTGGTTTGTAGTTAGACATTGCGGTAGTCTGACCGGTTTCTGCGAAAACCTGGCCACAAAAACCAAATATTTGAAAATTATTAGTTAAACTAAAATTATAACATTTTGATTTTCAAAAAGAAATAAAATTCGCAAAAACCTTGACAGATAGATATTTTTGATGTATATTTGCAGTATGAAAAGATGCGTCAATTTGCACAATCAAATGACAAGTGACAAAAGCAAAAAACAACATTGTTATATACCAAAAAAGTTATATATTTGCAGCGCAATAGATATGAAATGGAATGAACTCAAAAAAATAGCAGAAGCGAACGGCTGGTATCTTATGAAACACGGTAAGAAACACGACATTTATGTGCATCCGACAAATAGAGATCGTCTGATAATTGGGAGACATGGTTCTGAGGAGGTTGCGGTAGGGACCTACATGAAACTTCTAAAGCAGATGGGACTCAAAATAAATGAGACAAACAAATAGTAAAGGTATGAAAACTACAGCATTGATAGAAAAAGGGAAGGACGGGCGATACACTATTTACACCCCGGACCTGCAATCCACCATTATCGGCACAGGAGATACAGTATCCGAAGCCAAAGCTGATTTCGAGAACACAATGAAAGAAGTTCTGGAAACTTACGAAGAGACTGGGGAGGCTATTCCTGAAGAGCTGATAAACACCATATTCGAGTTCAAATACGACCTCCCGTCGTTCTTGAACTGCTACAACTACCTAAACATGACCAAATTAGCCGATAGGGCGGGCATCAACCCTTCGCTGATGCGGCAGTACAAGCGAGGACAGTACGTGTCGGAGAAGCAAGCGTCAAAGATCCAGGAAGCCGTCCACAAGATGGGCAGGGAACTGCTGGCGATACGGTTGGTGTAGCCGGACGGTTACCTGACAACCACCTTCTGGTTGTACTCCCGGCCGTCCGCATCCGTCACGCGCACGAGATAGAGACCGGAAGGCAGATGACCGATTGCGACAGGAGAACGGTCGGACTCCCCGACCGCACGTCCCTGCAGGTCGTGCAACACGATGTGCGAAATCTCCGCCCCGTCCTTCCGCTCCACAAAAAGCAAGTCGGAGGCGGGATTCGGGTATATTCTGACAGGATCCGCAACATACTGGGAGACACACACATACGGTGAAAGATTCAGATGTCCAAAGAGAAAATCACGGGCTATGCTGAAGCAGGTGTCGAATTTGTCTTGCAGAAGCACGGTGAACGATGTGATGTAGAAGCAATGATCCTCTCCCTCAAACGAATGGAACTCATAATCCTCAATCCCGAGGGAGACCAGACGTTCCTCAATGGTATGGGATCCATAAATATAAGGCATAATGGAAGATGCCCACGACGAGTAGCAATAGCCAGAATCGTAGGGGACTATTTCGTCTTCGGTGCCATGGATCATGCAAAGCGGCACATACTCTTCGGCATCAACGACCTCCTTGTGCAGCACGCCGCCCCATTGCGCCACCGCGCCGGCCACCTTGGACGAGAAGCCCGCGTATTCGGCATATCCCGAGCTGTTCATGGGGCCCAAGTCCGGGGAAATGAACGTCTCGGCGGGTCTCTCCTCATCCGACAGGAATATCTCGTTGAGGATGGCGATAGAGCCGGCGGAATTGCCGAGCAGGAAGATATTGTTGGTATCTATCCGGTACTCGTCACAGTGCGCTTTGAAGAAGCGGACGGCGGAGCTCACGTCCTGCGAGGACATATAGGCGGTCCTGACAAGGGAAGTGGCGTTGACAGACAAGATGGGCAGCAGGCGGTAATCGATGGAGGCCGCTGCGTAGCCGTGTTTGGCGAGACGGGTGCAATAGGCCACCATGTCGCACCATTCGCGGTTGCCGGCCACGAACGCGCCGCCGAAGACCGTGATCACCAACGGGCGCGCGGAGAGCGTGTCACCGGAGGGCTCGTAGAAGTCGAGACTGAGAGTGGCGGGCGTGGACTGGCCAATTCCCGCGGCGCTGCTGAAGGGGATTCCGGAGGTTTTCACAACATTCTCGAACACCGGTGCGGCATAGCGGCCACCCGTCTGAGCGAGCAAAGCGCCGGGGAGGAGGAGGCACACCAACGCCCAACAGATCGCAAATCGTTTCATTTCAAGCATTTCGGTATAATTTTAAAGACCGTCGTTTTGAGGGCGCAAAGGTAACAAATCCGGAATATGGCGCGAGAAAAAATAATCCGGCTCAATTTCGTGTCAGATTTTTCGTATTTTTGCGCCTCTGAAAAATTAACGGATAATTCTTAAAAAAAACTTAAATATGAAAAGAGCAAGTTTACTTATTTTTTCGGTTTTGTTCGCCCTTTGCGGACTGAACGCACAAACCGTCGTCCTCAACGAGGATTTCTCGGGCATCACCGACAGCAACACGGTCTCCATCGCCAACTCCCTGGACCAATACACGCAAACTTCGGGTTGGACTGGCGACTGGGTGTACCCCAGCTCCGGCAAAGTCAGAGTCGGCAAAAGCGCTGAAGGCGGCTTCATCATGACCCCGCCCCTTGACCTCTCCGGCAATAACGGTGGCTTCGCCGTCACCTTCGACATCAAGGCGTGGAACAACGACCAAACCAGGATGTACGTGGAAGTCGATGGTATCGACCACCTCGTGGAAGGGCTGAGCACCACCCAGTTCACCACCGTCAACCTGGAATTAACCGGCGGCACCACCTCCACCACCATCAAGTTCAAAAGCTACCAGGCCTCCAAAGCGCGCTTCTTCCTCGACAATGTCGTCGTCACCTCCCAAGCCGCAGGCCCTGACACCGTCGGACCGTTCGTCGCTAATGTAACCGCCGATGGCAACAACGTCACTGTCACATTCAACGAAGCTTTGGATCAGGCTTCCGCGGAGACCGTCAGCAACTACTCGATGAACAACAACATCTCCGTCACCGCGGCTTCCCTGAACGGCAGCGTGGTCACCTTGACGGTCAGCCCCGCCCTCACCGAAGGCAACACCTACGCCCTGACGGTCAGCAACGTCGCTGACGTTTCCGGCAACGTGATGTCGCCCAACACGATGGCCTTCACCTACGGTGTCCCGCCCGAATTCCAAGTGGCCAACATCGCCGCTCTCCGCGCCAAATGGACGGAGCCCTTGGACATCAACGGCACCCACTTCGGCAACGATATTTACAAACTTACCGGCCACGTGATTGTCACGGGCATCAACGACTCCTACCGCCATCAGATTTTCATCCAGGATGCCACAGGCGCCATCGTCATTGACGACCAAAACAACTTGGTCCTCAGCGCTTTGGAATCCGGCGACGAAATCACCAATATCTACGGCAAACTCTCCGACTACTACGGACTGCTGCAGTTCGCTGTCGCTGAAGAATACAACGACCCCGCGCTCTCCATCTACAACGATGTGACCCCGCTGACCGTCACACTGGCGGAGCTGCAGGATGTCAACTACATGAACGCTCACCAGTGCGAGCTTCTCCGCATGGAGGACGTGATTGTCAATCCCACCACCCCCGCATTTGAAAACGGCAAAAAATACACTCTTAGACAAAACGGACAAACGGGCAACGGCTTATGGGTCCACTTCTACAACATCCCCGGCATCACCGGCGAACCCGTGCCCGCCTCTGCCGTGAATCTCACAGGTGTGAACAAGATCTCCTACGGTGAATACTATCTGATTCCGCGCGTGGCCGCCGACCTCGGCACCGGTCTCCCGCAATATCTCACCGAAAACGACCTGGTGGTCTATCCGAACCCCGTCAGCGACCTGCTCACCGTCTCCCTGCGCACCAACGCGTTCCAGGTGACCAACATGGCTGTCTATGACATCAACGGCAAGCTCGTACACACGCAAGCCGTCATCGACAACCAAATCGAGATGAGCACGCAATCCCTCGCATCCGGCAACTATTTCCTGCGCCTGAGCGACGGCAAGAACAGCGTGACCACGAAGTTCGTGAAACGGTAGGTTTCAGATTTAAGACCTGAAACCTGAAACCTGAAACTAAAAATGGCGTGCATCACTTTGATACACGCCATTTTCATTATTATTGATTGGCTTTATTCAGATAAATTCCGAAGAATGATATCGATTCGGTCGTCGAAAGCCTCACGGGTGGCATAGCCCACATGGGGGACTAACACGCAGTTCGGGGCGTTCAACAGCGGATGGTCGTGCGGCAACGGCGGTTCCTTTTCATAGACGTCGATGCCGGCACCGGCGATGCGACCGTCGCGCAGAAGCTCGGCCAGCGCACTCATATCCACCACATTGCCACGGGCGGTGTTGACAATGACCGCAGTGGGCTTGCACAGCGCCAGCAACTCCCTGCTGATGAGATGTTTCGTTTCGGAGGTCAACGGCACGTGCAAGGAGACGATGTCACTGGTACGCATCAACTCTTCCAGAGAGACGTATGCGACCCCCATCGCCGACACTTCCGCTTTTTGCGTGCGGCTCCAGGCAACCACCCGGCAGCCAAAGGCTTGGAGCAGTTGTGCCGTGCGAACACCGATAGCACCCGTGCCAACGATGCCGACGGTCTTGCCGCGCAGTTCACGACCGAGAAACGCCCCGCGCACTCCGCCCTGACGGATACATCCGTCCAGGGAAGTGATATTACGCAGCACGTCTATCATAAGTCCCACAGCCAGTTCCGCAACCGCCTCGGTGGCATAGCCGGAAGCGTTCTTCACCTTGATGTTATGGGCTTGACAATAGGCCAGATCAATATGGTCCAAGCCGGTGAAAGCAACGTCAAGGAACTTAAGCTTGGGACATTGGGACATCACTTCGGCGGAAAGCGGGATGTTGGAAATCATCACGATTTCCGCATCTTTCATCCGTTCCGTCAAGGCGGCAGCATCCTCCTTGCGGTCTGCATACCACACGAACTCATGACCTGCTTTCGCCAGATTCCGCTTGATTTCCTCAGCTCTTTGAGCGGAAATCCCTATGGGTTCAACAGCAACTATTTTCATATCAACATTATCTGCTAATTACATCCAATTTTTCCACTTGAAGCACTTTCTTTGTGCTTTGGTCCGACAGAATGGCCACCACGTAGCAATTCTCAGGCACCCAATCCGTCGCCGAAATGTCAATGCTGGCCGCATAAACCTCAAATCCATCCTTGGGAATCGGATTGCCACCATTAAGCGCGACACCGTGCACGCCGTTCAACGAAGCCCGGAGCACATGATTGTGGACATAGTCCAAAACATCCTGATTTCCATCCTTTTGCGGTTTCACAATCCCGTCTTCCACCAAATAGAAAGCTAATTTTACAGGATTGGGATAATTATCCAGCATCGTCACTTTAGCATTGGCTTTCAATATTTTATACTCTGCATCAAACTGGTTGACAAGTTGTATGGCGGCATAGACATCCGAGCGATCCACGTCTTTCAAGACAGTCGCCCATTGGTCGCGGGACCAGCCGCCCTCCTTATACTCCTGATCCACAATGGCTTTCGGGATAGCTTCAATAGCAAACTCCGCACCGATGGCATTGCCCACTTCCGTCCTGAAATCGTAGCTGAAAGTCTCTCCAAGCGGCTTTGCCAACGAACCAAAATGGATGCCGACGGTGATCAACGTGTCGCCATACTGCTGATGCAGCGTTTCCAAAGTCTGATGTCCCTGCGGACAGTTGGTGCAACGGTGACCGGTGAACTCCTCGATCAACATTTTCCGATAGACGGTGGAAGGGTCCAATTCGGGGAAATCCGCATCAACATCCTCATTGGTCAAGATTTCGTAATAGGGTCCTTCGATTTTGTCGCACTTGCTGAACAGGCAGGCAAGACCGAAAAGGGCGATGGTCATAACGAATATTTTCTTCATACTTTCCGTTTTTGTCTTGAAATTTGAAAGGGCAAAAATACAAAATCTTTCGTTGAAAGACACACAACTTATATTTTATAGATTTTCCCCTTGGGTTTATCCGATTTCTCCTCATCCTGGTTGGATGGTACGCGCCCGGGCTTCACGTCCAAACGGAAATCCTGGGTCGTGATCGTCTTGTAGGTCTGCGTTTCGTCGTCATAGTAGGTGAAGCTGGCTCCCGGGATGAAATATTCGCCCTCGGAGCGCGGAATCAACGTGAACTGGAAGGTTTTGGTGCCGCTCACCAGATTGCCTTTCGCGCCGATATGCTGGCTCACCCTCGGGTAGGTGACGTCACAATCGCTGGGGAACTCGATGTTCAGGTCGGAAGCTTCGATGTGGTGGAGATTTCCGTTACCGGAGACGGTTACCGTCAAGACAACCGACTGGTTGGCAGAAAGTTCCGTCTTGTTGATGGAGGCGGAAATATCGAAATGGCCGACGGTTTCGGTTTTGCTGTCGTTGCGGGCACCGGGCAACGGTTTCACCTTGAGGGTGACATCGTTAGCGGTCAGACGGAAGTCCTTGGCACGAGTGGTGGTCATCGAGCCCCAGAAGGGGTTCTTGACCACCGCCGGCACTCCGATGCGGACGATGAGATCTAGCTTCGGGATCGTCACCTTGCCGGTTTTCAGGGGGTAGGCGGCTGTCTGCAGGATGGTATAGACATGGTAACGCTCGCCTTTGATGGTCTCCGTGGACTCGTCGCTGTAATTTTGGTCGAGACGATCGAGCCATAGCGCGTCCGTGGCGGCGTAATTGGCGCGGGCGATGTCGTAACCGCGGATGTCCTGCTTGATGTAGAGCTTGTGGGTGACGACCACGGCCTCCCCCTGCCAGGCCTCCGCTTGGGCTAACTCAGTCTTCACAAAAAGGTCTTCTTTTTTTATATCGTCCTTATACTCGACATTTTCGGAATTATGCTGTTGGGAAGGGTTGTTCCCGCCGAAGAAATCAGGCCACTCAAAACGGAAAGGATCCGTCTGGCCGTTGGCAGAATTCCCTTTCGACTGCTTACTGGCCTTCACCACCTTCACCTCCACGGCGTTGCTGCGCAACACCTTGCCGTCCACGGAGATGGAGACGCCGGGGATGGTAAAGGTTCCCTCGCGTTTGCATACCAAAACGTATGTGTAGGTGTATTGCGTGCTCTGCTCGGTATGGCCGTTGGCAATGGAAATGGAGGTGCTGGAGCCCATGCTCGGGCCGCCCACAAACTCACACTTCCCGAAATCCGTCTCCAGAACGGTGCCCTTTTCCGTTGTGGTCACCGTATATTGAAACTGCTGGTTCACAACCACTTCCGCAGGGGCCTTAGCCAAACAGACACTCTCTTCCTGGGCATAAGAAAACCCTGCGAACCCACAAAACAGTGAGATTAAACATAACACATTCAAAACATTCCGTCTCATATCTGTATTTTTTTTGCGATGCACTAACGACTATTGTCTGATTTTATTGTACATCCCGGGCTAATCTATTCAAATATTTCTTATTTTTGCACCGTTATTCATTTTTTAACAACTACAATCAATATGAAAATTGCTCTTTTTGCAGCTGTAGAAGAAGAAATAAAAAGCATTAAAGACCGCGTCCACCTGACAGGAATCGGTCGAGAATGTGCGACCGAAGCCATGTTGCAATTCATTCAAGAACATGGTAATGAAGATTTTACCATTATGAATATCGGAACAACCGGTGCCCATTCCTTACCTGTGGGCAGCTTGGTGCGCATCACGGAGATCGTTTCCGGAGGTGCTCAGTTCCTTGACCACCCCATGCTCACCGACCGACTGCCCATCGACACGCCCGAGACCATCGACGGCAAGCTTTTCTCTTCCGACTGTTTCGTCTCCCCTCACGTCTATTCGGCTGATTTCCTGCAACATCTGAAGAAAACCGCCGACTGCTTCGACATGGAGTCCTCCTCGCTCTTCTCCATCGCACACCACTACGGAAAGCCTTACGTCTCCTTCAAAATCGTCTCCGACCACCTCGACATAGACATCCCCACCTGGCAGCAACGCATCCACTCCATCTCCCCCACCCTCTGCGACTTCGTCCTCCACACCCTCGACAAACTGAACAAGCTCGACCCCGTCATTCTCCTCTAAACACATTCCTTGAGCAGCCTCGGAGAGGCAACAGGCAATAGAAACGAACAACCCCAAACATACTAAAAAACTTCCTTGAGCAGCCTCGGAGAGGCAACACGCGCGAAGCGCAATTAACCCCACACAAGCGCAGCGTAGTGTGGGGATGAAGAGAGCCCCCAAAGCGCAGCGCAGTGTGGGGATGAAGAGAGCCCCCTAAGCGCAGCGCAGTGTGGGGACAGACAGCCACACAAGCGCAGCGCAGTGTGGGGATGAAGAGAGCCCCAAAGCGCAGCGCAGTGTGGGGAAAAACAAACGAAAAAATAAAAGCATCATGCCAATAAAACAAATGCCCCATTTTTTGGATATGGACGACGAGCGGATGTACGAATTGGACAACGCCCGTTACGCTATTCTCGGCGTGCCATACGACGGCACCAGCACCTTCGTGAAAGGGGCGGACAAAGGTCCGCAGGCCATCTTGGACGCTTCCGACAGCCTCGAGCTGTATGACATTCAATATCAGCAAGAAGCGTGGCTCGCCGGCATCCACACCGACCACCACGACTATGATTTCCGCACGCCGGAGACGATGGCGCAGTCCGTCTATAACCGGATGAAGCACTTCATGGACCTCGGGAAACGGCCGGTCTTATTAGGCGGCGAGCATTCCGTATCCGTGGGGGCGATACGCGCGATGGCCGAGGCGCATCCAGGACTCTCTGTGCTGCAAATCGATGCACACGCCGACCTCCGCGACAGCTACCACGACTCCATCTACAACCACGCCTGCGTGATGCGGCGCGCACAGGAGGTGGCCCGCGTGGTGCAGGTGGGCATCCGCAATGTCTGCACCGACGAACTGCCGAACGTGGTTCCCGAGAATGTTTTCTACGCACATCTTATCCACAATCAGACAGATTGGATGGACAAAGCGATAAACCGTCTCACCGACGATGTCTATATCACGGTCGATTTGGACGGTTTCGACCCCTCCATTCTACCTGCCACCGGCACTCCGCTGCCTGGCGGTTTGCAATGGTACCCCACCCTCTCCTTCTTGGAAAAGGTGTTCGAGACGAAGAATGTCGTGGGATTCGATGTGGTGGAACTATGCCCGCAAGAGGAGAGCAAAGTCTCCGACGTTTTCGCCGCGACGCTCGTCTATAAGATGATAACGATGTGGGAGATGAACTCTGGTTGTTAAGGGAAAATCAGTGCGAAAACCGTTTGTTGGCGGTCGCTTTGCCGCAGAACTAACGAACCCTTGTGACGCTGCATGATGCGGCGCGAGAGGCTCAACCCGATGCCGCTGCCACTTGTTTTGGTGGAATAGAAGGGCACGAAAATCTCCTCGTGCTGACGAAGCGGTACTGGCTGACCGTTGTTGCGCACCTGAATCACCGTGCGGTCTTCGCTACCCAATCCAGCTTCGATGCTGATTTCCGTGGCGTTGGCCTCCAAAGCGTTTTTAATCAAATTGTTGAAAACCTGCATCAGCTGCGACTCATCAGCGTAGAGCAGCAAATCAGGGGGATTGACCGTGTAGGTTACCGTGGCATTGCTCGCCGCCGCCTTCACTTCGTTCAAGCGCACTACCCTATCCAACAATTCACTGACCAACAAGGTTTTGCACACGGGAGGCGCGGCCTTGGTGAACGAGCGGTAGGATTCCACAAAACGAATCAGTTCGCGGGAAGAGGTCGAAATGGTCTCCAACCCCGCCTTCACATCCAACGTGTCGTCCTTGGCAAGCGCGTCGCTCAAGGCGGCAATCGGAGTCACCGTGTTCATCATCTCATGCGTAATGACCCGAAAGAGCTTACTCCACGAGATATCCTCATTCTGAGCACTTTGCCGGTCCATGATGGTTCGGATGCGGTTGAGTTCGCGGTTCATGGCGGTGTTGTCACGGAAACGGAAATTGGTCTCTCCGTCCTCCAAAGCATCCATCATATAGGCCACCTTGTTGCGATTCCGTTTGGAAACCCACCATGCCGTCAGCAAAGCCACGATAATGCAACTTCCCGCCAGAATCCCTATCCATGTCCACGTGCTCATATTCCGTACTTTTTCAAACGGTTATACAATGTCGGGCGACTGATGTTCAACGCTTTTGCCACCAAAGTAAGATTTCCGTTGTACTTTTTCACGGCGTTGCGAATCACCTGCTCCTCGGCATCTTCCAAAGACTCCGCCTGAATGGGATTGGCAGTCGTAGTCAACTCTGTATCACTGATTTGGAAATCATCGGGTTGCAACACCTCGTTCTCGGCCAGGATGACAGCCTGCTCAATCCGGTTCTGCAGTTCGCGCACATTCCCGGACCAGCGACAACGGTGCAGCAGTTCCACAGCACTCTCTGAGATTCCCGTCACATCACGA
Organism: Bacteroidales bacterium; assembly: GCA_016281255.1. Lineage (GTDB taxonomy): Bacteria > Bacteroidota > Bacteroidia > Bacteroidales > WCHB1-69 > F23-D06. The sequence continues at coordinate 11,199 of JAEEIG010000048.1, forward strand.
CGGTACTTCTTGGCGTATCGGTCTATGAACAAGGAGGCTAACGGCTCTATCTCGTCCGCACGCTCGCGCAGAGGCGGCAGCTGAAGGGTCACCGTATTGATACGGTAGTAGAGATCTTCGCGGAATTGCCCGTCGCGCACCATCGCGGGAAGGTCCTTGTTGGTGGCGCACACCAGCCGGATGTCGATTGGCACGGCCTTGGTGTCGCCAACCTTGGTGACGCAGCGGTTCTGCAACACGCGCAACAGTTTGGCCTGCAGATGCAACGGGATGTTCCCGATTTCGTCGAGGAAGAGCGTGGTGCCGTTGGCCTGCTCGAACTTGCCGGTGCGGTCAGTGTGTGCGTCAGTGAAGGCCCCCTTCACATGCCCGAACAGCTCGCTCTCGAACAGACTCTCCGACAGCGAACCGATATCCACACTCACCATCGGTTTGGCCGCCCGTTGCGACAGTCGGTGTATCTCGTTGGCCAACACGTCTTTGCCAGTTCCATTCTCGCCTGTAATCAGCACGGTAGCGTCCGTCGGGGCCACCTTCTCCACCGTTTTCCGGATGGCAGTCATGGCAGGACTTTCACCCCACAACATCGCAGCATCCTCCTGTTTTGCAGTCGGATGCGCCTCTTTGTTCCGTTGTTTGCAGGCCGCTTCCAACACCGCCATCAGATGCTCGTTCTCCCACGGCTTCACGATGAAGTCGAATGCTCCTCGTTTCATGCCCTCCACGGCCAGCGGCACATCCGCGTAGGCGGTCATCAGAACCACCTGAATGTCAGGATATTGCCGTCGCAGTTCGGAGAGCCAGTAGAGGCCTTCGTTGCCGGTGTTGATGTCGGTTTCGAAGTTCATGTCGAGCAGCACCACGTCTGGGCGGAAGCTGCGCACTGTGGAAATCAGCACTTTGGGCGTGCCGACGGTCTCCACCGCCTCGAAGCGAGGCGGCAGCAGGATGTTCAGCGTGGCGCGCACCCCCGCATTGTCATCCACGACCAATATTTTCGATTTGAGTTTGGGCATAATCTTTATTCTTTAAACAAACTATTTCTCCAACAGCTCTTTTGCCATGCGGTTAAGTTCTTTTGCATCAATA
>JAEEIG010000005.1 GCA_016281255.1 Bacteroidales bacterium
AGATAAAGCATGTTATCACCTATGAGTAAACTAATATTCTTCCCTACCAACTATGTCGAGATTACTCTTGACAAAGATGGGCTACTTCAGTTTATGGAATTGTTGCGGAGCAAAAAGGGGGAATTGAGTTTCCCGCTGTCAAATACCACATCGGGTATGATAAGTGTCCGTTGTTTGGAGGTGAAACCTGCCCCAAAGGAGACCTTTTCAGGTACTGATTACCACATTATGTGCTTGTGCGACTTGAAATCGTCCGTTGTTCAATTTCGTTTTGATGAGGATGGCTTCTCGGAAATGCAATATATCCTGAACTTCATCAATGAGACTGGTGACCACTTCCACATGTTTTCCGATTTTGACTTGTTTGTTGGCAAAGAGGAATCGGGGGAGATTTCGGTCATTAAGGCAGTGACAATCTATTTGCAAGAAGAACCGGTTTGTCAGTTATTTCAATAGGTGATGCAATTTTCAGGGTGAAGCATCATATCCCACATTGTCCAAGATTTACTCTGAGGCTCACGCTTTTCAGCACCAATTTATGGGTTATACAGGATATTTTATTCCCCCGGAACTCGCAGACTTGCGCTGAAAATATTCTGCGTTAATCTGCGAAATCTGCGGGAAAAACAAATCCCGCTGAACTCGCGGATTTGCGCTGAAAAAAGTCTGCGTCAGTCTGCGGGAAAACCATTCTGTCTTTCACGCTTTCGATTTTCATAGTGGTATCTTCACAAATCCCGATTTTTTGTATTTTTGCGGCCTTTTTGAGACTCGAGACGCTCAGGAGTCGAAGAGTACTTGATAATTGCTTCCTTGAGCAGCCTCGAAGAGGCAAGACGCACGAAGTGCAAGTAACCCCACACAAGCGAAGCGCAGTGTGGGGATGACAGCCACACAAGCGAAGCGCAGTGTGGGGGTAAACAGGGACGAAAAGGGAAGAAGCGCAGTGTGGGGGCGACAACAACGATAATAAATAAAGTAATAAGATATGACAACATCCGACCAAATCAAAGCGGTTCAAACGAGGCTCAGTGAGCTAAGGAGGTATCTTTGACGTAGATGCCAAAGAACAAGAAATTAAAGACAAAGAACAAATAACCCAACAAGACGGCTTCTGGGACGACCCCAAGGCCGCCGAGAAGTTGCTGAAAGAGATCAGCGGCATCAAAGCGTGGGTGGCCGACTACTACAAGGCCGCCGAGCTGAACGATGAACTGCTGGTGGTCAGCGAGTTCCAGCAGTCGGGTGATGCCACGGAAGCCGAACTCGACGAGGCCTACAACAAGACGATGGAGGCCGTGGAGAAGCTGGAGTTCAAGAACATGATGCGCGACGAGGAGGACTCCTTCGACGCGATTCTGAACATCAACTCGGGAGCGGGCGGCACCGAAAGCTGCGACTGGGCCGAGATGCTCCTGCGTATGTACATGCGCTGGGCGGAACGCCACAACTTCTCCGTGAAACTCATTGACCGCCAGGAAGGTGACGTGGCCGGCATCAAGTCCGCCTCCATCGAAATCGAGGGCTCCTACGCTTACGGTTACCTCAAGAGCGAGAATGGAGTGCATCGTTTGGTGCGCATCTCCCCCTTCGATTCAGCGGCGCGGCGGCACACCTCCTTCGCCTCTGTCTTCGCCTATCCCGTCATCAACGACGACATCGAGATTGAGGTCAGTCCGGCGGACATCTCGTGGGACACCTACCGCAGCAGCGGTCCCGGCGGGCAGAACGTCAACAAGGTGGAGACGGCTGTGCGCCTGCACCACCATCCCACGGGCATCATCATCGAGTGCCAGATCACGCGCTCGCAGTCGCAGAACCGCGAGAAGGCCATGCAAATGCTGAAATCGCAGCTCTACCAGATCGAACTGGAAAAGAAACGGGAGAAGATCAACGAAATCGAGAGCTCCAAGAAGAGGATAGAGTGGGGGAGCCAGATCCGCAGCTACGTGATGCAGCCCTACAAGCTGGTGAAGGACCTGCGCACGCAGTACGAGGTCGGCAACGTGAATGCGGTCATGGACGGCGACATCGACGGCTTCATCAAAGCCTACCTGATGCAGTTTCACTGAGCCTTCTGCTTTTCCGTCAGATATTTCCAATAGCGCCGCGGCATGTCTTGAAGCTGCTTCCGGGGATTCAGTCGCTCGCGGATGCATATTGCCTTGAAATAGGTGCGCCACAGATCCTGCAAAAGTTGGTCGTCGTCGCTCAGCACGTCGTCGTTCAGATGGCCGTTGGCGAGGTTGAACGTCACCGATGACTCGTCGGCGAAAGTGATGCGCACCGGTTCCCCTGTCCCGTCGTAGTAGAACCCGTAATGGCGCTTGGCGTCGTAGATGAGCCACGGCTGGTCGTTGAACCGGTCCGCGAAATGGTCGGTGATGAGCGGCAGCACGTTGTGGTCGGGCGAGATGACGGCGAGGTAGGTGCCATCCTTGGCCTTCTGGAAACGGATGAACTGCTTCATTCGCTGTCCCTCGTGCAGCACCTTGCGGGCGATGTTGGTCACGGAAAGCACGTCGGGGTCGGCGAAGTTGTGTTCTATCCCCGGCGCCCCCTCAGGCTGGCGGAACACTTTGCAGATATAGCGGAACAGCGGGTTGTGAAGCTCCGGAAGCTCGGACAGCCAGCTGACGGCAAGCATCTTCACGGCGTTTTTCGGCAACCGTTTCTCCAACCCCTTCCACACGCGCCCCGCCTTTTCCTCATCGGTGGGGACGGCATACAGTCGCTCGCAGAACAACGGCACCGGGTCACCTTCCGACAACAACACCTCCGGCTGTTCGTGCAGTGCGAACGCCTCGAAGACTGCCGTGAGGAGGCCGTTGATTGTGCCGTCGAAAGAATATATCGTCATAATTTGGTCGCAAAAATACAAAATAATCTGTTTTTTCTCTTGACAAACCCTGTTTTTTGTTGTATATTTGCATTTTGAAACTTTGAAAACGATGAATCAGGAAATACAACAATATCAGTCAGATGACGCAGGGATTACATTGGATGTGCGCGTGGAGAACGACACCGTCTGGTTGACACAGGCGCAAATCTGTATGCTGTTCGGTGTTCAAAAAGCTGCTATCTCCAAGCATTTGAAAAACATTTTCAGTTCAGGAGAATTGTGTCAAGAATCAGTTGTTTCCAAAATGGAAACAACTGCCAAAGATGGGAAAACATACGATGTGCGCGAAGTCCCCTCTGTCCACGACCGTTTTCTTCTGCTTGACGATACACGCCTTTACACGTTCGGTTCCTCGTTCAAAGACTTGGGCAAGAAGATGTTCTGTTTCTCCCTGATGGAGAGCGAAGCGGTGGTGGTGGCGGTGAAGGGGATAGTGGACTCTTATGCGGATTACACAGCGTGACGTAGAATGCGGGGGCGGCGTGCGTAGTTGCGTGTCTCCGACACGCTTGTATCACGCGCATCGTCCACATACCCCACACGGCACTCACTTCGTTCGTTTCGTGTGGGGTTACTAAAATATCGTGTCTTCGACACGAGGAGGACGTTGGCCAATATCCGGTGCGATTGATAACCTTCGCGGCGGTTCTCTATTCCGTGCCAGAGGCACGATATCTTAGTAACCCCACACTCGCAGTGTGGGGTGGACGATGCGCGGGATGGGCTGCGTGCCGGAGGCACGCAGTAACAAACGACAACCTACAGATTCACCGTCATATTCCCTTCGTACTCGCCGGTGCTGACGTTGACCACCCGCACGCGGTATAAGTAATCAGGTGCAGGCACAGGCACTATTGAAGAACTTATCTGAAATGTTAAATGTGGTTTTGTGTTTTGATAAAGAAAAGAGATTCATGTGTTGAAACATGAATCTCTTGCATCATCAATAGGGCTTTCTTAGAGACATTTTGTCCCCGATATTCCAACAACTTTTACTGAAGTGGGCTTGAAATCAGGTTTAGAAGGATAAGTGGTGTCAATTGGGATTTTGATAATGGTCTCTTGGTTAGGACTTGCAACTCCTTTCCCAACATAATTTTTAGAGTAGTTGTTAGAATATCTGGAAGACTCAAAAGTCACCGTCACCTCCACCGTTACATTGGCGGAAATATCTTGACTGTCGTTGCCTACTGTGACATCAACTCTTGAACCATCAACAATTGACGCACTGAATACTTCGACATTGTCGTTGGAATTGGAGATTTTGCACACTTGAGCTTCTGAGATATAATATGTGCATAACATGATTAACGAAAGGTATATACATTTTTTCATTTTCTTTTTGCCTGTTATATCCCATCGGCACATCGGTTTGAGAGTTTAATAAAAAATATAATCACCCAATATCAAGACAATTTTGTTATCTTCTACGGGCCAACCAATTGTACCATATTGTGTTGGCTCACCATCAACATAAATTTTTATTCTACATTGACCACCTTTTTCTATTGTGCCGTCAATAGAATATGTACCACGTATGTATTCATGTGGACTTTCTTCTTTGTTAATAAACAAAAACTGGCATGATGATGTCAATGTTACTGTAGCAATACATTCTCCATCATCGTACGCATTGCCCTGAAAAGTAATACAGCCTTCATTTGATACTGCTAGTGTTGTTTTGAAAGACATAGTCAAAACAGCAAATATAGTAACGAAGACACATGATAATCCTATTACAAGAAACCTTTTCATTTTATATAATTTGCCGCGTTATAACCCATTCGGCGCCATCGGTTTTAGTAAAAATAAGACTTGTATATAGCCTGTTCCGTGTCGGGTACATGCTATACACAAGTCCTCGTCTCATTATCTTCTGAGAGTATATGTGTCATAATTGAAATTCAGGTATACTTTACCATCTTCGCTCCACCATGATGCCGTTGTTGTAGCACCATATTCGGATTTAAGGGAAAGTTTCCCGTTGTTATCACTAACAATAGTCCATTTTGCCACCACGTAACCATCACTTCCTATGACATGAATGACATTATTACTGATTTGAATAGCACAACGATCACGATTATGTCTGGAAGAACCCTCGTAACAACCAGAAGGTATTGCAGATGCAAAAAGTGTCAGTGCTGTCAATAATGTAACCAATAAAAATTTAATTTTTTTCATTCTATTCCTTTTGCCGTGTTATATCCCATCCGGCACCATCGGTTTTGATTAATAATATACACTAGCTGCGATAATATACGCACATTGCCAGTTTTTTAGCGGTGAAATACAAATCTTTTTTGCACACCTCCTAGATTGCTACTTTTTTTATCTTTCTACATATTTTTAACCTCACTTTCTGTTGATTAAGTTGCCTGATTTCTTTCCTGTTTTTATTGTTTTTCTTCTATTAAGTCAAAAAACCAGCTGATTTCTTGTTGATTAATAAGTGAATTTCCTGAAAAAGATTTGGTCTGCTTGATGTATCCTTTTTTTATAATGACAATTTCAATCTCAACTTTATCTGAATTGTTTTCATTCAAACCTTTAATATTTAAAGGTTTTGTTTCATTGAATGGAGTCTCTCCTAAATAGAGCAATTCTGTGTTTTTTACGATGTCAGGTATAGAAGATTTGACTTTCCAAAATATTTTTGCATCTTCTGGATCAGAATCAAAATGCCACCTAATGTTTGGATTTGCTTCTTTATCTTTTTGTTGTTCATCATTTGTGGAAATTTTTTGACTGGCATAAGCATTGTCTTTTTTCAAAACAGCAAATAGTTTATAAGATTTTGGTTTAACAATATAGTATTTTTGCCCTCCACCGACCCAACCACTTTGATGATATTCATACTGTCCTTCAAAATAAACAGTTGCTGGTTCGTATCCATCCATGGTTATGGTGAATTCGTAAGAATATGGAGGTTTTGATGGGTCGCGCACTTTGTTGGCATCTATATCATAAACAAGTTTATTTGATTTTACATTTAGAGATGCATTACATGGGGTGGTTCCAATATATTTTCCTTCTTGAAATACTTTTGCCCCACTTGGTTCGCTATTAATTGTTACTTGTGCTGATATGAAAAAGAAACAGGTGCAAAACATTGTAATGAAAATTCCTTTTTTCATTCTCTTTTTTCGCCGCGTTATATCCCATCCGGCACCATCGGTTTTCATTAATAATATGTTGAATTGTGCCGGGATAGAATGTGTCCTGTTACGCACACAAAAAAAGCGTGGCACTTTTTCGCTTTCATTGGAACCTTTGAGGTCTTCGACTACCTGATACTTCCCAATTACAACGAGTAAAGCCCACGCCATACGGCGGGAGCGTCGTCGCTTTACTCTTGGAAGTATCATTTGAAAGTGTCGAAGTTTCAAAGGTTCCAGTGTACAAGCTACTTCGCTTTTTCTTATTCTATGGTGTGCATAACAGCATTATGCGGTTCTGATCATAGGCGATTTGTTTCGTTACTATTTATTGTTTTGTCAAAAATTTCGGGCGCAAATATACAACATTTTCTTATTGTTGTCTGCTTCTTTCCAAAAACTCTGCCGGGGTCATCACAGGGATGTCCAAGTCGGAGAATCCTCTCTTGTCGCGGGTCAATATCACATCGGGATGATACGATAAGGCGGAATAATACTGCACCGTATCTTCAAAATCGTATGAATCCTTCTGAACTGCATCCATAATGTTTACTCGACTAATGGAAGACACATTAAATGATTCACAAAGCCATTCTATGACAGCATTGATTTCTGACTTACGGAAAATCTTCCTCATGACGTATGCACTGTTTATGATGGTTAACGCGGATATGACACATTCAATATCACCGCGTTCGTGCATGACAAACACTTCTGAAGCATCTTTATAAAACGGTTCTCTTCTGCATACGAAATCAAGAACCACATTCGTATCTATAAACACCTTCATTTTGCACGCTCCTCCCACATCTGTTCAAGTTCCTTGTCTATATCAAAGCCTTCGGGTACAGGCCCAAGAACCATAGCCATCAATTCAGGCGACGGTTTGAGGTCTTCACTGATGTGCGGGAAAACCAGTTCTTTTTTCCTTTTTTTCCCTTTCTTCTCCGTGTTTTCAATCAATTTGTCCGCAAGCCAATGTCTGTCTTCGTATGACAAAGACAAACCGCGCAAATAGTTCCACAAATTGCTCATCGCTGCGGATGCTTGGTATGTTGATGTATTGCCCATAATATTGTTCTTTTTTCAACCCGCAAAGATACATAAATTCCGAATACACGCCGACAAATGAATTTGTCTTGTAGAGACGTTGCGCGCAACGCCTCTACTCTTTCCATATCCGACATCATTCCCCAAACTCCAACGACAACTGCGCTTCCGCGGCGGCGAGCTTCTGTTCCGTCTTGGAGACGAGCAGCGGGCGCAGCCTTTCGGGAGTCAGCTCGTTGATGCCGAGGAGCGGCTGCAGGTTGGAGGCGCCGAGCTCGTGACAGGTGATGAAGTACTTCGCCTTTTTCATCACCACGCCCATCTTTTTGAGATCGAAGGTGGTTAACCGGTTGAAACGGCGGGAGTTGACGATGAGCCACGCCGACTTGGCACCGAGTCCCGGCACGCGGAGCAGCATTTCGTAGTCTGCCATGTTGATATCGACGGGAAATGCCTCGGGGTGCCGCAACGCCCACGCCAGCTTCGGGTCAATTTCCAAGTCGAGGTTCGGGTGCAGGTCATCGACAATCTCTTCCACCTTGAAATGGTAGAAGCGCAGCAGCCAGTCGGCCTGGTAGAGGCGGTTTTCGCGTACGAGTGGCGGCTGCTTGAGTACCGGCAGACGCGAGTCGAACGTGTTGACGCTCACGTAGCCCGAGTAATAGACGCGGCGCATGGAGGGCTGGCCGTAGAGCATCGACGACATGGAGAGGATGTCGCGGTCGGTCTCTTTGGTGGCCCCGACAATCATCTGGGTGGATTGTCCGGCGGGAACGAAGCGGGGCGCGTGGCGGTAGTGCTTGCGGTCCTCCTTGTTCTCGAGCACTCCCTGCTGGATGAGCTGCATCGGCTGGAACACGCTGCGGTGGTCCTTCTCGGGAGCCAGGAGCTTCAGCGACTCCTCTTTGGGGATCTCGATGTTCACGCTCATACGGTCGGCATAGCGGCCCGCCTCGTTGAGCAGCTCCTGCGAAGCCCCTGGAATGGCCTTCAGGTGGATGTAGCCGTTGAAGCGGTGGATGAGCCGCAGGTCGCGGACAATGGCGGTGAGCCGTTCCATCGTGTAGTCGGGATTTCGCACCACCCCGCTCGACAGAAAGAGCCCCTCGATGTAGTTGCGGCGGTAGAATTCCATCGTGATGGCCTCAATCTCCGACACGGAGAGAGTGGCGCGCTTCACATCGTTGGAGCGGCGGTTGACACAGTAGGCGCAGTCGAACATGCAGTGGTTGGTGAGCATGATTTTCAGCAGGGAGATGCAACGCCCGTCGTCGGCGAAGGAGTGGCAGATGCCGTAGCCGCCCACGGTGTTGCCCACCATGCCCTTCTTGCCGCGCCGCACGGTGCCCGACGACGAGCACGACACATCGTACTTCGCCGCCTCCGTCAGAATGCGCAATTTCTCCAATGTCCTCTCCGTCAACATACGCTGGATGGAATTTTATATTTTACTGTTTGTCAATAATTTGGCTTTTGCCCTTTGGCTTTGAAAACATTGGCAAAGGTATAATATTTATGGTTGCAAAAAAAATCGTATCTTTGCAAATTTCTGAAAATAGCGATATTAGATATGCAAGAATCTAAGTTACAATCAATTGAACAGGCCATTGAAGATTTGAAGGCCGGAAAATTCGTCATCCTGGTGGATGACGAGGAACGCGAAAACGAAGGTGATTTCATCATCGCCGCCCAACATATTGACGCCGACAAGGTGAACTTCATGCTTTCCCGCGGTCGTGGGGTGCTCTGTGTGCCCATGACTTCCGAGCGCTGCCGCGAGCTCGACCTCGAAATGCAGGTCTCCAACAACACCTCCATCCACGAGACCCCCTTCACCGTCACCGTTGACCTTCTCGGTCACGGTTGCACCACGGGTGTCTCCATGCACGACCGTGCGGCTTCCATCAATGCGCTGGCTGACAAGTCGAAGAAGGCAACCGACTTCGGTCGTCCGGGACACGTGAACCCCTTGCGCGCCCGCGACGGCGGTGTGCTGGTCCGCGCCGGTCACACCGAAGGTACTGTCGATCTGCTGAAACTCGCCGGTCTCGAACCGGTGGGTGCCCTCATCGAGATCATCAACCCTGACGGCACGATGGCGCGTCTGCCGCAGCTTTTGCAAGTGGCGGAAGAGTACGGCATCACCATCACCAGCATCGAAAAACTGATTGCCTATCGTTTGGAGAAGGAGTGCCTCATCCGTCGGGAACAGGAGGTGAACCTTCCCACGCAATGGGGTGATTTCAAGCTCATTGCATACACGCAACTCAACAACGGCGCCACCCATCTCGCACTCAAGAAGGGCGACTGGGAGAAGGACGAGCCCGTGATGGTGCGCGTGCACTCTTCCTGCGCCACCGGCGACATCTTCGGCTCCTGCAAGTGCGACTGCGGCGAACAGCTGCACCGCGCCATGGAGATGGTCGATAAGGAGGGCAAGGGCCTGGTGCTTTACATGAGTCAGGAAGGCCGTGGTATCGGGCTCATCAACAAACTGAGAGCCTACCACTTGCAGGAACTGGGCCGCGATACCGTGGAGGCGAATCTTGAACTCGGTTTCAAAGCCGACGAGCGCGACTACGGCGTGGGAGCGCAAATCCTCCGCGACCTCAACGCCACCAAGGTCCGTCTGATCACCAACAACCCCGCAAAACGCGTCGGCCTCTCCGCCCACGGCATCCAAATCGCGGAAACCCTGCCCATAATCGTAAAACCCAACAAAATCAACGAGAATTATCTGAAGACCAAACAGGCGAAAATGGGGCATACGTTGGGCTTCAATAACCTATAACCTATAACCATTATAGATGAAACACATAAGGAACTTCTGCATCATCGCACATATCGACCACGGGAAGAGCACGTTAGCCGACCGTTTGTTGCAATACACCAAGACGGTTAACGACCGCGACTTCCAGAATCAGGTGCTCGACGACATGGACCTGGAGCGTGAGCGCGGCATCACCATCAAGAGCCACGCCATCCAGATGGAATACATGTACAAGGGGGAGAAATACATTCTCAACCTGATCGACACTCCCGGCCACGTCGATTTCTCCTACGAGGTCTCCCGTTCCATCGCCGCATGCGAGGGCGCATTGCTGCTCGTGGACGCTACGCAAGGAGTTCAGGCTCAGACGATTTCCAATCTCTATCAGGCCATTGACAACGATTTGGAAATCATCCCTGTCATCAACAAGATGGATATGCCGGCGGCGATGCCCGAAGAGGTGAAAGACCAGATTGTGGATTTGATCGGCTGTGATGCCAGCGACATCATAGAGGCGAGCGGCAAGACAGGGCAAGGCGTGGAGCAGATCCTTGAGGCTATCATCGAGCGCATTCCCGCGCCGAAAGGCGACCCGGAGGCTCCCCTGCAGGCTCTCATCTTCGACTCCATTTTCAACTCCTTCCGCGGCATCATCGCCTACTTCCGTATCTTCAACGGCACTGTCCGCACGCACGAGATGGTGAAGTTTTTCTCCACCAATCACGAGTACGACGCGGACGAAATCGGCATCCTCAAGATGGACCGCGTGCCCAAGGATGTGCTTTCCGCCGGCGATGTGGGCTACCTCATCACCGGTATCAAGACCTCCACGGAGGTGAAGGTCGGCGATACGATCACACATGTGGAAATCCCTTGCGAAACCGCCATCGAGGGCTTTCAGGAGGTGAAACCGATGCTCTTTGCCGGTATTTACCCCACCGAGGCCGACCAATACGAGGAGTTGCGTGCTTCTTTGGAGAAACTACAGCTTAACGACGCCTCGTTGACGTTCGTCCCGGAGTCTTCCTTGGCCCTGGGCTTCGGTTTCCGCTGCGGTTTCCTCGGACTGTTGCACATGGAAATCATCCAGGAACGTCTGGACCGCGAGTTCGACCAGGATGTGATCGCCACTGTGCCGAATGTTTCGTATAAGGTGTTGACTACCAAGAAGCAATGGCTGGAAGTTTATAACCCGTCGGGAATGCCCGCGCCCAACGAAATCGACCATGTGGAAGAGCCATATATCCGCGCCCAAATCATCACCAAGGACGACTACATCGGACCGGTCATCAAGCTCTGCATCGACAAGCGCGGCACGCTGATCAACCAAATGTATGTGGCCGCCAACCGCGTCGAGCTCACTTTCGATCTGCCACTTGGCGAAATCGTTTTCGACTTCTACGACAAACTGAAGAGCATCTCCAAAGGGTATGCTTCCTTCGACTACCATATTACCGATTACAAACCCGCGCATCTCGTGAAGCTGGATATTCTGCTGAACGGCGAGTCTGTGGATGCTTTGTCGGCGCTGATTCATGTGGACAACGCCTACACATTCGGACGCCGTATCTGTGAGAAGCTTAAGGAGTTGATCCCGCGTCAGCAGTTCGACATCGCCATCCAGGCGGCCATCGGCACCAAAATCATTGCCCGTGAAACCGTCAAACAGGTGCGTAAGGACGTGACAGCCAAGTGTTACGGCGGCGATATCACCCGTAAGCGCAAGCTGTTGGAGAAGCAGAAGAAGGGTAAAAAGCGTATGCGACAAGTCGGCAACGTGGAAGTGCCGCAGTCGGCCTTCCTCGCGGTGCTGAAACTCGATTAATCCGGGTGTTTGTCAGGAAATTAAAAAAGCAAGTACAAATTTACAGGGACTAAATGAAGGTTCTCCTCCACAGCGTCGCAGCTGAGGGAGAAGATGCGTAGGTTTTTCCCGAAATGACTGGTTTTGCCTTTCTCGGAAAGGTGGTCGGCCCAGAAGGTGTTGTTTTCCTCGTTGAATATCACGAAATTCAGTAATGCGGAAGAAGCAACCGCTTCATTCACAAATGGATACAATCTGTTTTGGGTTAATGGTCCTGCAGTTTTAAGACTGTTTTGATAGACGGTCAAGGCCTCTTTGGTATCGGCAAACACAAGTGCATCGCCGGTTTCCACAAACCAGACTGCGGAGTCGGGGGCGAGCGCTTTCAGCAGCGGCTTAGGGAGCTGCGGGGTCTGGTAATAGCCGTCGGGATGTGCGGCCCGCGCGGAATCCGCTTTTGCGGCATCCTTGTAGAAGATTTCCAGTGCGCTCTTTTCGCTATTCGGCAAAAGAATGGTGTAATGGTATTTGGTGGAATCCCCGTACAGGGTGAAATAACCGATTTCGGAGGGGGCGAGGTCCTGGATTGTCTGCCGGTTGTCGAAAAGTCTCTTCAGGTTGAAATCGCGTGCGTTTCGTATTTCCAGATGGGTATAGCAATCGACACTTGCGGGATAGAGGTCGACGATTTCCATTTCGTCGTCTGTTTTCTTGATTTGCAGCTCGAAATCCTCGTTGTCCGTATTCTCCACGAGTGTATAACCGGAAAGGTGCATCTCGTTGCCGGACAAACGCAGCTGAAATGCTGTCCAACCGGCATTTTCCAAGCATTTGGAAAGCTGGTTGGACATCTCCTCGTTCAGATAAGAGGAGAGGTGGGCCGTGTATTTCTTCGGGTTGATGATAAGCCAGTTTTGTTTGCGGTTTTTTTCCGAGAGACGGTACATCTCCTTGAACTGCTTGTCTGACAGCAGATTCTTCGGGTGGGCATGTTGCACGATGGCGCGTTTGAGCAGATCCACATCCGTGGAGAAGGAGATGATGTGGTTCACATAGACGAACTTGACGCTCTTGAAATTGGTGCCGTAAGTGTAGATACGGCTGCCTTCAAAAGAGATGTGGTTGTTGGGGTCTATGCTGAGCGCGCGCAGCAGATGCTTGAAGGCGGCCTTGTCGGCGTGCATGTTGAAAAGCAGCTTGAGCGCGTTGTTGTCGTCATAGTGCCCGGAGACAGTGAGGTCGTACTCGCCGGCGGGCAGCTTGCCGCGCATGGTCTCGAAAGCCGGCATGGCATCCATCACGAACAGCTCGTCCAGATAGGGCCTGAGACGGGCTGAACCGGTCACAAAAGCATCGTTGTCGTTTAATGCGAAGATGAACGAAGCGTCGGTGGGGATGGCTTCGATCAACTCCGATTTCGATTGCCGGAAAAGGGTGTAATAAAAGAAGATGCCGACTCCGGCAAAGATGACGGCGATGATGGTGAGCCAGATAATCCAGGCTCTGCTTTCGCGGGCGTAAGTACTCATGTTGGTTGTAAAGAATTAAAGGTTATGGGTTTATGGTTGAGGGATAAAGGGAAATTGTAGAGACGCAATCCATTGCGTCTCTACAGGTTATGGGGGGTTATTGGTCGTCGGTCTTTTCGGCGGCGGACTCCTCCGTCTGAGGCTCCTCGAGGTCGATCAGTTGGTGCTCCACCAGGATGTTGTACCAAAGGTAAACCTTCTTCATGTTGGAGACATAGACTCTGTCGCGGTCGTATTCGGGAAGGATCTCGGCGAAATAGGCCTTGATGGCGTTGTTGTCCTTCGGAATCTCAATCTTTTTGCCGTCCTCTTTCTTGTAGATGTTCTGGAAGACGGTCTGCAACGGGATTTCGTCCGCTTCGGTGAAGATGGCGATGTTGTCCAATGCGGCCACACCGTCGCTTGAGAAGGCGGGGAAACGCTTGCCGTCGTCCAGACCCTCCACGATGAAGCTGTTGGGAGTCTTGGAAAGGAATCTGTAAAGTCCGTTCTTGCCAGTGATTGATAAAATTTTGCTTAAATCCATTTTTTTTAAGTTTATTGGTTATTGGTTATGGGTTATTGAAGTTTAATGTTTAATGTTTAAGTTAAGGTTAAAGTTAAAGTTTATAGTTGATGTTTTAGTTAAAGGGGGTTATTCGTCGTAATAGGTGAATTTGCGTTCTTTGATATAGACAATAATGCCGTCCACGGCGCATACCTCTGTTTGCCAGTTTTTGTGGGTGTCGTAGTTGAAGAAGTAGTGGAATTCCTTGACATGGTGGAGCTTGTCCTCGTAGATAACCTTGCGCACGCGGCCGTCCTGGGCGTATTGCGTGTAGGTGTATTCAATCATTTGATTGCCGGTTTTGTACACGCACCTGTTGACTTCGTCACCGTAGTTGTCGTACTCGATTTTCGCTGTTTTGAAGACTTTTCCGTCGGGCTCATACTCGGTGATTTCCGTTACCAGACCGTTTTCGTCGTAACGGTAGCTGGTCGTGGTCTCATATTGCGAGTTGTCCTGCGTGGTGGAGATGATGTTGCCAACACCGTCCGTTTTGTGGGCGAAAGACATGACAAGAGTGTCGTTGCGGTAGATTTTCTCGCTTTCGACGAAGTGGTTGCGGTCATAACTGTACACACATCTGGTGTTGCCGAGGAGATCGTCCCGTTCATTCCATTCGGTCAGCTGCCCGCGGTCGTTGTAGAGGTATTTCCGGAGATAGAGCGTGTCTTCGCCGATGCAGGTGAAATCCAGCAGATGGCTGTCGTAGCTGTAGTGATGCACGAAACGCCGGTCACCGT
Source organism: Bacteroidales bacterium (assembly GCA_016281255.1). Classification (GTDB taxonomy): domain Bacteria; phylum Bacteroidota; class Bacteroidia; order Bacteroidales; family WCHB1-69; genus F23-D06. The sequence continues at coordinate 14,501 of JAEEIG010000005.1, forward strand.
TGCCACGGTTTGCGGTCAGCTCTTTCAACCGTGCGGTGTCCGACAGCGGCAGGGAGTCCGGTTGCAGGTAGTACGTCACGGTTTCCAGATGCATGACCTTCCCGAAGATATGGTTCCTTTGCAGGTGGTTCTTCTCGATGTCCGGGGTGATGACAATCGGGGCGGGCTTCTTGCGGCAGCCTGCGGAAATCGTCATCAGAAGGATGGCAAAAACGAGGAATTGATAACGGGATCTGGGCATTTTCGATTATGGTGAATGGTAGGGGCGAATAATCATTCGCCCCTACGGTATTCATTAAAACATTGATTCGATCAGTTTGTCATCTGCGAAGTTCGGCAACGTCACGTGCAGTTCGGGACAAGCCTCCATGGCGCGCTTGATGGCGAAGAGGGCGCCGTCGTTGCGGGCCCACGCGCGGCGGGAGATGCCGTTGTTCACGTCCCAGAAAAGCATCGAACGGAGACGGCGGTCGCTGTCGTCGCTGCCGTCCAGCACCATGCCGAAGCCGCCGTTGATGACCTCGCCCCAGCCGACGCCGCCGCCGTTGTGGATCGAGACCCACGTGGCGCCGCGGAAACCGTCGCCGATGACGTTCTGCACGGCCAT
>JAEEIG010000049.1 GCA_016281255.1 Bacteroidales bacterium
GAAGTTGAGCGAAGGGAAATAGGAGGTACACATTCCATGTGTACGGAACCCCGTAGAGACGCGCCATGGCACGTCTCTACAATCCCCAAACCGGGCGTTGACCCATCGCGGTCGGCGCCCGGTTTTTCATATCGGATTATTTTGTAATTTTGCGGGCTTGAAAAATACATACAACTGAATTATGAATAATAAGGACTTTTGGGATTCGGTAAACGCCATCATAGTGGAAGGCTTCACTCCCGAGGGTCTTCAGAAATTGGATGAATATGCTGAACAATTTGTCACAGGAAGGCTTGTATATCAACGATTTTCACCGGCGGAACAGCACGGCTGCGCAGCGGGAGGTCCTGCGCATGTTGTTGCATCCCTGCTCGCGGGAGCAGAAACTCATGCAAATAGAATTGCTGCACAAGATGTCGGAGGATTCCAAAGAGAGCTCCAACAGGGAAAGGAACAAGCTGAAATCTTAGAACGATGGGCGAAAGCCATTGGTTGTTGGACAGATGATGTGGACAATGCCCTCCAAAATGTTTTGGGAACGAAGATCGCTGAAGGCGGCGAGGCGATGGTATATGACCATGGAGCCACTTTAGTGAAATCGATAGGACTTGATTATTTTGTACAGCCCATACTTGCACTTGACAGAATTACTTTGCATAACACTTGTTTTCCTGAAACAAAACTTTATGTCTTAGGTTTTGGAAAAGCAGATGAAGAGTTTAAAATCATTGTAGAGCAAGCTTTTGTAAAGGGCACTCACGTCCCAGATAGTGAAATATCTACCTTTGCCCAAAACATGGGCTTCAAACAAATCAACCCCAAAAACTGGACATACGCCACCCCCGAAATATACTTGAGCGACCTCCATGACGAGAATGTGATCCGTTCCGAAGGGGGAAACATCTTCGTAGTGGACTGCGACATCCGCATCAACACACCAGAACTGCGTTGCGGGGGCGTGCGGGAACTGACGACGGAAGTGCGGTTCCGAGAATAATTATTTGCCCCTACAACTCCCCTGCGCGCACCATGACCGAATCTATGGGCCATAGACTCCCTATTTCTTCCTCAACGCCTCATCCCAATCCTCCGCTATCTCTTTGCAAAATTCAATATCGGGATCGTTCGGTTCGTAGTTCTTGTCGATGCCGTACCATTCGAGTCCCTCTTTCTCTTCGGCGCTCTTCCTCTTCTTCTTTGCCATTTCCAGCAGGCGCTCGTAGCCCGGCACGCCACCGCAATCCTCCGGCGGACACGCACCTTGGCCGTCCACGAATGTGATGCGGTGCTTTTCCCCTTTCTTGTAGGGACGGATGCCGACCACGCTGATTTCATGCCACCAGCTGTCGCCGAAATCGTATTCGAATGTCATTTTGTCCTTCTCGGCCTTCAGCAAGTCCGAAAGTGTATGGTCGGAATAGAGTTTTACGTTGCCGCGGAAACTCATGTCCACACTCTCCTGGTCGCTGTAGAACGTGTTGTTGTGCATGAAATGGAACAGATGCACATCCTCCCAGCCCATGATGTCGATCAGAAGATGCCCGAGGAAGTCGAGCTCCACGTTGGAGGGGACCTTCAGCTCGCGCCAGATATCGATACCGATGTCCTTGAGCTTGATGCGAAGATGGTACTCCGACACGTTCGGCCGCCTGAGGGTCGGTTTCTCGTAGGGACAATAGTCGTCATCATCATCGTAGTCATCGTTATCATCGTCATAGAAGTCGTCGTCGTTGTAATTGCCGCCGTTTGTCAAAGGGGGCAAAAAGGCGAAGTTGTCATCCGCAGCGTCTCCACCGGGAAGATTGTCGCACTCTTTCTGCCACTCGTCCAAGATTTTGTTGGCAAGTTTCACGGCGAGCTTGTCTCCATTGATTGCCTTTCGGAAGAGGTCAATGAAGCCTAACATAGCGGCTTTCCCTTCGAATATATCGTCAGACGGGGTAGTTTCTTATTTCTTTGCCATAAATTGTTTTTGTATGATACAATGAAAGTGCAAAAATACAGAATATTTGAGGATGTTGCGAAAAATAACGTCTGCGGCAAGGTTCCGCAACTCACTGTGCATTCTGCACCTATTTCTTCACCTCATTGAAAAGCCCTTCCAGCGTCTCTTTGTATTTCGTGTAAGGGTATAGGGAGCGCTCTTTCAGGATGGAACCCAGCATCAGATCGTCAATCTCTTTTTGGGAGGCGCCTTCCACATTCAGGCATAAGAGGTGATACAGAAGCGTTTCGTAGTATTTGTTCAAATAGTAGCTTTTATAGCTCTCCACGCCGTTGGATTTCACGATTTCCATCTCAAAATCTTTGAAATAGAAATCCTGGTACTCATAGTAGGGGCGACCGTTGAATTTGGGGAACTTCTTGATGTATTCGTATGCCTTCTTCGTATTCATGGGTTTGGCAATGTTGATGAAACCCCAGATGTTGATGCCGCAAAGGCTCATGCAATTGAAGAAGAAAATCGCTTTTTCGGTGTCGTCTTTCAAATCGTATTCATTCATTTTGAAATTCACTTTTGAAAGATTAAACGGCTGGTTTTTGTTGCCCACAGCCGTAAAGAGCAGTCCGTAATAATTGTCAACCAGTTCATAGATAGGGATTTCGGCGTTCTGCAGACTGTCGATGAGGTGGTCATTGTCGAGAGGCTCTTTTTCTGACAAATTCAGATTGACCGCCCGGATGATGTAAAGTTGCTTTAAGGTCTGGTTGTCAGGCCGTTTCAGATATGGGGTGGTGAGGATCTTGTTTTTGGAAGTGATGGTCTGCGCAATGAAATCGGCACTTGACACGAGCGCGGGGTCGGAAATTCCACGCAACTCCACCATCACATCCTTTGTGGGCTCGTTGCGAAACATGAAATTGTGGTAAGTTTTGGCCAAAAACAGAATTTGGCTGTGAGACACCCCCTGACCGAAAAGAGAAAGTGTCATACAACATATAATGCTGGAAATCAGTAGTTTTTTCATTGGACTTGTTTTTTATGACGATTGTGATTCTGCTGCAAAAATAGAAAAAACACGAACACCCTGCACCCTTTTGCGAATTTTGCGGCCTATTTTCAGACAAAGATGCTATCTTTGCAGCGTGGTTTGCCTGTCTTGATGTTTAACGGACTTCGCACCGAGGTCGGCAACTGCGAAGAAGTGAAGAATAGAAGTCCACAGATGCCATTATGCCCACATTCACCATCCGCGCGGCGAAAGAGAACGAGGCCGCCACTGTTTTGGAATTTATCAAGAAACTGGCTGAGTATGAAAAACTTGTCCATGAAGTGGAAGCCACAACGGAGGGCCTTCACGAGGCCCTTTTTGTGCGCCACGAGGCGGAGGTGGTATTCGGGGAAGAGGACGGCGTGATTGTCGGATTTGCCCTCTTCTTCCACAACTTTTCCACTTTCGTGGGACACAAAGGCCTCTATTTGGAGGACCTTTTCGTGTTGCCGGAGAAGCGCGGGCTCGGTTACGGAAAGGCACTGCTACAGCATCTGGCCAATTTAGCGCTGGAGCGTCACTGCGGTCGCATGGAGTGGGTATGCCTCGACTGGAACCAGCCTTCCATCGACTTTTACAAAAGCATCGGCGCCGTCCCCATGGAGGATTGGACGATTTACCGGCTGACGGAAGAGAAGTTGAAGGCGTTTGCGGGAAAGGAGTGACTCTATCGTAAAGAAGCAAAATATCGAGTCTCTACCTAATCCTTCAATGCACTTTTATATCCCTTTTCTTTCCATCCCGGCCACTCCCTGGCCATAATAATACCGTAAAACCGCTCGAAATCAGCTTTGAAGGCCTCTTCGGTGGGCCAGTTGGGATAGGCGTTCCAGGCACGCTCGGCCGTGCCGAGACCCTTGGGGAGCATTTGGTAGGTGGCGTCGGAGAAGCTGCGGAGCTGCGACGACCACAGCGCGGCCTCCACCCCGAGAATATCCCCGAGGTACTCCTTGGGCTGCAGCGAGAAGGTCTTCCGCTCATCCACGTAGCCGGCCCAGTTGAGGCCGATTTCGAACGGACTGTCGTTGTAGGCCAAGTCCAAGTAGGTGTGGTCCGCGGGGGAAACCACCACAGGAAATCCCTCTATCCCCTTGGTATTCCATACGTTGAGGAAGTAGAGCGACTTTCGCAACCGCTCCTGCGTCTCGGGCGTAAGGTTGCGGGCGATGTCTTCCCAACCCGCCAGTTTGATGCCGCGCCCCTCGGCCAAGTCTAACATTCCGTTGATGAACTGCTCCTTCAGCGCGCGTCGGTCGTGGCCCGACCACGCGCCAGCAGGCACCTCGTCGCCGCCGATGTGGATAGCCGGCAACGGCACCCCGGCTTCGCGATGCAGCCGGATCACCTCGTCGAAAACTTTTCCGTAGAATGTGTAAACACTTGGCAGATAGACACTCAGCACATTGTCGGTGAAGTCCTGCGCCGACCAATAATGCGAGGTGTCGGCAGGATCCTGCAAGCGGTACGTTGCGTCTCCTGTGCGTCGCTCGTAAGCCTGCATCGCCTTGATAGAGGCCCGCGAGTGTCCCGGCGTGTCGAATTCCGGCACCACTCGGATGCGCCGCTCCCACGCGTAACGGAGAATCCGCTGGTACTCCTCCGCCGTGTAATAGGTGCTGTAGCCGATGCGCCCGTTGCAAGTGGGCTTCAGCGCGGCGGTCTCCTGCAGGTGCCAGTCGGGCAGTTCGTGGTGCGCCCCGTATTCCGTAAGCTCCGGCAACCCGTTGATTTCCAAGCACCACGACTCATCGTCCGCGATGTGGAAGTGCAGCGTGTTGAGTTTCCATTCCGCCATCAGGTCGAGGATGGCTAACACCTCATCCACC
>JAEEIG010000006.1 GCA_016281255.1 Bacteroidales bacterium
GTGCCGGAGGCACGAAATCTCAATAACCCCACATAAGCGTAACGAAGTGAAGCGCAGTGTGGGGTGGACATGCGTGCGCAGGAGGCTGCGTGTCGAAGACACGCTACTATAAAGTCAAGTAGTAGCGTGCTTACAGCACGCGCGCGACACAAAGAGCCGATGATCGGAACCTAATTCCTGCGGTTCGTTCCTAACCTAAAAATTTGTACATTTGCGCCCTTATTTGAAAAATACGAACATGTCGATTATAGTCAGCAACGTCACAAAGGTTTTCGGGGAGCAATATGCCCTCGACAAGGTCAGTTTTGAAGCGAAAAAAGGCGAGATTGTCGGTTTTTTGGGTCCGAACGGCGCCGGCAAAACCACGATGATGAAGATTATCACGGGACTGATTCCGCCCACGGAAGGCGAAGTCACCGTCTGCGGCCTTGATATTTGGAAAGATTCCCTGAAATTACGTCAGCTAATCGGTTACCTATCCGAGGCGAATCCGCTTTATTACGACATGTATGTACGTGAGTTCCTGGAGTTTGTGGCGGGCGTTTTCCATTTGAAAGACAAGAAGAAGAGTGTCGATGAAATCATTGAGCGCACCGGACTTACTCCCGAACAGCACAAAAAAATCGGGGCATTGTCGCGCGGCTACAAACAGCGCGTCGGCATCGCGCAAGCCTTGATCCACGATCCCGAAGTGCTGATCCTCGACGAACCCACCACCGGCCTTGACCCAAATCAACTGATTGAAATACGGGAACTTATACGTTCTTACGGCAAGGATCGCACCGTGCTGCTCTCCACCCACATCATGCAGGAGGTGCAGGCCATGTGCGACCACGTCATCATCATCAACAAGGGAAAACTGGTCGCCGACACCCTGACCAAGGATCTCCACCAGCTCGCCGAAAAAGTAGGTCTCAAAACCGCCGCCGATCTCGACGCACTGGGCATGGAGCAGCTATTCCACCGACTGACGATGAATGATCGATGATGGGATGAAGCGATGATAAGATGATGGGATGAAGCGATGATGAGATGATAAGATGATGTGAAGATATGATGAATCAACGGATTATAAAGCCATATATTAAAAAAAACGGGCAATTGGCGGAGACCTCGTTTGAGGAGGTGTTCGAGGTGGTGGCTCGGAAGTTGCAGGGTGCGGAGACAAACCAGACGTTGGTGATGAGCTCCGGAAGTTATTCCAACGAAACCCTCTATCTGTTGCAACGGTTAGCCCGCACGGTGCTGAACACCAATGCGTTGGGCTCATTCGACTACTATCGCCGCGGCACTGATTTCTTCGCCGACAAGAACGATATCCTGCCGTTTGCGGAGATGTTTTCCTCCGACAAGTTCTATTGCATTATACCCGATGCAGAGACGTGCCAAGGCGCGTCTCTACAGACCCCGGAAACGTTGAAGGCCGTTTTCGAAATCCTGAAACATTGTCCCGAAACCCCGCGTTACTGGTTCAATATGCCTGGAACACTGCATATTACCGACTATTACGCTTTCTTCCGTTGCGTCAACTTCTACCTGATTCGGCATCATTTGGAAAAGGGCATCTATGTGGATGTTCTGGGCAAAAACTACGGGACATACAAGCAGGCGTTGATGGCGGATGATTATACCGCCATGTTGCAAAAGAACCGCCTGAAAGATCTTGATATACAACTATTTGTGAATGATTTGCTGAAGTTTTCCACTCCCGCCTTTGTCGTTTGGGAGCGGTGGCTCGGCGCCGGGGCTTTCCACGAGTTGGAAAACCTCTGCATGTTGCTCGACATCCAGTCGAAGCCTGCCTCAGGCTTCCTCACGATCAAGGGCGAACTGAACAGCCAGGGACTCTTCGACATGGGGCTGTTCCCGCACGTCGCGCCCGGCGGACATGCGATGAACGACGAGAGGCGGCGGAAGTTGGAGGAGGTACTGCAAACGCCAGTATGTGCGCATCCCGTTGATGTTCCCGGCACCCTCGACCGCGCCGGTTTCCGCAATGTGCTTTTGTGGAACGCCCTCAACGCGGAAATTCCTCAAGACATTGTCAACCAGATCGACAAAGCGGATTTCGCGCTCTTGCATACCGCCTGTCTGCCGGAAAATGCCAACCGGTTTGACGTGATTTTGCCCGCCAATTTGCCCGAAGAGCTTTCCGGAACTTATACCGATACCGCAAAAGTGCCGCATGACTTCGTTTCGGATATGGAGAATCCTTTGGAATACAATAATTTGCAGCAAATCGCGAAGTTGGCCGGCGGATTCGGACATGTTTTCCCCGATCATAAGGACGAAATCTTCCTGGAATATATCTCTTTTATGGAAGCGGGGTGCCACAGCAGTGAACGCCACTTCTTCAAGTAGGCGGTCAAAAGGCCGTCCGTTTGAGGCCGTTTCAGTCGATGTATAGGATTTCCGTGCGGACGTCCTTGTAGCCTAATTGCTCCACATAGTGCTTATATTCAGATAGTTGTTCTTCGTATTTCAGGCTGTGCTCCTGTCCGGTCTTGTAGTCGATAATCATGACGTGGTCCGGTTTGATGACTATGCGGTCCGGCCGTTTCAGGTCGCCGGATTCGGTGATGATCGAGGTCTCGTTCAGAACGCGGTCGGTCGCGTCGGGATAGAAGTAGGGGCGGAGGGTGCTGTCGTTCTCCGTCCGCTCGAATAGCTGTAGCAGCCTGTTCCGTATTTCCTCCGGCTCGTCTTTGGTGGCCTCCGTCCGTTCTTCCTTTGTGAGCGGAAAGTGTGTTAATTTTTGCAAAAACCGGTGGATGTGCGTGCCGATATCCTGCGATTGGGTGTTGGTGTCTTGTGACAGTACTTTGATGGACGGGTTGTCGCAGAAGGTCATTTTCGAGCAAGTGACGCGGAAATCGGTTGTGGGCAGTTCCGCTTTTTGGGCAGTGTCGGGATTTTTCCAGAAAGTTTCCCCGCTGCAGAAGCTGTAGGTGTTCTCCTCTGTCTCCTTCAGAATGCTGTTTTCTTCGTTAATATACTGGCGCAGGGCCTTTTTGATGTCCAGCGTGTCGCTTGATGCCGCTTTGCTGTCGGAAAATTCCGTAAGGATGTAGAGCATGTCGCGGGCGCGGGTGAAATCCACGTACCATAAGTTGAGGTTGTCCAGGGCGCGTCTCTCCTCCTCCTCTTCGAACTCCTTCCCGAAATCGGAGTATTGCATGTTTTTCTCGTGCTTGACGTAGCAACTCTGGCCGCTGCCGGGGTCTGTCACCCAATAGTAGCCCTCTCTGGCCCGCGAGGCGGAGCAGTGGGTGATCACGACAGGGAACTCCAGCCCTTTGGAGGCGTGGATGGTCATCAGCCGGACGGCGTTTCCGGCATTCGAGAGCGAAAGCCTCGGAATGGTCTCCTGATAGCGGTTGAGGTCGTCCCACCAGGTCAGGAAATCCGCTACGGAGGCGATTTGCGACTGTGAAAACTCGAACGCCAAGTCTATGAAATCGGCGATGAAGGGGTCGGCGTCGGACTCGAAACCGCAGAAACGTATCATCTCCTGGACCGTCATCAGGAACGGATTCTTCTTCCACTCTTCCATCTTGGATATAAAATCCTGAATGCCAAAATGTTGCTCTATGGTGGCAAAGAAACGGCCAGCGCTGTTTTCGTGCAGAACACGATGGAAGTCCTTATGGTGTTTTTTGGCGAGGAAATGGAGTATGACGGTTTGGGACAGGGTGTCGTCAGGATTAAGAAGCAGTCGCAAAAGACTGATAATCAGATTGATGTTGGGGTTGTCGCACAATTGTAGCGATTCGGACGTGATGACGGGGATATCGGCGAGCATGAGGCATTGTGCGAAGTCGTTGCATTTCGCCCGACCGCTGAGCAACACCGCCATTTCGCCGAAGCTGTATCCGTGGCCTTCCGCATCCTTGACGGCATACAACAGCGTCGCTTCTTCAGGTCGCAGGTTGAGATATACAGATTGGTAGAATTCCTCCGTGCATTGGGGCCAGACGGTCCGTATGTCTCTGTAATCCTTTTTGTTATAACCGAAAATGTTCACCATGCCGCCCATTTTGTCGGGTCGCTTTTCCTGGATGACATCGCTGTAGTACTCGGTTTTACCCAAGGCGTCGGCATAATACTGGAAGAAGAAGTTGTTGAAATCCACGACCGACGAGCGTGACCTGTGGTTGGTCTTCAAGGGTTCGAACCGGTAACTGTCTCCGTCTTGCAATAGGGATGCAATATCTTTCTCGGAATCAGTGTTTTGCAAACGTTCGTTGTTCGATAAGCGATAGAACAATTCGGCATCGCCGTTGCGGAAACGGTAGATGGACTGCTTCACATCTCCAAAGAGTGTGACGCTTCCGTTTTCGCCCAATGCGTTGATTACCAATGGTTTCAAATCCTCCCATTGCATGAGGGAGGTGTCTTGGAACTCATCGATGAAGAAATGCTTGTAGGACTGCAGTTTCTCGAAAACCGGGGTGTCGGGCCCTTCCTCCTGGATGACGTCATTCAGGAGCGGATTGCTTTCCGACAGGAAAAAGGAGTCCGTTTGGTCTTTGATTTTTTCAATATGGTTTTTCAGGGAATCAAGGACCAGAAGGTGGTTGGCGTTTTTCGACAGAATCTGGAAGGTGAAATATTTTGCGGCCATGTTCACCACAATTGTCCGGATCTGTTCGAACAGCGTCTTCACCTGGGCGGCGTAGAGATCCCTGATCGCCTCGTTCCCCGCTTTCCCCTTTTTGAAGATCGTGGATTCGTCCATCCCCGAGTGGATCTTGCTCTTGTCGAACCCCTTCTCCAGATGGAAAGGGTCGTCAGCGACATGGGCGAACCAGAGATCCCATTTTTTCTGTCCATTGGCCTCGATTCCTTCGTTTTTGGCCGTTTCAAACAGTTTGCAGGCCTTTTCCGCCAAAGGTCGCACCTCTTGCCTGCAACGTTCCAGAATCGCACGGTACTCTTTTTGCCAATAGGATATAATATCCAGCAAATCAGCGGTTTCTGAAAAATGTTTAAGGAAAGGGTGGCTCTTTTCGGAATCGTAGTAGAGGATACCTAACCCTTTGGATAGGAACCGGTTGATGTTGGCGTTGCCTTTGTCTTCGAGTTGTCGGGAAAGTTCCTTCACCACGACCTCGAATTGTTGTCTGTTTTTTGCCAACTCGCAGACATACTGTTCAATAGCCATGCGGAAGTAGTCGGTCAGGCGAATCTGAACGGCATAGTTCATGCTGAGTTGGAGGTAGAGGGCGGAGGTGCGTATCACGCGCTGGATAAAGCTATCGATGGTAGTGATACTGAATCGGGCGTAATCGTACAAAACATTGCGTAACAATGCTTTGGCGTTTCTGTTCAGAAAGATGAAACACTCTTCGGGGTCGGGCAGGTCTCTTCCCTCGAACACTTTTTTGCAAAGGTTGCTGAAGTCGTTGGCGTCCCATTCGTCCGCCGATTGGGCGAAGGCGAGTTTGTTCAGGTATTTCACCACCCGCTCTTTCATTTCGGCGCCGGCGTTGTTGGTGAAGGTGATGGCCAGGATGTGCTGGTATCCGCCGCAATGCGTGCACTCGTAGCTCCGCTTGTCAGCCAACTTCAAGAAAGCGTTGAGGTTGGGGGAGAAGCAGAGAGCCAGGTAGTCGAGCACCAGATTGTACGTTTTCCCGGAGCCGGCGGAAGCGGAATAGACCTTGAACATGGCGGGGTTACGGGATCGGGCTGTCAGTTGGTTTTGAATTTGTAGGAGATTTGGGCGAGGTCGGCGTTGGCCTTCACGATTTTCTGTTTCAGATTCTGTTTGAAAGCCACCACTTTGTCCATCATTTCGGGGTTGTTGACGCTGAGCATCTGCAGGGCGAGGATGGCGGCGTTTTGGGCGCCGTTGATGGCGACGGTGGCCACGGGGATTCCGGGAGGCATCTGCAGCATGGCCAGTGCGGCGTCCATGCCTTCGAGGGAGGACTTGATGGGCACGCCGATGACGGGCAGGGGGGTCATGGCGGCGATGACACCGGGTAGGTGGGCGGCCATGCCGGCGCCGGCGATGATCACCTTGATACCGCGTTGGTGCGCGTTCTTGGCGTATTCGGCCACCTCGTCGGGGGTGCGGTGTGCGGAAAGAGCCAGCACCTCGAACGGGATTTCTTGACTGTCAAAGAATTTGAAGGCGGCTTCCATGACGGGCAGATCGGAAGTGCTGCCCATGATAATAGTGACTAATGGTTGCATATTGGATGATTTTTGATGATGACGGGATGGAATCAGTCGTTCCGGGACATCTGCCGTTCGACCATGTCTGCGATGTTTTCCATCGATTTCACATACTCGCTTTCCGGGTAAACCTTCTCCATGTTGGCGTTGATTTTTTTCAACACCTCCAGGTCGCGGTAGATGTCGAAGAAGTTGCGGCGGTTGTAGCTTTGGTAGAAGGCGATGTAGGAGGCCATGTTGTTCGGGTGCTTTTCGATGAAATTTTCCAGGTATTGGCGGTGATTTTGCAGCATCACCACATATTTCGCCTCGATTTCCGCCCGCGCCGAGTCGTCTTCCAGCGTCTTCTGGTACTCTTCATAGAGTTTTTCCGACGGGATCACGAAGGCGGCCAGAGAACTGTCCAGCTGATGTATCAGCACCGCCTCTTCGCCGCCGGAGATGCGGTAGGTGCGGACCATGTCTTTCGCGTCGGCGGTGATCCGGAGGTGCTCCCCTTTTTTCGCCATCGTGGCCAAGCTGTTCTCTTCCGACAGGAAAAGCTGGAACATCATCGGGGCGTTCTCGCGCTCCTTGATCAGCTCGTTCTCAGAGGAGATCTTGAACTCGAAACGGCCGTCCTTCAGGTTTGTGGAGTCGATGAAGTCCATGCCGTCCGAGGTGATGAGTGCCAGACGCATCATTTGGTTGCCGCCGTTTTGGATGTCGCCCGAAATCGTTACAGAAACATTGCGGTCTGAACAACCTGTTGCCAACACCGCCGAAATCAGCATTGCGAAATAAAAAATTCTTTTCATCATGATCTAATTGCTTCTATTTGCCTATTTCCTGTTGCCTATTCCCTGTTCAGGCGCATGCGATACGCCCCTGCAGGCAAACACCGAATCGGAAGAGCCGGGTGCTTGCAAATACTCGCATCCGCAGTTGCGGTCGCGGCGGTGAGGGGTGGCACCGTTGATTTTTCTTGCGCAAGATGTTGAAATACACATGATTACGAAAGTTAATAAGGCTAATGTCAGTTTCTTTTTCATACGGCAAAGATACATTTTTAATGGTTATGGGTTATTGGTTATTGGTTATTGATGACAATGTTCGTGAAGGGGTTCGGGTGAAATGGTCAATAGTGTATTGTATGCATACGGTGTCGTCACAGTGTGGTGGCGGCGAGGGTGACCACGCTGACTTTCACCCCTTCCACTTCCCGTAATTTGCGGACGGCGGCCTCGGCGGTGGCGCCGGTGGTGAGCACGTCGTCGCAGAGCAGGACGTGCTTGTGGGACACTTTCCCGGGATGTTGCACTTGGAAGACCTCTTTGACGTTCTGCCAGCGGGCGAAGCGGTTTTTCCGGGTCTGCGTGTCGGTGTAGTGCGTGCGCACCAGCACGTCCGTCAGGCAGGGGATGCCCATCCCTTCCGACAGTCCCATGGCAATCCATTCGCTTTGGTTGTAACCGCGCCTGCGTTGTTTATCCGGATGCAGCGGGACGGGCAGGACGTATTGGATGCCTTGGTAGCGTTCTTCGGTGATCAGCTGGCCGCCGAAGTATTTGCCCAGAATCTTTCCGATTTCTTTCTCTCCGCTGTATTTGAGATGGTGGAGGATTTTCTGCACATGGTTCGCCTTTTTGAAGCTCATCAGCGCCGTGACCTCTTCCACGGGGACGCGTCCGTCGAACAGGTGCCTCAGAGGATTGAAATGCTCTTTATGGAACTGGGTTTCAGGCAGATGCAGCATGCAGTCTAAGCAGATGCATTGTTCGTTTTGTTGCAGCGCGTCGCCGCAGGCGGCGCACAGACGCGGGTAGAAGAGGGACAACAGGTTGTTTATCAGTTTCATAGTTTATAAATTTTGTTTACGTGGTGTTTAACGTGAAAACATTCGTCATTATTGCCCGAAAAACAAAAAAAAGGACGCCAAATAGCGTCCTTTTTGTTTTTGTTGGGAACTACGATTAGCAATCCACGATGGTGCACCAACCGAATTTGTCCTCGATTTCGCCGTATTGGATACCCATAAGGTATTCGCGCATCTTGATGGACCAGGGGCCGGGTTTGCCGTCTTTGGAGATGACATATTCCTTGCCGGTCTCTCTGTCTTGGATTTTGTGGATGGGGGAGATGACGGCGGCGGTACCGCAAGCGCCGGCTTCCTCGAAGGTGTCGATTTCGTCGAGTCTGACATGGCGTCTTTCGACCACGAGACCGAGGTCCTCAGCGATGGTGCGGAGGCTCATGTTGGTGATGGAAGGCAGGATGGAGCCGGAATCCGGGGTCACATACTTGCCGTCCTTGATGCCGAAGAAGTTGGCGGGACCGGCTTCGTCGATGAAGGTTTTGGTCTTGGCATCGGCGAAGATGGAGGCGCTGAAGCCTTCCTTGTGGGCGCGTTCGCCGGCGCGGAGGGAAGCGGCATAGTTACCGCCGACCTTCACGTGACCGGTGCCCAGGGGAGCTGCGCGGTCGTAATCCTTGGCGATCTGCATGTCGGTGGGTTTGAAGCCTTCCTTGAAGTAAGGACCGACGGGCATCACGAAGACGACGAAGAGGTATTCGTCGGCGGGTTTCACACCGATGGTGGCGCCGGTGCCGATGAGCAACGGACGGATATAGAGGGAGCCCTCGGTGCCGTAAGGCGGGATATATTCGGCGTTGGCCTTGATCACCATCTCCAATGCGTCGAAGAACAGCTTTTCCGGGATGGGGGCCAGCATGATGGTGTCGGCGGAATTGTTGAGACGTTTCCAGTTCTCTTCCCAACGGAACAAGCGCACTTTGCCGTCTTTGCCGCGGAAGGCCTTCATGCCTTCGAAAGCTTCCTGGCCATAGTGCAGGCAAGAAGCTGCCATGTGCATCGGAATGTATTCGTCAGAAGACAATTCCAGTTTTCCCCACTCGCCGTTTCTGAAATAGCAGCGGACATTGTAGTCGGTTTTCACATAACCGAAAGAAAGGTTTTTCCAATCGATATTTTTCATAAAAAATGTATTTGATTAGTTTGTTTTATACTGTTATTATACTGTCAATGGAATATTTGCCCAGTTTTTCGCGACCTTTCAGAGCTTTCAGCTCCATCAGGAAGAGCAGATGTGCCTCTTTGGGGTGGAAGTGGTTGACGAGGTTGATGGCTGCGGCCGTGGAACCGCCGGTGGCCAGCACGTCGTCAACGATGAGCACTTTTTGGTTTTCAGGGAGGCCGTCTTGGTGGATTTCCAACGTCGAGCTGCCGTATTCAAGCTGATAGGTCTCCTGATAGGTCTTGAACGGGAGTTTACCCCTTTTGCGTATGGGCACGAAAGGGAGCCCCAGCCGGTAGGCGATGGCAGGTCCGAAAAAGAAGCCGCGTGCTTCCAAAGCGACAATCACCTCGGGGTCGTGCTTTTGGGCAATCGCCACCATCGTGTCGATGGTCTCGCGGTATGCCTGTGCGTCGTTGAGCAAAGGGGTAATGTCATAAAACCGAATTCCCGGTGTCGGAAAATCGTTTACCACGCGTATTTTCTCCTTGATATTCATCACTTTTCAGTCCAAAAAAAACGTGCACAAAAGTACACTTTTTTTTAAAACAAAAAAGGTGTTCTTAGGCGAACACCTTTTTTTTCAGATATTTTCAAAAAGATTATCTTTTCTTTTTACCACTGTTCACGATAGCGTTGGTGGCGTCTTGCTCAGCTTTGTCGATAGCCTTGTTGGCGATCTTGTTGGCTGCACTCTCAGCGTGCTCTTTCACACTCTGGGTCTCCTTGGTGGCGGTCATGCCACTGTTGTTGTTGTTCGTGGTCTTCTTGGGAGCCGCAGTGGTTTTCTTTGCAGGGGCGGGTGTGGGTTCTTGAACCTCAGCGACGGGCGCTTGCTCTTCAACGGCCGGAGTCTCCTCCACCATCTCTTGGCATGCGGGGGTGTCAACCAAAGTTTCGGGTTCAGCTTGTTTTTTGTTGCCACAAGCGAAGAAAAGGCCAGCGCATAATGCTGCTAAAAATAATTTTTTCATTGTATAAAAATTTTAAGTGATTAATTGCGGGTGAATTACTTGACGGGAATGTAAGTGATGGTGAAGGTGTTCTGGGATTTTGTAGGATTCTCGTCGTCGTTTCTCGTGTATTTGACCACCAGTTGGCTCTTCGTGCAAGAGACAACAGAGCAGAGTTCGGGTTGGGCATCATACTCCCAAGGCATTTGCAACGAAATCTGTTCTTTGGCTTCGTCAACAGAGTACGTGGCAGCGGTGGCAATCTGGTAGGGTTCGGTCGGGTCTTCAGGAAGAAGAGTGCCGGGATCGATGGTCTCAACGCCGTTCTCACCGAAGATAATGGCATCGTCCTTCTCGTATGAATAGAAGAAACCGGTCAAATGCTCGTAGTCGCCATCTGCGAAAAGCTCTTCAAGCGTGACACCAGCGCCTAACTGATAAGCGGGAACGGACTTCACGGAAGTCATCACCCAACCTTTCTTGGCGGATTTCAAAATGTCAGTGATGGGGGTCTCAGACGGGTTGTTACATCCATTGAACATCAACAGGGCTGCAAGAGCCATTACACATAATACTTTTTTCATTTCTTTTGATTTTTTGGGTTAATAAATTATTGTTTTTAATTCTTTTTTTTCGCATTTTAATTCACGGTGCAAAAATATACTTTTTTCAAACCGTGGTGTCTTAAAAATTCTTAAAAATGATTGTTAGACGTAAGACGCAAGACTTGAGACGTTAAATCAGGGAGATTCGGAGGAGTTCTTTTTTTGTATCAAGGCAAAAGGCATTAGGCAAAAGGCAATAGTAAGACGTACAACATTTTAGATCATCGTCAAGTCTTAAGTCTCAAGTCTTATGTCTTAAGTCTATTTTAATCTTATCTCATCCGTCATAATCCACGCCTTCTCCCCTGCTGCCGCGTGCCACTCCGGCAGCTTCTCCACCGGCTCGGCCTCGATGCGGATGAATTTCACCCCTTGACCCGGGATTTTGTGGCGCAGGATGCAGACCCGCGGTTGGTCGTTCTCCTTCAACACCGGGTCGAAGGGCAGCGCGACCTCCTCGGGCTTGCTGAACTTCCTGCCGTTCTTGGAGTACGACACCAACACCTTCTGCGGCATAAATACCCACTGCGACGGGTGGTGGGCGAAACTGAGGGTGACCGTCAAGGAGTCGCCGTTGAGGGGCAAGGTCTCCAAGCGCAACTCCATCGGCTTCCCGAAATAGCCGACCCAACCTTCGCGATAGTTAGCAGGATTACCGATGTACTCATCAATGAGGACGGAATCCGCGTGCTTGTCGTAAGGGGCATCGGGCTTGGACAGCAAGGTGACGGGGTCGAAATCGCCTGTTTTTCTGGAAACCCGAAAATTGACATCGGGATGGAAATAGAGAAAGTATTTGGACTTATCGACGAAAAGATCCTCGAAAAATGCATTCTCGCCCACTTGCAGAAGCAAATCAAAAGACATCATCCGGCTGGTTTCCACCAGGTCGCGGTCTGCGATGCCGGGACCGCAAGTGGCCGTGCCTAACCCGGCCTGCAGGTAGTCTATATTCAGGGTATAGTAATTTTCCTTTCTCAGCTCGTTGGTGTGCTTGGCCTGCCCAATATTCTCATCGGAATAAGGATAGATGCTGAACTGGAGGTTTCGTCTTTCGTCCAACCACCAGTCAGGGATGGTGGCGGAAAACATCCGCTGGCGTTCTTTGTTGAGCATCGACACGTAGCGCGTCTCCATACGGTTGCCCGCCGCCTGCGGGTACACATAATGATGGAACAGATCATCCGTGGGGGCTTCGTAATGCCCCACAAATCCGCAGGCCTGCCGGTCGGGATAGGTTTCCTGCGCATTGCCCACCCATTCGGTGTTCACCAGCTCGTCCGACACCTTCATCTGCACACCGAATTTAGGCAATGACTGTACCCATTTGCCAGGAAAAGTCGCATAGTATATCAGGATGTCTCCAGTGCGCTTGAACATATAATACTCAAGTGTTTCGAGAACCTTTTCCATGTTTTTGTTATGGGCGGTTCTTTGAATATTGACATACACGGCGTCATCCCAACTTTTGTAAACATCGAAATAATCCACTGTCCAAGTGAGATTGTCCAGCCCGATGCGCCGCCAAAGCAACTCGCCGTGACCATCCACATGGTCGTTATCGGTGGGCGGCCGCCAGAAATTGAGCCGCGGTCCGTCCACCACCACGGGCTTTCCGTCCTTCTCAATCGTGGAAATGCAACCCTGCATCCGGTCAAACACGATTTTCGTCTGCCCGATGATGATATTCAGATCGTTTCCATTCCATTGATACTGAATAGTATCCTTTTCAAAACCAAGGTTGGGAATATTTGGTTTCTTTGTCGGCACCGGCACCTTGAACTGCTCGTAAGCGACGAGACTAGTGCCAGAAGGAGAATCTAATTGCCACTGTTGGAGGTTCTGCCGTTTGGTATATAACATAAAATCCAGCATCACATCCTGGCCTGGCGACACCGTATCCAAATCCCGAATTATCTCCACAAATTGCTGAGGAATAGTAAAATAGCCCGTATCGTGTGGGGCGAGAGTTATAGGAATTGGTTTTAGGTGACCACGGAGGGGTCTATTAAGAAAACTATCAGGATGCACGGTCCATTCATGCGCAATGTCTGGCCGCAACCAACAAACCAGTGAATATTCTTCCAAATCGTTGAAATCGAATCGGTTGATGATACGGAATTTCAATGAATCCAAATCCACCGCCTCAATCTTGACAGGCTGATAGACCTTCCGCACCTCGGCCAACTGCGGGTGCGGCTTGCGGTCGGGATCCACCAGGCCATTGATGCAAAAGTTGCCGTCGGAGGGCATGTTCTCCCCGAAGTCGCCGCCGTAGGCGTAGAACTCCCGGCCCTGCGCATCTTTCGTCAGCAGACCCTGATCGACCCAGTCCCAGATACAGCCGCCCTGCAGCTGCGGGTATTGGTAGATGGTGTCCCAGTAGTTGGAAAGGCCGCCGCAGCTGTTGCCCATCGCGTGCGCGTACTCGCACATGATGAACGGGCGGCTCTGCGGCTCGCGGGCGTAGCGGGCGAGGTAGTCCGCCGAGGGGTACATAATGGCCACGATGTCGGTGTTGCGGTCGTAGAGGGCGCGCTCGTACTGCACGGGACGGGTGGTGTCCTTCGCCTTCAGCCAGTCGTAGGCAGCCTCGTAGCACACACCGTTGCCCGACACGTTGCCCAACGACCAGACGATGATGCAGGGGTGGTTCTTGTCGCGCTCGTACATATTACGAACACGCGCCACCGTAGCCTCCTTGAAATCAGCGCGTTTCGCTAATGACTTCTCCCCGTAGCCCTGCGCGTGCGATTCGGCGTTGGCCTCGTCGATGACGTAGAGACCGTACATATCGCACA
>JAEEIG010000007.1 GCA_016281255.1 Bacteroidales bacterium
AACAGATTGGTCTGCCCTTTATAGTAGGGGATACCACGATGTTCACCTTCACGGCAGATTGCCAGTTGGCGTTGCCTGTGGTTGTCACCGACAGTGCCAGCGGCATCACGCAGACCGAGGCGGTGTTGCACGGTCACATCGTAGATGAGGGCGAACTGCCTATCCTGGAACGTGGTTTCGAGTGGAAGGAGATGTTTGCCAGTGACTACACGGTGGTGAATGTCACCGGCGACACGATGTTGCACGCGCTCAACGGCCTCACCCCGAACACCGATTATATCTACCGTGCCTTTGTGACCACCATGGTGGACACCACCTACGGCGACGACATCGTCTTCACCACCTTGGAGGAGGAGCTGCCGCCTTGTCCCGCGCCCACCGACCTGCACGTGACCGACTCCTCGGACAACACGCTCTCCATCGCGTGGACGGAGACCGGCGACGCGGAGCAGTGGAACATCCAGTACCGCTCCACCGCCACTGGTGCGATGAGCTCCGGTATCTCCAATACGACTTCTTACCTCATTACCGACCTGCAGCCGAATACCGAATACCAGATACAAGTGCAGTCGGTGTGCGGCATTGTCAGCAGCGACTGGACCCCGGTGGTGATTGGCAAGACCACCTCGAATGACTCGATTGGTATTGTGGAATATGACCGCTATATCAAGATTTACCCGAACCCCACGAGCAACTATATCAATGTGGAGTGTACAATGAACAATGTACAATTGGGCGGGGAAATCGAGGTCGTGGATGTTTACGGGAAGACGGTCCATGCCGTTGTAGAGACGCGCCATGGCACGTCTCTACCAATCCGAATCAACGTCTCGTCCCTCTCCGCAGGCATGTATTTCGTGCGCATTGCCACGGACCGCGGTTATGTGACGAAACCTTTCGTGAAACAATGAATCCTGTCATTCTATAACCTACCACAACACATGGCAGAGAGCCGTTCCTGAAATAGGGGACGGCTTTTTTTCTAAAAGCAATACCCGACCTCCTTGAATCCGAAAGCCTCCCGCTTTCCGTCCGGCAGTTCCAGCACTAATCTTCCGAAGCGGTCGATGTCGCGGATGGTGGCGGTGGTGCGCTCACCATGAACGAGATAGGGATGCGGTTCGTTGAGGCGGTATAGATGCGACAGGTACTCGTCGCGGAGCTCGGATCCGTGGTCGGGACTCAACAACGGACGGCGCTCCCGCAGGACGCTGAGGTACTCGTCCAACAGTGTCTCCACCTCGAAATGCTGTCCCGTTTCGAGGAACAGCGAAGTGGGGTGGGGGATCTCTTCCGGAAAGCGCTCCTCGTTGACGTCGATGCCGATGCCCGCCACGGTGAAGTCGAGGCGGCCGCCGGAGACGCTATGCTCGGTGAGGTCGCCCGCCAGCTTGTGGTCGTGGACATACATGTCGTTGGGCCATTTGATGAGGACCTCCGGCACATGTTTGGACAGGAAAACGCGGGTGGAGGTCGCGAACCAGAGGTTGAAGACGAACTGGTCGGCGGCGGCCAACCCTGTGTCGAAACAGATGCTGGCGAGGATGTTTGCGCCGCGCGTGCTGTACCACCTGTTGGTGCCCGCGCCGCGCCCCGCTGTCTGGAAGTCCGCATAGACGGCGTAGAGGTCCGGCACCCTCTCGCCGTTGGCGCGCAACTCCCGCACTTTGGCCGTCAGCCAGGCGTTGGTTGAGTTTGTTTCGATGAGATGTTGTTTCATGTCGGCAAAAATACTATTTTTGCAGCTTGAAAAATTAGTGATATGAAAAAACTGAATCTCATTTTTGGATTAGCCATTCTTTCCGTGGTTTTGTTGACTTCTTGCAAAGACGAAACCGGTCAGTTCGTGGAACAGTTGCATACCAATGTGCAGAAAAACACGGCCATCAAGGCGTGCCTGAAGGTTTCCGCCGACTCCGCGCTCAACCATCTGTGCAACAACAACGGGTTCTACAACTACGAGGACGGACTATACCGGATCGACTATGCTCCGTTGCAAAGTTCCCTTTTCGACACGCTGGAAAACCACGGCTACGGCTATCTTGCCGATACGCTGATCCGGAACACCAACCTTCTGGCAGCCAGTTGCAGAGCGCAGCTCGTCTCGCCCCTCACGGAAGCCATCGACTCGCTGAAGGTCATAGACTACGACGCGCTGATCCACGGCGACGGCACGCCCATTACGGACTATTTCGAAGTTTACAAGTACAGGTACCTCAAGTCCGCGTTTCAGCAACCGGTCGCCATCCGCATGGATCTTTTCAACGTGAGCGGCACGTGGGCGTTGATGGTGAACAAGTATATCCAATTCACCAATACTCCGCTGAATTTCGACATCCAGAACTATATCGTCGAGACCATGCTGGACGATATCCTGGATGAGATGCGCGTCGAGGAGGAACTCATCCGTTCCGACTCCACCCACCGGAACGATGAGATGCACCTGTTCGGGAAATAAAAAAGGCAATTATTAACATTAAAAATCATCGATATGAGAAAAGACAAACTCTTCAATGGCAAAACATTAGCGATTCTTTCCGGCGGCGGCGACACCCCGGCCATCAACTCCAGCATCGAGGCGGTGCGCAACCGCGCTTCCATGCTCGGCTTCCGCGTCTATGGCGTGCTGCGTGGCTGGAAGGGCCTGCTCGGCGACGGCGACCTCGTCGATTTGACCAATATTCCTTATAACGGCCTCTACGGCGGCACCGCGCTGCTCTCCAGCCGTACCAACCCCTTCCCGAGCAAGAAGAGTCCCGAAGACCGCTCCCAACAGATCCTCCGCAACATCGAGCGCTACAAAATCGACGTTTTGGTGACCATCGGCGGCGACGACACCAACGGTGCGGCCAAGAAGATGTATGAAACCTACGGCATCCCGGTCATCGGCTTTCCGAAGACCATCGACAACGACCTTCGTACCCGCACCTATCACCACTACAACGGCCAGCAGTTTGAAACCGTACTTTGTCCCGGTTTCCCGTCTGGCGCCATGGCCATCAAAAAACTGACGGCCAAACTGCACACCACCAATGAGTCGCACCAACGCATTATGGTGCTCGAAGTGATGGGCCGCGACGCGGGTTGGCTTACCGGTACGGCCTCCTTCGGCGGCGCCCAGATGGCCCTCGTGCCTGAAGTCGAGATGACCAAAGAGCGCAAGGAGTTCTTCTTCGAATCCGTGAAGGAGATGTACATGCGTTCCCCGAAACACAGCCTCATCATCGCCGTTTCCGAAGGTGTTCGCTGGTGGGATGACGAGAAGCAGGAACTCGGCATGGTATATGCCAGCTCCGACCTCGACGAGTACGGTCACCCGCGTTTTGGCGGCGTGAGCGGCGTCATCGCTTCCGAAATCAACAAGCGTCTCGGCATCGAGGCCCGCGGCCAGATTTCCGGATACATTCCGCGTTCCGGCAAATGCTACGAGTACGACCGCCGTCTGACTTCCACGTTAGCCGACAAGGTGGTTGACCTCTTGCTCCGCGAGTACTACGGCAAGATGCCCGTGTTGCGCGACATCGTCCCCTACGACGAATTGGAAGAGTTCCACACCGACGCCATCGAAATGGGCAACATCGGTAATTTCCCGCTGCCGGCAGCCTATTACGATGCCAACAAGTTCAAATTCACCGACCAATACACCGATTTCCTGACGAACATCATCGGCGCCCCCTACCGTATGGAATTCACGCAGAACTTCCCGATTGTAATCCCGGAATAAGTGATTAGTGACTGGTGATTAGTGATTGGTGATTAGTGAATAAAACAATTAACTTAAGAATAATTCTTTGAGCAGCCCTGTAAGGGCAAGATATGTCAGCCCAGGGTAAGGCCGGAGGCCGCAGCCCTGGGTTAAAATGAAAAAGTCATGGCAGAATTCATCATCGAAGGCGGTCACCGCCTCCACGGCGAGATCACCCCGCAGGGCGCGAAGAACGAAGCCCTGCAGGTGCTCTCGGCCGTGTTGCTGACCAAAGAGCCCGTCACCATTTCCAACATCCCGAACATCCTCGACACGCAGCGGTATCGCGAGATTCTGGCGTTGATGGGGGTGAAAATCACGGAAGTGGATGAGCATACGTTCACGTTCCAGGCGGAGGATGTCGATTTCGAGCAGCTGCGCACCGACGAGTTCTCGCGGCTATCGACCAAAATCCGCGCCTCCATCATGGTGCTCGGTCCGCTGTTGGGCCGGTATGGCAAGGCCTACTCCGGCAAGCCCGGCGGCGACCAGATCGGACGGCGCCCGCTGACCACCCACTTCGAGGGTTTGGAAAAACTCGGTGCGGTGATTACCACTTCCGCCGACGAAAAGTTCTTCGAGCTGAAAGCCAAACAGTTGAAAGGGTGCTATATGCAGCTCAACGAGCCTTCCGTGACGGGTACGGCCAACATCGTGATGGCGGCGGTGCTCGCTGAGGGCGAAACCACCATCTTCAATGCTGCCTGTGAACCGTATTTGTATCAGTTATGCACCATGCTCAACAAGATGGGCGCGAAGATTTCCGGTATCGGCTCTAATTTGCTGAAGATTCAGGGTGTCAATGAGTTACATGGTTGTGAACACCGCATCTTCCCCGATATGATTGAGGTGGGCAGCTTCATTGGCATGGCTGCCATGACCCAGTCGGAGCTGACTATCAAGGACTGCGCCTGCGACCATCTCGGGCTGATTCCCTACACTTTCGGCAAGATGGGTGTACAGTTCGAGCGGGTGGGAGATGATCTCATCGTCCATGGGCAAGAGCCTTACCGCATCTACTCCGACCCGCGGGAATCCTCCATCCTGACTATCGCCGACGCGCCGTGGCCGGGATTCACCCCCGACCTCATCAGCATCGCCCTCGTGACGGCCATCCAGGCCAAGGGCAGCGTGCTGATTCACCAGAAGATGTTCGAAAGTCGCCTTTTCTTCGTCGATATGCTACAGTCGATGGGTGCGCAGATCGTGTTGTGTGACCCGCACCGCGCCATTGTGGTCGGACTTGCGCGTGAAAAACGCCTGAGAGCCACTAAAATGTCCTCCCCCGACATCCGCGCCGGTATCGCACTGCTGATTGCGGCCATGAGCGCCGAAGGCCGGAGCGTGATCCAGAACGTCGA
>JAEEIG010000050.1 GCA_016281255.1 Bacteroidales bacterium
GTCCATCTTCTCGCCACCGCCCGTGGTGAAGCGGATTGGCAGGTCGTCGAAGGTGTTGAGCAGCAGGCTGGTCATCGCCGTTGAATAGCCGCCACCCGTGATTTGATGGTCGATTAGGAACCGACGAATGGCACCAAGGTCTTTTCGGATTTCCGTCGGCATGATGTGGAACGATCCGCCCAAGGTAAGCACGGGATACATATCCTCGATATGCGCATCGAACGAGAACGAACGGTGTCCACTGACGCGGTCGGCGGCTGTTAACTTCTCCATGTCGATGACCACAGCGATAAAGTTTCGCAAACCGGCCTGATGGAGCATTGCGCCTTTCGGTTTCCCGGTAGAGCCAGAAGTATAAATCATGTAGGCAAGGCCATCGGGATTCGACAAGTCAATAGGCTCTGCATCAGGCACATCTGCCATAAAATCGTCGATAAAAAAGGTTTTGGCGGCAGCGGTGTTGAAGTCGCCTTCGGCCTGCTTTGCCTTCAACACATCATGAGAGGTGATCAAGACTTTCGATTCAGAATTCTCCAACATATAGCTCAGGCGCTCGTTGGGATATTCGAAATCAAGGGGTGTATAGGCGGCACCGGCCTTGTGAATAGCTAATACTGACAGCGGGAACTCTTTTTTGCGGTCAAGCATGACGCAGACGAAATCGTTGGGCTGCACACCGAAGTCAATCAGCTGGTGGGCCAAGGCATTCGAATAGCGGTCCATCTCGACGTAAGTCAGCTGACTGTCCTTATCAACCACTGCGGGTGCATCGGGTGTGCGTTTCGCCTGCTCGGTGAAGAGGTTGGCGAAGGTCTTGGTGATATCCACTTCGATATCTTTACCCGTTCCTATCTTGATGATGCGCTCAGCCTCCTCGTCGCTGACGATGCAGATGCTGTTCAGAGCCGCATCGGGATTTGCGATCATTCGTTCTACCGTGACTTTCACGGCATCGGCCAAACTCTGCATCAGACGGGCGGAATACTTGCCGTTGTCGTAAGCCACACAGACGCTGGGCTGGCCATCAACTGGAGCGATGAAGAAGGTAATGGGGAATTTCGGTGTCTGGGTTCCCAATCCCTCCATCTTCAACGGTGTGCCACCAACGATGTGCTGGCTGGCGACACCGAGTTGATAGACGAACTGTATCTCAGCTGTCAGACCATAGTCGGCAGCGATTTGCGCAAACGGATAGTTCTCGTGACTAAGCGTTTCATCGAAATTCTCACTGACTTCTTGCAGGAAGTCTCTGACACTTTGCTTGCCAATGGTGGCACTCATGGCCAAGGTGTTGACAAACATACCCACGGTATTGCGGATGCGCAGGTCAGAACGCCCGTTGGAGACGGTGGTGATGCAAACCTGTTCGCTATTGGCAAAACGCGACAGGGCGTAATAGACTGCTGATAAGGTCAGATGGGCAGGAGTGATAATAGTTGAGAGTTGAGCGTTTAGCGATGAGAGTTGCGATTGGATATTGTCGAAATCCAGAGGAGCAACGGCTTGACTGACCGTTCCCTCCATCGGTTTCGGCAGGTCAGGACGTACCTCGGTGGCTGCCTCTACCATAGACAGGCGTTCTTTGAAGAAGTCCTTGGCTGCCTGGTAGTCCTCGCTATCTTCAGCAGACTTTTCCGCCATGACGTACGCCGGATAAGATATGATTTCATCCTCAATAGGGGTGCCATTGAGTAATGCGCATAGCTGACGGAAGAAGATGTCGGTAGAACCGCCGTCAAAAACGAGATGGTGTACATCGAACAACAGATAGGTGGCTTGCTCGGTGGTCACAATCTCGAAGCGGCAGAGTGGTCCGCTTGCAAGATCGAAGGGGCATACAAAGGCATGTTTGTATTGTTCCAATTCCTTCTCGCTCATCGTCTTTACGGGAATATCTATCGTTAGTTCGGGATTGAGGGTTTGTACGATGCCTTCCTCTGTCTGTCCGAAGTGGGCGGTCATCTGGGGATGCTTGCCGACCACTGTCCGAATAGCTTCTGACAACGCATCGGCATCCGTATCCTTGGCGAAGGTCACCATTTGGGGAATGTTGTATTGTATCGCCATCGGATTTTTCAGGCAGTCGAAATAGACACCGGTCTGGGCATAGCTTAATGGACAATGGTCCATAGACAATGCGGAATTATCGGCATTCTTCTCTTCTTGTGTCTCCGATTGTGAATTTTGGGTTGTGAATTTTGAACTGATAATTTCGTCTTCGATGCTCATCAGGGAGCTGTTCTTCACCATCTGCTTGGCCTGGAGGGAGACACCATAACGTTGCTGAATGAGGATAGCCAGGCGGATGGCCGACAGGGAGGTGAGACCCACCATGCCTAACGAGCATTCAATATCGACATCCTCAATGCCTAAAATCTCCTTTACCATATCTTGCAGTTCCCTCTCAATACGGGTGAGTTTGCGCGATGCTCCAGCTCCCGAACCTCCCTGTGCCGTCTGCACAGTCGGGTCGGGCAGGGCTTTGATGTCGGTTTTGCCATTGGGGGTCATCGGCAGGCGGTCTAACTGCATGTATGCCGTTGGTACCATATAGTCGGTCAAATGGCTGCTGATGGTTGTCCGCATGGCCTCAGTGTCAAGCTTCCGGTCAGCGGTGAAGTAGGCGCAGAGGTGCTCCATGCCACCAATCTGACGGATAGTGACCACCACCTGTTTCACTCCATCCACCTGAAGAATGGCATTCTCCACCTCACCCAATTCGATACGCAGTCCGCGTAACTTGATCTGGTGGTCGGTGCGGCCAAGGATGACTACATTGCCATCAGTCAACCACTTGGCATAATCCCCTGATTTGTATATTCTTTCGTCATGATACTCCACAAATCGCTCGCAGGTCATCTCATCGAGTTTGTTGTAACCACGGGCTACACCCTTGCCGCCGATATACAGCTCTCCCACCACACCGACGGGTAGCTCGTTGCCATCGGCGTCAACGATAAACTCCTTGACATTCAGCTGGGGTTTACCCACTGTGATGAAGGTCGCATCGGTGAGCTCGGCATTGTTGGAGGCCACGGTAATTTCCGTGGGACCGTAGCAGTTGAAAAGACGAGCCTTGGTGACACTGCGCAACTTGTCGAGCAGCTGCTGCGGATACTTTTCTCCACCGGCGCGGCAGATTTTCACTCCTCCGATAGCCTGGCAGAAGTCGTTGCTTGTCAACCAGGTCTGCCAGCGCGATGGTGTGCCGCTGACCATGTCGATATGTTGCTCTTTGATGAGTTGCGCCAGTTCAAGCGGGTTGTTGGCCTGCTCTTCTGTCGCAAGGATGAGTGTCTTGCCGTTGTAGTAGGCCGTGCCAATATCTTGCAGAGCCGCATCAAATGAGATAGTAGTGACGCTGAGAATGCGCGTGGCATCGGTCAGCACAGCATTGGCAAAGACATTGCCCGGATGCCCGTAAAGATAGTTGCAAATACCTTCGTGGCGCAGCATCACCCCTTTCGGGCGACCCGTAGAGCCGCTGGTGTAGATGAGGTAGGCAAGGTCATCGGGAGTAATTGACAGTTGACAATCGACAGTTGACAGTTGACAGTTGACGAGTTCCTCCACATCGATGGCTTTGTCAGATGGAACCGCATTGAGGCGGTCTTTTGTGGTGATGATAAAGCGGGCTTCGCTGTCTTCCAGAATCAGTTTGATGCGATCTTCCGGATAGTCAGGGTCGCAAGGAATGTAAGCGGCTCCGGCCTTCATCACGCCAAACATCGAGAGGATAAGCCGGCTGGTACGCGGTAGTAACAAAGCGATGCGGTCGCCCGACTCCACGCCTCGCTGGCGCAAGCCATTGGCGATGCGGTTGGTCAGTTCGTCCATCTCTTTGTAACTGTACGTGGCGTCGCAAGCCACCAAAGCCTCTTGTTCAGGACACTTCTCGGCGAAGTGAGCGATGCATTCGTGGAAGAACTTGAATGGAGCCTCGCCCGTGGCAACCTGACGCAGGTGCGATAATTCTTCCTCTTGATTCTTGCTGACGATAGACAGTTGACGCACTTTTGCCTTTGGATCTTCCATCATTCTCTCGGCAACAGCCGCAATACTCTCGGCCAAAGCGTTGCCCAATTGGGCGGAATAGAGCGAGTCGTCATATTGAACGACAACTCCTTGGGGCTCTATCTTGATATTGATTTTGAACTTCGGCACATTCAGCTCAAGCGTCTCTTGTCCGATGGGCTGTCCGCCAAGTTTATAGTCAGACAGCACACCAACCTGGTAAGCGTAGAAGATGGCGGGATGGAAGCCGAAATCGCTGGCAATTCGCGCAAAAGGATAGTTTTCATGATGTAGTGTCTCATCGAAGGTCTCCCCAACTTGCTTCAGGTATTCGCCGACGGTCACGTCATCAATACTCAGCCCGAGAGCCAAGGTGTTGACAAACATACCCACTGTATCCGCGATTTTCAGATTTGAACGACCACTGCTGATGGTGTTCAGATACACCTCGCGATTGTTAGTGTAGCGCGAGACTACATAGCTGGTAGCGGCAAGGAACAAGTGTGCCGGCGTAATCTCCTGCTGACGACAGAAGACAGCTGCTTTTTCGTGATTTGTTGAGCAAACAGCCTCACCGATGAAGCCTTGTTGGTCGGTCTTTGGCAAATCGGCAGGAATTTCGCTGGCGCCCTCACAATTCTGCAATTTTTCGGCAAAGAACTGCTGAGCGGCCTTGAAGGCATCACTATCGGTAGCCTTCTGCTGGTCGGACACGAAGTCAAAGTAGGTGTAGTTTTCCTTATCAACAGCCGAATTTTCAAGCACACTGATGATTTGATGGATAAGCAAATCGGCAGAACTGCCGTCGAACACCAAGTGGTGAACATCCAACAGGAGTTTGACACCACTTTCGGTCTTCACTACTTCGAAACGATAGAGCGGTGGCTTCTGAAGATCGAATGGACGGACAAACTCTTGTTTGTAGGAGGCCAACTGCTGGTCGGACATTTCGGTCACGGGTACTTCCACGGGAACGCTATCCGCAAGGGTCTGCATCACAGAATCGCCTTCCGTAGTGAAATGGACACCCAGTTCTGGATGCGCTTCAACGACCTGCTTGACGGCATTCACTAACTTCACAGCTTCAGTGCCGGCAGGAAAACTCAGCAGGAAAGGAATGTTGTAAAGCGTTGAGGTCGGGTTGCTTACACAATCGATATAGACACCCGTCTGAGCGTAGGAGAGCGGAACGCTTTTTAGTTGAGAGTTAAGAGCTGAGAATTGAGAGTTGGCCTCTTGAGTCGGAGATTTCAAATCCCCTCCAACTATGACGCCGCCAGCTATCACGGTTTTCCATATCTCGTTCTCAATGCTCTGCAGCGTTCCGTTCTTGACAAGGGCCTTCGAGTCGAGTGTCACTCCGTAATGTTTGTTCACCTGCACGGCCAGCTTGATAGCAGAGATAGAGGTCAGTCCAACATAGCTGAGCTTGGTGGTAACACCGAAATCAGTGGTATTCACAATGCCTGCAATCAACTCATGAAGTTCCTGCTCCAAATCATTCATAGGCACATTACTTTCCATTACAACCTCTGCCGCTTTCTTTTCGGGTTTCGGAAGCGCCTTTTTGTTCACCTTCTGATTTTGGTTGAGCGGAATACTGTCAATTTGCATCGTCACAGCAGGCACCATGTAAGGTGGTTTTTCCTCCAAGATGAAATTATTCATCGCTTCGATGTCAATCTGTTCATCTGCAACGATATAGGCGGCAATGAACTTGCCACCGCCCTCGTCGTCGAAAGCCTGCACCGTAGCGTCCTTGATGCCCGGAAACTGACGGATGACACTTTCAACCTCTTTCAGTTCGATGCGGAAGCCCCGGATCTTCACTTGTCCATCCCGACGGCCTACAAATTGGATGTTGCCATCAGGCAGGTAGCGCACGATATCGCCTGTGCGATAGGCGCGAATATATTTTTCCTCAGTGGTGAAGGGATTTTGAACAAATACTTCTGCGTTTTTATCCGGCCGGTTCAGGTAGCCTAGTGCCACTTGCGGTCCTGCCGTCCACAGCTCGCCCATGGCTCCTATGGGAAGACGGTGTCCCTGCTGATCGACCACATAGAGGCGCACGTTGTCGAGAGGCTTGCCGATGGGAACATCTTTGTCTTTCTTCGTGACGGGATAAATGGTGATGAGGATGGTGGCTTCTGTGGGACCATAGCCGTTGTGCAGCTGATAGCCCTGAGGGGGGGCGATACTGGCCAGCTTTTCGCCAGCCACCGACAGGTGAAGCAGGGAATGGTTGTCGATATTCGTCGCAAACTGATAGCCTACCTGTGTGGTCATGAAGGTA
>JAEEIG010000051.1 GCA_016281255.1 Bacteroidales bacterium
CTACACCTGCCGCAAGAAGACCGGCTACGACTATGCGCATTCCACCAACAGCGACATTTTCCTGTATGATATCCAGAAGAAGACGACCCAGAACCTCAGCGAGGGCATTATGGGCTACGACCAGAACCCCGTGTTCAGCCACAACGGCAAGTACATCGCGTGGGAGAGCATGGAGCGCGACGGCTACGAAAGCGACCTGATTCGTCTGATGGTGCTGGATCTCGAAACCGGCGAGCGCACCAACATGTCGGAGAACTTCGACTATTATTTCACCGGCATCAGCTGGACGGATGACGACAAGGAGATTCTCGGTGTGGTGTATTACCGCGGCACCGACCAGATCTTTGCCTGTAACCGCGAAACCAAGGAGTTCCGCCAGATTTCATACGGTTATCACGATGTGCACAGCTTCGAGTTGGTCAACGGCAAACTTTACGCTGACCAAGTGTCAATGCAGTATCCTTCAGAGATTTACGTCTATAACCTGACCGACAACAAAGGTGAAGGCAAGAAGGTTTCCGCCATCAACGACGACGTCCTTTCCCAGGTGCGCATGGGCAAGGTTGAAGAGCACTGGATCAAGACTGTCGATGGCAAGGAGATGCTCACATGGCTGATCTATCCCTACAACTACGACAGCACGAAGACCTATCCGGCGTTGCTCTACTGTGAGGGCGGTCCGCAATCCGAAGTGGGCCAGTTCTGGAGCACCCGTTGGAACTTCATGGTGATGAGCGGCGCGGAATACTTCATCATCGCGCCCAACCGTAGAGGCACGGTCGGCTTTGGTCAAGCGTGGACCGAGCAGATCAGCGGCGACTACGGCGGTCTCTGTATGCAGGATTACATGCGTGCGGCCGATTTCTTCGCTGACAGCGTGAAACAGATCGACAAAGAGCGTCTCGGAGCGTGCGGTGCCAGCTTCGGCGGCTACAGCGTCTATTGGCTGGCCGGCCACAACCACGACGTGAAGGGCTACAATGAAGGTCGTCGTTTCAAGGCCTTCCTGGCGCACAACGGCATGTTCAACTTCGAGCAGCAATATCTGGAGACCGAGGAGATGTGGTTCGACAATTGGGACATCGGCGGTCCGTATTGGGATTGGAACAACCCGCAGGTCAAGAAGAGCTACGCCAACTCCCCGCACTTGTTTGTCGATAAATGGAATACGCCCATTTGCGTGATTCACAGCGAGTTCGACTTCCGTATCGTGGCATCAGAGGGTATGGCGGCCTACAATGCCGCGCAGATGCGCCACATTCCGAGCCGTTACCTCTATTTCCCGGATGAAACCCACTGGGTGCTGAAACCGCAGAACAGCCTGTTGTGGCATCGCAACTTCATCGACTGGTTCGATACCAATCTGAAATAGTCCGTGTTCATGTGTCATCTTAAATAATGGATACTATGAATATTAAACTTGTAGGAACCCTTATCGGAATCTCTCTGATTGTTTGTCCGTTATTGTACATTTTCCTGGGGCCGGCGCTGGACGCCACTCAAATGGAGACCTTCAAGCTTCTGCTCTCCATCACCGGATGCAGTGCGCTCTTCTGTTTCGTGGTGGGTGAGCTCACCGGCAACAACAGCCAGATGGATAAACTCTGGAGTATTCTCCCGATCGTCTATGTCTGGGTGGTCGCTGTCAAAGGCGGCATGAGCCCCAGGCTGGTGGTGATGGCCTGCCTCGTCACCCTTTGGGGCGCCCGTCTGACCTTCAACTTCGCCCGCAAAGGCGCCTATTCACTCAAATTTTGGGAAGGGGAGGAGGATTATCGGTGGAAGGTGCTTCGTGACAAAAAAGAGTTTCAACCGCATTGGAAATGGATGGTGTTCAACCTCTTTTTTATCAGTGTTTACCAGAATGTCTTGGTGTTGATGACCACATTCCCCGCATTGGTTCTGATGAACGTGACCAAACCTTTCGGCTGGCTGGATGTAGTGGCCGCTGTGCTGATGCTGGGATTCATCATCTATGAAACCGTAGCGGATGAACAGCAGTGGGCTTTCCAGTCCACCAAATGGAAAATGCTCAAGGAGGGGAAGAGGTTGGAAGAGCTGCCGTCGCCCTATAACAAAGGCTTCAACACCACGGGGCTTTGGGGGGTGAGCTGTCATCCCAACTATTTCGCGGAACAGGCGGTTTGGTGCTCGTTTTACATCTTCTCCGTCGCGGGCGGTATCGGCATTGTCAACTGGAGTATTGCAGGGGCGTTGCTGCTGATCGTGCTGTTCCAAGGCAGCAGTGCCTTCGGAGAGGAAATCAGTGCGTCGAAATATCCGGATTATGCCCGCTATTGCAAAGAGGTCCCGAGATTCTTCCCGGCATTGTGGAAACGTTAACTGTTCCACAACCGCCACGCCGCTTCTGCCTGCGCGTGCAACATCGGCAACCCGTTGAGGACCTTCGCGCCGCGATGGGCACCCTCTTTGAGAAAGGCGGTTTCGGCGGGGTTATAGACCAAATCGTATAAGAAATGTTCACCCGATATCCCTTCGTATGGGATGTCGGGTTTTTTATGGATGTCGGGGAATGTGCCCAAGGGAGTGCAGTTCACGATGAGACGGTGTCGCCGGATGGTTTCCGTGGTCAGGGAGGAGTAGGGGAGTCCCCGCTTTTTGTCGCGGGAGACAGCCGTGCACCGGCATCCTAACCCTTCCAGCACGTGGGTGACTGCCGAGGCGGCTCCGCCCGTGCCTAACACCAACGCGCGCTCCGGAATGCCGAATCCTTGCAACGACTGCCGAAAACCGATGATGTCGGTGTTGAACCCTTTCGCGAGGAGCCTGTCTCCTGTGCGTTGAATCAGCACGGTGTTGACGGCTTGTACGGCCGCCGCTTCGTCGGAAAGGGCGTCCAGATACGGAATAACGGTCTGTTTATACGGAATGGTGACATTGAACCCCACCAAGTCGGGATGTTGTTGTAAAAAAGGGATGATTTCTTGAATGTCGGCGAGTTCAAAGAGAGAATAAGCGGCGTCAGAAATCTGTTCCCGACGGAACTTCTCTTCGAAGTAGATCTTCGAGAAGCTGTGAGAGAGAGATTTCCCGACAAGTCCGAATTGTCGCATCCTATTGTTGATCCGTGGGTGCTTCGTTTTTGCGTTTTTTGGCGGAGATGATCCACTTGACCACCACGTAAGCCACGCCGATGGCGAAGAGAGCCAACAGGGCGATGGTAAGTTCGTGGTTGTATTTGTCGATCAGGTCTTTCTGCCCGTGTGCCACGTAGCCGAGAATGGCCAGAATGGTGTTCCAGACCGCTGCGCCGATCGAGGTGAAGAGGATGAACATCCCGATATGCATTTTGGCGAGGCCTGCCGGGATGGAGATGAGCTGGCGGATGGCGGGGATGAAGCGGCCGACCAAGGTGGAGACGTTGCCGTGCTCGCGGAAGTAATCCTCGGCCTTCTGCACCTTCGTGCTGTCGAGCAGCAGCATGTGGCCCACTTTGCTGTCGGCGAACCAATAGATGATGGGACGCCCGAGCCAGAGGGCCAGCACATAGTTGATGAGGGCGCCGATGAGAGCGCCGAGTGTGGCGAACAGGATGACTAACAGGATGTTGACGAAGTTTGACGACGTGACGTGCAAGGTGTCGTTCTCGCTGTTGCAGGCCTGGTAGGCGGCGGGGGGCACAATCACCTCCGACGGGAACGGGATGAACGAGCTTTCAATGGTCATCAGCAGCGTCACCGTGCCGTAGTTCAGGTGTTCGTTGTACCATGAAATCACCCGTCCGGTGGCGGATTCTTTGGGTTGGGTTTCGGGATTCTCGGTTTGTGCCGCACCCATAAAGGCGCAGGCTGCGATGATCAGGATAAGCAGGGTTTTCTTCATCAGGTTGGAAAACTAATTGTTTTGAATATCGGGAAGATGGTCGATGTAGGGGCTGACCATCATGAGCACTTCGGGGTTTTGGGTGTAGAGCAGGTCGGTGTCGAGGTCGAGGAAGTCCTGCCGCACCCCTTCTTCGTTGATGATGAGGGCGTTTTGCAGGTGCTGGATGCCGATGGCGGGCTTCCCGTCCGCGATGTAGAGCAACGCGAAATAGTAGCCGATATGTTTGTATATCTCGGGGTCGGGGAGGTCGGCGTAACGCTCTTTCAAGATGTCGATGCCGATGTGCTGCCAATGCACGATGTAGGTGAACTCGGTCAGCCATGCGCAGTAGTCCAGGGAGGATTCGAACAGGCTCTCGGCCAAGATGGCGAACTGACGGAAGGCGTCTTCCATCCCGTCGGTGCAGAGTGTGTCGAGCACCCACTCTAACTTCTCCAATGTCAGTTGCTGGGTGTTGTAGAACTTCTTCACGAACAGAGCTGTCTCGTCAAGCCGTCCGGAGAGCCGCAGTGTCTCGATGATTTCCGACAACGAGTTGGGGTATTCGGGGTCGTGCTCGTCGGTCTGGTTGATCTGGAACAATGCCTCGTCATAGTATCCGAGTTGCCGGAACGCGATGCCGATCAGGATTCTCGGGTTGATGGTGTTGGAAGCGTGAACCTGCCAGCAGATCTCGATGCATTTGTCCGCATTGCCCAGCATGTAATGCTCTTTGGCAATGGAATACAGGCAGGCGGGGTCGGGTTCGATGGCGTAGGCGAATTCGAAGGCCTCCAGCGAAGCCGTATGGTTGTTGTTTGCGGCGTTGAGCGCGCCTGTCACCATCCAGATCTGTTTGGATAGCGGGAATTCTTTGTTCAGACGGGTCGCCAACTCAAGCTCGGCCTCGAACCGTCCGGACTTGAAGTGGCTGTTGGACAGCACTAGCAGGTCGATGTTGTCGAGTACGTTGATGTCGTATCGGGTGGCCTCCATCATGCAGTCGAAGGCCTTGTCCACGTTTTGCTTGTCAAGGTAGATGTTGGTGAGGATGAAGTAGGCGTTGGAGGAGGGCTCTATGGCGATGGCCTTCGTGACCAACTCCCTGACATTCAGGTTGAAATGGAAGGTATAGGCCATGAATGCAATCTCTTCGTAGAGTTCCGCGGAGGGCGGATAGCGCCGCAATGCCGTCTGGATGAAGCGCTGCGCCTCTTCCTTCTGGTCGTTCCAGATGTAGAATCGGGCCTGCCAGATGGCAAATTCTGGGTCTTCGGGGAATGCTTTTCTCGCACCGGCGATGGCTTTTTTGAGGTAATCGCCTTTTTGAGAGAACATTAGGTTTGAGATGATGATGTCGTACTCCGCCTCGTTGTACGATTTGGTGATCCCCCTGTCACAGGCTTCACAGAATCCGTTCGCCAGCGTGATTTCCTCTTCGGTGAATTCATCTTCCTCATTATCATCATTATAGAACTTCATAGTCTCTCTTTTTTTCAGGGTGCAAAGATACACTATTTTTCTTTGCCTTCCGCGTCTCGCAGAGGGTTACCGGTACCGTTCGGCACTTTCCGTGTCCCCCATGGCGGTGTACGCATTGAAAAGTCCTTTGCGGATCTCCTGCATGAGATCGGCGTCGAAGGCGAAGGCGCGGGCCTGTTGGAAATATTCCACGGCTTTTTCGGGCTTGCCGGTCTTCAGGAAAGACTGGGCCAGGGCCGTCAGGAGGGCGGAGGATTGCGGGAACAGGGTGGTCAGCTCCTCTTCGTATGGGGTGAACTTCTGCCATTGCTGCGCCTTGTCCGCGGCTTCCGCGAAGGCGACCCAGAGGTCGTGGTCGGTGTCGTCTTGGAGCAACGCCGTCTCGAGGGCGAGAACCGCCTGTGCATAGTTCTTCTCCGCCAACAATTTCATCCCTGCCTCTTTATGGTTTCCGTTGTCGGGTGTTTCAGGGGTGGACTCTTCGACAGTCTCTGTCTCCCCGGTCAGCTTTGCCAGGCGTTCGCGAACTTCAATGGCCTTCTCGTTCATCTGGCATATCGAGTAGCACATGTAAAGGCGTTCCAGATAGACCTCGCTGTCAGGTATCTTTTGGCATATCTTCTCCCAATAAGGCAGTGCGTCTTTGTAGTCCGCGATGTTTATGTAGTATTTTGCCAGCTCGACTTGATACCAGATATTGTTCTTGTCCAGCTTGACAGCCTGTTTGAAGGCGTTCTCGGCCTCAGAATACTGCTTTCTCTCCGCGTGGATGCGTCCGAGCATGATGTATGAGGGGGCGTGTTTGGGCGCGTCGGAGAGGATGCCGGAGAATTGCTGCATGGCCTCTTCGTACTGCGCGGTGTAGAAGGAGCGCAGCCCTTGGTTGAAACGGCTGGAAATCTGACGCTGCGTGACCGCCTCTTTGCTGTTGGATGCGGTTTTCCGCACTTTTTTCCCGGATTGGGCGTTCAAGCCGGCCGTCAATGCCGCACAAACGATGAAAAGCAGGAATTTTTTCATTGTCATTCGGGATTATTGTTTGCCGCTGTGACCGAAGCCGCCGGCACCGCGTTCTGTGTCGGAGAGTTCTTCTTTCGAGGAGACCTCGAGAAGCTCCATTTGCCGGAACTGGGCGATGACCATCTGTGCGATGCGTTCGCCATGCCGGATCTCGAACGGCTCTTGCGAGAGGTTGACCAGGATCACGCAAACCTCGCCGCGGTAGTCGGCGTCGATGGTGCCCGGACTGTTGAGCACCGTGATGCCGTGTTTGAGGGCCAGACCGCTTCGGGGGCGGATCTGCGCCTCGCAGTCCGGCGGGAGCTCCATGAACAAGCCGGTCGGAATCAGCTTCCTCTCCATGGGTTGCAACACCACGGGCTCTGTCAGGTTCGCCCGCAAGTCCATGCCCGCCGCACACTCTGATGCGTACGCCGGCAACGGATTGTTGGATTGATTGTATATTTTAACGGTCATAGTATCTTTTTTTTTGATTTGCGGTTTCATTGCACGATCTCCCCGGCTTTCACCGCCTTGTCATACAGTTCTTGGATATACCGGTTGATGTATTCCGCTTTGCGCTGGTTCATCAGGAGCATTCCGGCGGCGGCGCGCTCCTCTTTGGTCTCATTCACGGAACGTTGCGAGCGGTAGTCCAGAATCACCAGCAGGATGGTGTTGTCGCCCACCTCCTTTTCGATTCTGACAATCTCCCCTTTCTGAGCCGCTTTCTCGGCGTCAATCTGGAAGGCGACCTCGTTCTGCAAGTCGTCCAGATAGAGCCATTCGTCGTCCTCCAGAAGGTATTCGATGGTGTCGCCCAGCAGGCTCACCAGCGTCTCCTTCTCCTCGTCGCGGCGGCTCTCGTTGAAAAGAATCTCCTTTGCACGGGCGAGGGCGGGGTGTTGGGTGGGGATTTTCGCGTAGTTGACCCTCACGATCTCCTTGTCCACGGTGTAGCGGCTGTCCAACGAACGGGCGAATTCCGAAATCTCGCGCGAAGTCACCCTGTTCCCCAGGGTGTCCCGCTGCCAAAGTTTCTCGTAATATCTGTTGATTAACAAAGAGTTGCGATATTCGGTCATCTCCTTGTCGAAGTTCTTTTCACGCGGGGTGAGATGCTTTTCGGCTTCGTGCAGCACTAATTTCTCCTTCACCCAGTTGTCGATGTAGTCGCGCGCCATGGCCAAGCTGTCGTCGGCGGACAATCCGACGGGCATGCCGGAGCGCACCTCGGAGGCGTAGAGCTTATACTGGTAAACCTGCGCAACCATAGGGTCGTCTTTCTTCCGGCAACCCGTGCAAAAGACGATGAGGATACAGAGTATGATACTGGTTCTCTTCACGTTACTTCTTCAAGATGGAACGGAAAACCTCCTCGTTCAGCTTCACCGGATATTTTTGGTGCAGCTCGGCCACCCACTGTTTCTCCAGGATGTCTTGGTATTTGCTGATGACCACGGCACGCACGTCGTTGAACGGCTTGTAGGGGTTCAGCGAGTCGCCGGTGGCGAACTGGGACTTGATCTCTTCGTAGAGACGCTCGGCGCCGACAGTGTCTTGGATGGCGGCGTTCCACACTTTCGCGGAGTTGATTTCGTAAATCATGAGACCGTCGTACACTTCGTTCACCACGTCGCGATACTCGGGGTATTTCGTCATCAGCTGCGTGCTTTCATAGCGTAACATGTTTTCACTCACGAAATTCTGGAATTCTTGATCGAGGAATGCGGCCACGGTGCCCGTCAGCTGTTTGCCTTGGAAGCGGGCGAGGTACTTGCCGAAATCCTGCGCGGTGAGCTGTTTGTCGGCGAACGAGCACATCGGTTTCAGCTTCTCGATGCCCTTGATGGAGTCGATGGCCACGCTCTTGGTCTGGAAGTAGTTCTCGGTGATGTTCTTCTGCAGGAATTTCATGGCCGCTTTCTTGCCTTTCTCCTCGTAGTTGTACTCCACTTTCAGCTTCTCGACCAGCGAGGCCTTGCTCTTCTTGGAACGGGTGTCGCGACCCAAACGGTTCTTAAGCATATAGATGAACTCGTCGTTGACGGTGGTATAGACGATGGAGTCCAGCTTGAGGATATGCCAGCCGATGACGGAGGGCACAGGGTCGGAGATTTGGCCGGGCTTCAGGTTGATGGCGGCTTGGATGTAGTTGCCGGGGCGGCGGTTCGGGGTGAACGGTTCCATGCGGCCGCCGGAATTTCTCGTCGCTTTGTCCTCGGAAAATTGCGCGGCAAGGCTGTCGAAGGAGACCCCTTGCGAATACTTATGCTTGATGAGCGCGCATTTCTGCAGGGAGACGTTGTGGTCCACCTTGGAGTCCAGCGCATTGCTGTCGTTGATAAATATCTGTGACACATACAGTTTGGCGATAGCGGGAATCTTGTCTTGCACATACACAAGGTGATATCCGAATTGGGTGCGCACCGGTTGCGAAATCTGTCCGACAGGGGTGTTGTAGGCCATCGTTTCGAAGGGGTAGATCATCTCCAGCACGGAGAAATAGCCGATGTCGCCGCGGTTTCCGTGCATCAGGCGGTGGCTCTGCGGGTTGACGTAATCGCGGGCGGATTGGTCGTCGGAGTAGAGGACCGCTGCCTCGCCGAAGTCGAGCCCGTTGACAATCTCCTCTCTGATTTTCATGATTTTGTGGTAGGCGGCCAGGGTGTCTTTGGGGCTGGCGTCCTCGGGCACGCTGATCAGGATGTGGGAGGCGCGGACGTGGTAGCGGGCGCGTTCGGCCGTCTCGGCCAGCAACTGGTCGCTCACTTCGGTGTCAATCAGATATTGTTGCGCATATTGGTTCTTGTAGGATGCCCACTCTTTCTGAAAACTCTGTGCCGTGTCCAGTTTCAACGCCTTGGCTTCCTGTACTTTCATGCGGTAGTCCATGTAGAGTCTCAGATAATCCCGCAGGTCCGCTTCCGTGGCCTCGCTCAAGGAGCTGTTTTTTTGATATGCCTTGATGAACTCGGATTTTGTGACCTTCTCATTGCCCACCGTCATCAACACAGGATCGTCGCTTTGTGCACAAACCGTAAGGCTTGCCAACGCGAAAATGGAAATCATCAAAGAGATAGTTTTTTTCATAATAATCTGTATATCAATTCTTTTTGTTAATTTGTCAGACTTTTGATTTTGCGATGCAAAAATAACATAAAAAATCAACAACAAGGGTGTCATTTTTTTTTGAAAAAAGTGGAACGCACAAAAAAATATTTTATAGCTTTGCATTTTGGATTTGATAGAGTGTGACTCGCTGCGATTTGATGATGATGAACTTTGTAACTGGGTGACTTAGTGTTTGTTATAGATAATAATTGTAGAATATGGCAAATATAATCGACAGACTGGCCGGCAAGATTTCGACATTTTTGGATTCGAGATTGATATTTTTGCTGGATTGTGTGAATTCATTGGCGGCATCGTTGCTCGCTCTGCTCGCCCTGGGTTATGTTCGGGGCACCTTCTATGCCAGCGGCCGGTTCGCCCTGATATGGATGCTTTCATCCCTCGCGGCCTTTGTGATTGCCATGCTCGTCTTCAAAGGGCATAAACTGATTATCAGGCATTTGAAGTATTTCGACATGATTTGTTTCATGGAAGAGGCCGGATTCAAAGTGGTGATGATGGCCTTGGTGATGACGGTCGCGTATCAGAAGCTGTATGCCGGTGTGGTGTTTGCCCTTTTCGCCGATTTTGTCCTCACGGTGCTGTTTTTGCTCGGTGTCCGTCTGGTGATGATTGTCGCTTACCGATTCTTCCTGAACAAGCAGGTGGCCAAGCGTAACTGCCAGCGGGTGCTTCTGTTCGGAACCTCCGACAAGACGTTGGCCGCCATCGTCCGGCTGGAGAATTCCACCCATTATCAGGTGGTGGGCATGGTGTCAACCGACAAACAGCCCGAGAATCTGCGAATTGCGGACTATCCGGTGTTCAACTATGACGATGTGAAGCGTTTCGAGCAGATCATCAACGAATATGATGTGGATGCGGTGCTTTTCACTTCGGAGGTGGATGCCAAGAACGAGCGCGACGGACTGGTGAAGGTCTGTTCCGACCTCCATGTGCGTCAGCTCATCATCCCGAACATCGATGTGATGTCGGGCAATTTCACGCATAAGAATGTCCGTAACGTCAAGATCGAGGACCTGCTGGGTCGCGAGGAGATCAAGATTTCCATGGATGCCATCATCGCCAATTTCAAGGACAAGGTGGTGATGGTGACGGGCGCGGCGGGCTCCATCGGCTCCGAACTCTGCCGTCAGCTGGCCGGATTCGGGGTGAAGCAGCTGGTGCTCTTCGACAATGCCGAGACGCCGATGCACAATATCCGTCTGGAGTTGGAAGAGAAGTTCCCGAACCTGTCGTTTGTCCCGGTCATCGGCGATGTGCGGCAAAGTCCCCGCGTGGA
The DNA here is from genome assembly GCA_016281255.1 of Bacteroidales bacterium. GTDB lineage: Bacteria > Bacteroidota > Bacteroidia > Bacteroidales > WCHB1-69 > F23-D06. The sequence continues at coordinate 10,724 of JAEEIG010000051.1, forward strand.
TTACGCTTTCCGCAAGTTCCACCCGCAGATCGTCTTCCATGCCGCTGCATACAAGCATGTGCCGCTTATGGAGGAGAACCCCTGCGAGGCCGTCCGCGTCAATGTGCACGGCACGCACACGGTGGCCGACAAATGTATCGAGTACGGCGTCGAGAAGATGGTGATGATTTCCACCGACAAGGCTGTGAACCCCACCAATGTGATGGGCTGTTCCAAGAGAATCGCCGAAATCTACGTGCAGTCGTTGGGATTGGCCATCGAACGCGGCGAAATTCAGGGAAAGACCACATTTGTGACCACTCGTTTCGGCAACGTCTTGGGTTCCAACGGCTCTGTGATCCCGCGTTTCAGAGAACAGATAGAGAAGGGCGGCCCGGTGACGGTCACCGACCCCAATATCACCAGGTTCTTCATGACCATCCCCGAAGCCTGCCGTTTGGTGATGGAGGCTGCCACGATCAGTACCGGCACCCAGATTTTCGTCTTCGACATGGGTGAATCCGTGAAGATCGACGATCTGGCCAAGCGTATGATCAACCTGGCCGGTCTGAAGCTCGGCGAGGATATCGAGATCGAGTATGTGGGCCTGCGTCCCGGTGAGAAACTGTACGAAGAGGTGCTTTCCAACAAGGAGAACACGATCGAGACCGAGCACAACCGCATTTTCATCGCCAAAGTGCGTAAATATGACTACAAAGAGGCGCTGGAAGCCGTGGAGGATATGGAGGAGAAGTCTATTTTTGTGCAGATTCCAGAGATGATCAAGAAGATGAAGGAGTTTGTTCCGGAGTTCATCAGTCAGAATTCGGTTTACCAACAATACGACAAACATCAGTGATATTTTATAGGTAATAAATAATTTAAAAGGCTGTCTTTCCGGGCGGCCTTTTTTAATAAAAAGTGTATATTTGCCGCTTAAAGTTTAGTATTATGGATAATTATTATCTTGTTGGTATTCAACAAATTGGCATAGGCACGGAGGATATGGTGGCGTCGTGGAAGTGGTATGCCGACATGTTTCAGATGAATGTCCGGATTCTGGAGGATGACACGGTGGCGGAAAGGATGCTTCCCTATACGGGCAACAAACCCGAAAAGCGGCACGCTTGCATAGCGGCCAACCTGCAGGGCGGCGGCGGTTTTGAGATCTGGCAGTATTCGGAGCGCAAGCCTCTGCCCGTCGCATTTGACGTGCAGGTCGGCGACCTCGGTGTCTTCTGTGCCAAGATCAAATCCCATAACATCTCCGCCTATCATGCGGAACTGGCGGCCAAATACCAAAACGTGTCGCAAATATTCACCGATCCGCAGGGCCTTCCCACCTTCTATGTTCACGACCCCAGCGGGAATCTTTTCCAGGTGGTGGAGGACAACTACATCTTTATTGACGAGAAACGCTATTCCGGTGGTGTGGTCGGTGCGATGATCGGCGTTTCCGACATCGACAAGGCCTTGTCCGTTTATCGCGATATATTGGGCTACGACACAGTGGTTTACGACAAGGACGGCACTTTCAGTGACTGGCAGACCCTTCGTGGCGGCACCCAGCACTACAGGCGTGTGCTGTTGGGCCGCTCCCAGCCCTTCCAAGGACCGTTCGTGAACATGTACGGCAACAGTACCATCGAACTGGTCCAGGCCATCGACCGCGAACCGCGCAAGATTTTCGAGAAACCCCGTCAGTGGGGCGACCCCGGCTTTATCCAGATCTGTTACGATGTGGTCAATATGCGCGCACTGGAGAAACATTGTCAGTCGCTCGGCCATCCTTTCACGGTGGATAGTTGTCCTGGCGACGGCGACTTCGACATGGGCCTTGCTTCCGGCCATTTCACCTACATCGAGGACCCCGACGGCACCCTGATCGAGTTCGTGGAAATCCATAAAATCCCGATTAGCAACAGATTCAACCTCTGCTTAAACTTGATGAATCGTGACCGGTCGAAAGCATTGCCGACGTTCCTGTTCAAACTGATGAAACTGAACCGAGTGAAATTCGACTGAAATGGGTAATCTTATCGATCTGATAAAGAAAGACTTGCGTTACGAAGAGGCGCTCCATGCCTGCATGAACTGCGGCATGTGCACGGCTGTGTGCCCGGCGGCGGAATTCTACGACTATGACCCGCGCCGCATCTGCGACCTCGTGCAACGCAACGACGAAGAGACCATCGAGAGTCTCCTGCGTTCCGAAACCATCTGGTACTGCGGACAATGCATGTCCTGCAAGCCTCGTTGTCCGCGCGGCAACGCCCCCGGCGAAATCATCAACGTGTTGCGAAAAGTCTCCCAGGAGACCGGCTATTTCCGCGACAGCGAGATGGGCCGCCAGCAGGTGGAACTGATGAACGGCATAGCGCAGAACATCCTCGATATCGGCTATTGTGTGCATCCGGACCGCGTGGATCCCGACAAGCATGTGGAGCAGGGACCTGTCTGGCGCTGGTATGTGGACAATATTGAGGAATTGGCCCCGAAACTGGGCGCCAATTACCACGGGGAAGGTGCCGGTGCTCTCCGCACCATTCCCCACGAGGACATGGCGGAAGTGCACAGGATTTTCGAGGTTACCGGTGGATTCGACCTCCGGGAAAAGGTGCGATAATGGTTATTGGTTATTGGTTATTGGTTATTGTAATATTTCTTTGAGCCCTGGCAGGGGGTAAAGCCTGGAAGAATGAAAAGATTTGTTATTATCACGTTTTGTTTGTTGATCCCGTTTTTGGTGTTTTCGCAGGACCGCATCAATGTGAAAGACAAGAACGGAAAGAAACAGGGCGTTTGGAAGAAATACGAGAACGGTAAGTTGATGTACGAAGGACAGTTCAAGGACGATGTCCCCTTTGGTACGTTCAAATATTACTATGCCGACGGCAAGCTGAAGAGCGTCACCGAGTTCGTGCAGGGCGTGCACAAGGTGCGCACGACCATGTATCACGAAAACGGGCGCAAAGCCTCGGAAGGTGCCTACATAGACCAGCAGAAGGACGGCGAGTGGCGCTACTATTCCGACAGGGACACCCTGATCAAGGTGGAGAACTACAAGGAGGGCAACCGACATGGCTTGTGGCAAACCTATTCGACTTCCGGGGTGATGTTGGAGGAGTCCGACTACCAGAACAACAAACGAAACGGGGTCTCCAAATCCTATTACCTGAATGGCCAGGTGCAACTGGAGGCGAATTATGTGGGGGGGAAGACCAATGGGAGGAGCACTGCCTATTATCCGAATGGAAATATTTCAATGACAGGTGATTACCACAACGGATGGCGCGATGGCGAGTGGCACGCATACGATGTGAACGGCAAGATCCGTTCCACCACGGTCTATAAAAACCAACGTTTGGTGAACACCTACATCTATATGTACCAGAAAGGGGTGGGACAGAAGCTGAAACAGGAACTTGTGGCCTATTTCGTGAAAAACCGCGACAGGATGACGGTCGTGCTGAAAAACGGCAACAAGCTCTCCATCGACGAAACCATGGAAGAGGTGGAACGATGGATTGATTATACCGTCTTTGTGAAGGTCAATCCGCGCTATATCATCGCCATGGATGCGATTGTGAGTTACCGTCCCGTGGAAGACAGCGAAGACGCCATCACCATCAAAGTCAACCCGGCCCCCGACGAGGAGATCTACTCCGAAGGCAACGACGCGAAACTCGTGAAAGCCCTGTTCAATACCGAGAAGCCCAAAGAATAGGATGAACCGAGAAATCCTCCGAATTTCCCTTCCCAGCATCATCACCAACATCACAGTCCCTCTTCTGGGCATGGTGGATGTGGCGATTGTGGGGCATATCGGAAACGCCTCCTATATCGCGGCCATTGCGCTCGGAACGATGGTTTTCAACCTGATTTACTGGAATTTCGGTTTCCTGCGGGCCGGCACGTCGGGCATGACGGCGCAGGCGTATGGAGCAGAGGACAAGACGGAGTATCTCAATGTATTGGTGCGCGGAATTGCCATCGCGTTGTCGTCGGCCCTGCTCATCATCCTCTTACAGAGGCCGATAGCCTCTCTTTGCCAAAAATGGATCGACAGCTCCCCGGCGACAATAGGCTTGATGCTGACCTATTTCTCTATTCGGATATGGGCGGCTCCGGCCACCATCAGTATTTTTGTGTTCAAAGGGTGGTTCTTGGGGATGCAGAATGCCAGCTCTCCTATGTGGATCGCCACTCTGATGAACGTGGTCAACATCCTGTGCAGCTTGCTGTTTGTCTATGTTCTTCACGCCGATATTTCTGGGGTGGCCTGGGGCACTGTGGCGGCGCAGTACAGCGGTCTGTTTCTGGCTGTCGCGATATGGATTCGCCGTTACGGGCATCTTTGGAAGGACATTCGTTGGAAACCCGCTTTGCAATTGCGCAAAATGGTCCGTTTCTTCAAGGTGAACGCCGACATTTTCCTCCGTTCGCTGTGCTTTATCGCGGTTTTCACCTTCATTCCCTACATCTCCGCTCATTTCGGGGAGGAGATCCTGGCTGCCAACACCCTGCTGATGCAGCTCTTCACGCTCACCTCCTATGTCATGGACGGCTTCGCCTACGCGGGCGAGTCGCTCGTGGGCAAGTATGTCGGGGCGCAGGACAAGCCACGTCTCCGCCTCACCATCCGTTATCTGCTCTGTTGGGGCGCCGGATTGGCGGTTTCCTTCACGTTGCTGTTCGTCTTGGCCGGAGAGCCGCTCTTGCGCCTCCTCTCCAGCGACGAAACGGTTATCCAGACCTCCTTGCAATACATGTTTTGGACCTACCTGCTGCCCTTCACCGGTTTTGCCGCCTTTATCTACGACGGCATCTACATCGGTGCGACGGCCTCCGCCCCTATGCGCAATGTGATGTTCGTGGCCACGGCCGTCTTCTTCGCGGTCTATTACGCCTTCGTCGCCCGCTGGGGGAACCACGCCATCTGGTGCGCCTTCATCTTCTTCCTGACCTTCCGTGGCGTGTTGATGGCGTTCGGACAGAAGAGGTATGTTGTTGATAGAGTTTAGGATTTGCAGGCTTAGGGGCTTGGGAATGGCGGAAGTCAAAGTCAAAAAAAGCCCGGACATCATGCCCGGGCTTTTTCTTTAAAGGGATTGCTTGTCGGTTTATTTCTCCTTCAGCAGGTCGCGGATCTCGGTGAGAAGTTTCTCTTCTGCACTTGGTTCGGGAGCGGGTGCCGGAGCCTCTTCTTGCTCTTTCTTCATCAAGTTGGAGGCCTTGTTGATTCCCTTCATCACGAGGAAGATACACAGAGCCACGATCAGGAAGTCGATGGTCACTTGGATGAAGTTGCCGTAGTTGAGTGTGACGGCCTCTTTCACGACTTCGCCGGCGTCGTTGAGCTTCGGGGTGCGGAGGGTCAGTGACAGTGTGGTGAAGTTGACGTTGCCGATGAGCGCACCGACGAGCGGCATCAGGATGTCATTCACCAAAGAGGTGACAATTTTACCGAAGGCACCGCCGATAATCACACCGATGGCCATGTCCATGACATTGCCTTTCATTGCAAATTCCTTGAATTCTTTAAAAAATCCCATAGCGTTAAAATTTTAATGATGTTTGAAAGTGCAAAAGTAAAAAAAAATACAGATTGTTGAGCTGATCTGTATTTTTTTTCTTATCGTTTATTCATCGGAATTCAAGAGGTTATGCATCACCGCGAGCTTGTATAAGTCTAAGAAAACCAAACTGTTATATGTGGATGAAATGTTTCTCAGCGGTTGCCGGATTTTATCCAGAAACGACAAGGTGAATCTCCCCGTCAATGTTTTCTTTAGACGCTGATAAGTGGAAAGCAACGTGCTTACCTCCATGAATTTGTCGTCTAATTTGTTGTGGGATTGCAAATTGACAAGATTGGCGACTCCGGCGGCCACTTTGTTGAGAAGCAGTTCGTTGGTGTCGATGCCTTCGTGATAAAGCTCATTGTCGATGTGATAGACGGGGATGCCGCATTTTTTGAGCCCTATGCCGAAAAAGGTGTCCTCGTATCCATACTGTTTGAGGCTCTCTTCGAATCTGCATTTCTCAAACACGGATTTGGAAATCAGCATGTTGAACGGTGTGAACGCCCGATACGGATCCCGGTTCCGTTCGTATGCCGGACGCACTTCCCGCTTGATGCCGTAGCGGTAGCGCAGCAGTTTGGTCTTTTCGGGTTGCATTTCACGGTAGCTCAGCCCTCCCAGAACCACAAAATCGGTGCCGGTCAGATGCTTCTCTTCCAAAAAACGAAGATATTTCGCGATATAGTCGTCGCTTTTCACCCGGGCGTCGCAGTCCATGAACAGCAGGGTAGGGTAGGTCGCGGCATCGGCCAGACTGTTGCGTATTTTGGATCGGCCGATGTTCTGTTCGTATTGGATGTACTGCACATGTTCCTGTTCCGCCAGCAATGCATTGTGAGCTCGCACCGACGTGTCCGACGACGCGTCATCGGCGATGATAATCTCATATTTGGTATGATTCGCTATCAGCTGTGCTTGCAGTTCCGAGACCAGCGGATGCAGGTTTGTATTATATGTTGGGATTAATATCGAAATCATTTCGGTTGGTTGTTAGACGATAATTTAGCCCTGACATTGACTTGTACAGGCGGTTTTTTACGTGTTTGATTCGTTCCGTTGTCTTAAACCAGCGAATCAATCAGTTTTCCGTCCTCGATGCAGATTGCGCGGGAGGGGAACTTGTCAATCATCGAGAAGTTGTGAGTGGCCATCAGCACGGTGGTGCCGGTCTGGTTGATGTGGTGGAAAGTCTGGAAGATCTCCTCGGCGGTGATGGGGTCGAGGCTGCCGGTGGGCTCGTCGGCGAGGATCAGGTCAGGGCTGTTGAGCAGGGCGCGGGCAATGCAGACGCGCTGCTGTTCGCCGCCGGAGAGTTGTGAGGGCAGTTTGAAGTCTTTCGTCTCCAATCCTACCAAAGCGAGGACCTCCTCGCAGCGGTTGAGCATGGCGTTCTTGTCTTTCCATTGGGTGGCTCGAAGCACGAACATGAGGTTTTCGATGACTGTGCGGTCCTGCAGCAGCTGGTAGTCCTGGAACACCATTCCGATTTTCTTGCGCAGTTCGGGGATCTGTTTGGTTTTGAGCTTCAGCAGGTCATAGCCGAGCATGGAGGCCTCTTCGCCTTCTGGTTTCAATTCGGCGATGAGGGTTTTGAGGATGGAGGATTTTCCGGAACCGGTTTTGCCGATCAGGTAAACAAACTCTCCTTGCTTGATGGTGAAGCTGATGTCGGAGAGCACCAGCAGCTTTCTGTGCGCGATGTTCACGTGCTTGAACGAGATGACATCCGCAGGGATGGTCGTCTCCTGCGTGGGTTGTTCGTTCTCTGTCGTGGTGACTTCGGGCTCGTTGTTGATGATTGCTTCGGGTTCTTCCATGATGGTTCAATCTCGTATGAAACGTTGTTCTACCAAGCTCTTGTCCCTGCCGGGACTGATCAAGGAATAATATAATTCTTAATTCTGCATTCTTAATTCTGAATTGGATTAAGCATCGATGTTCGCGTAGGTGGCGTTCTGTTCGATGAACTCGCGGCGCGGCGGCACCTCGTCTCCCATGAGCATGGAGAAGATGCGGTCGGCTTCGGCGGCGTTCTCGATGGTGACCTGGCGGAGCAGACGGTTGGCGGGGTCCATCGTGGTGTCCCACAACTGGTCGTCCTTCATTTCACCGAGACCTTTGTAGCGCTGCACGTGGACTTTGCGTCCGCCGGCGGAAGCCTCTGCTGTGAGCTGGTCGCGTTGCTCGTCGGTCCAGGCGTATTGCAGTTTGTCGCCCTTCTTGACGCCGTATAACGGCGGGGTGGCCAGATAGACGTGGCCTTGCTCGATCAGTTCGCGCATGTAGCGGAAGAAAAAGGTCAGGATCAAGGCTGCAATATGGCTGCCGTCGACATCGGCATCGGTCATGATAATCACCTTGTGGTAACGTAACTTGGAGATGTTCAGCGCTTTGTTGTCGTCTTCGGTGCCGATGGTCACGCCCAAAGCGGTGTAGATATTGCGGATTTCCTCGCTCTCGAAGATGCGGTGCTGCATGGCTTTCTCCACGTTGAGGATCTTGCCTCGCAAGGGGAGGATGGCCTGGAAGTGGCTGTCGCGGCCCTGTTTTGCGGTTCCGCCTGCGGAGTCACCCTCGACGAGGAAGAGCTCGCATTTGCTGGCGTCTTTGGAGGAACAGTCGGCCAACTTGCCGGGCAGTCCGGAACCGCTGAAGGCGGTCTTGCGCTGCACGAGCTCACGCGCCTTGCGGGCAGCGTGACGGGCTTGGGCGGCCAATACCACTTTATCGACGATGGTCTTCGCGTCTTTCGGGTTCTCTTCCAGATAGTTGGTCAGCATTTCGCCCACCATCTGGTTCACCACACCGGCGATTTCGCTGTTTCCGAGCTTGGTCTTGGTCTGCCCTTCGAACTGGGGCTCAGCCACTTTCACGGAGATGATGGCGGTGAGGCCTTCGCGGAAGTCGTCGCCGGAAATCTCGATTTTGCTCTTTTCGAGCTTGTCGAGCAGCTTGTTGTCGTCGGCATATTTCTTGAGGGTGCGGGTGAGTGCCTGCCGGAAGCCCGTGAGGTGGGTGCCGCCCTCTCTGGTATTGATGTTGTTGACGTAGGAGTGGATGTTCTCGGTGAAGGAGTCGTTGTACTGCATGGCCACCTCGATCGGCACGCCCTGGCGTTCGCCTTCCACGTAGATGGGCTGCGAGGTGATTTTGGTGCGGCCCTCGTCGAGGTGCATGATGAAATCGCGCAGACCGTTTTCAGAATAATAGACCTCCTTGGGGTGCTCGCCGTTCTCGTCGGTTTTGCGAAGGTCCTCGATGGAGATGTGGATGCCCTTGTTCAGGTAGGCTAACTCCTTGAGGCGGTGCGCCAAACGGTCGAACTCATACACGGTGGTGTGGAAGATGGTGTCGTCGGGCAGGAAGGTGACCTTGGTGCCGCGGTAGTCGCTCTCGCCGACCACTTTCACAGGGTAAAGCGGTTTGCCGTATTCGTACTCCTGGATGAAGTGCTTGCCTTCGCGGAAAACTTCGGCGGTGAGGTGCTTGGAGAGGGCGTTCACGCAGGAGACGCCGACACCGTGCAGGCCGCCGGAGACCTTGTAGGAATCCTTGTTGAACTTGCCGCCGGCGTGCAGGACGGTCATGACGACCTCCAGGGCGGAGCGTTTCTCCTTGGGATGCATGTCCGTGGGGATGCCACGACCGTTGTCAAGGACGCTTATCGCGTTGCCTTCCAATATTTTGACCTCTATGTTGTTGCAGAATCCTGCGAGGGCCTCGTCGATGGAGTTGTCAACCACCTCGTTGACCAGATGGTGCAGACCGCGGTCGCTGACATCGCCGATGTACATGGCGGGGCGTTTGCGTACGGCTTCCAGGCCTTCCAAAATCTGAATATTACCCGCACTATAGGTTTCTTCGTTCACAGTCTTATTCTCTAACTCGCTCATTATTAATGGTTTTACTTTTTTCTCAAAAAACTTGCAAATATACAAAAAATTCCATTAGGTTGGGCGGGAAAATTGCTGCCGGTTTTTCGGCTTTGGACTGTTGACCGTTCCGTTTGCGGGAAAGGCACCAGGAATGTCAGAGTCCCTCGAGTGCGTCGTCGATCACCCCGAACACGTAGTGGTCTTTGTCGTACACGTGCCCGAAAATCACTCTGGCTTTCAGGAAATACTCCTTGGCGGCGGCTTTGTCGTGCTCCATCGCAAGAGTGCCGAGGTAGAAGTGCAGGTTGCCGAAAACCTTGTCGTTGTTCACGTATTTCGGCAGTTGCGCCTTGTAAAAACGGACGAGTTCGGGCTCTTTGCCGGCAAATCGGTAGGCTTCGATCATGGCCTGGTAGATGGTCGGATTCTCGGGGGCGAGTTCGAACAGTTTCTTGGCCGTCGAGGGGGCTTTTGAGTTGCCGGTGACTAAGTAGAGGCGCAGCAGGGGCGACAGATTGTAGTAGTCGTCCGGAATGAGTTTGTCCGCTGTTTCAAAGTATTTCAAGGCATTGCGGTAGTCGCCCTTTTCCATCAGGATTTGTCCGGTCATGCGGGCAGCGTCCCCCTTGAGGTCTTTGTCCTTGTAGAGGTCGTAGGAGGCCTTGGCTTGCGGGAACGCGTTGTCGAGCTGGTCCGTGAACAGGTAGGCGTAGGCCAAGTTGTAGTGTGCGTCCGCCTTTTTGGGTTCCAGTTCGGTGGCCTTCTTGAGGTACGGGATGCTCTGAGCGGTTTCCTCCTGCGTCAGCAGTGCCACTCCCATGTTGTGGTAGGTGACGTAGTCCCCGCATCCGCCGTCGATGGCTTTCTTGCTGTTGTCGATGATCTTTTGCGTCAGTTCCTCCTCGTCCATAAGCCAGTATCCGCCGTACTTGTTCAGCACCTCATTATAGTAGAACGCGAGACCGCGGTACAGCTTGCAGTTGTCCGGGTAGGCGGCAATCAGTTTGAGCAGGACGCTGTCGACTGGAAACGAGAACATGCTGAACGAGCCGTTTTTACCGCGATAATCCATGACATCCTCGTTCTTTTTCAGGTCTTTGAGTGCGAAGAACTGATGCATCATGCTGGAAACGAAGTAGTTGAGCACGATGTCCTCTTTCATAAGCGCGACATCGGGTTTCTCGTTGTCGGGGTCGTCCTTGTCCAGCAGGACGTACGCGGACTCGTACTTTTTCGTGTCGATCAGCTTCTGCGCCGCGGAGAGCACATCGGTTTGGGCCTGACTGTACCCGGCGAAAGCCAGAAAGGTCAGCAGCAAGGTGGTGATTTTTTTCATCATTTTATGGGGACTTCTCTGTTTTTCTTTCCGTGCTGCTGCCATAAACGGCGCGAAGTCCGGAGAACGCCGCAATGGGGAAACAGCACGGCAAAAATAATGTTTTTCCGCACTATAAGACACGGAAAGTTGAAAAGGTTGCAGTAGGGGAGGAAATTTTTTTGGCGAAGGGGTTCTGTGTCACCGCCGCAGCTGCATCCTCGGTAGCATCACCGCCGACTCCACGGTGTCGTTCTCGCCGCGCCAGGCTGCCACAAAAGCCACCTCCGCCGCATAGACCGTGAATCCTTGCCGATAGAGCTCCTGCAGTTCGTTGCGCTTTTTCGCAGACAGAACTCCCACGCAGTCGCCCGCTGCCGAGTAGAACCCGTTGTCCTTGAACCATAACGGCTGCCCGCTTCGCAACGAGAGAATCTTTTCCTTCTTGTCTTTGAAAAAGTCCAGATAGACGTCCCTGTGCGTTAACTGCACGGAGATATCGTTCGGGGC